>JAHPYY010000062.1 GCA_019058515.1 Promethearchaeota archaeon
ACCTATCCCTTCAATGATTTTTGGAGATTTAGTTTTTTTAATGTACGACATTACACCACTATAACCCTTCTTTTCCGCGTAGACCCAATGATCCTCATAAGATTTTATATCAATTAAAGCAGGAGTAGCCTTAGTAGGTGATTTCGTTTCTTGAATACATATTACATCTGCTTGGCTTTTGTGTATAAATTCAACTAAACCCTTCTTTTCGCAAGCGTTTATTCCATTTACATTCCAAGATATGATTCTCATAATAATATTTACTTATAAGAGCGTTTGAGTAAACATATTTATTTTTTCTTTAAAGGTGTTTAACGAGGTCATTCGAGCGTCTCCAACGTCAAAATCTATAGTTAACATCGGAATTCCCACCTTTTCTGAAAGAGCTTCCTTTAATAATTGAGGCACTGAACCAAATTGTTTACAGGCTATGCTTTGCGTGTAAATGAAGCAATCAGCGTTAAAATCAATTGCCATGTTAACGCAATCTTCAATAAACGAGTAATAAAATTGAGTAGACTGTTTAACCATCGGCCAATTCATTCCTTTCTTAGCCATTCCAAGAAATAATTCGTTTAAATCTGAATTTGTATTAATAGGTTCAGAGAAATTATAGTTAAATATATCAAATAATATGCTCATACCTAATTCGCGATCTAAATACTCGCATAGAGAGATGTCAAAAAATGTTAACATATAGGGCCATATCGACCGAATTTTCTCTTCTCCTCCGTAATGCTCTTCTTTATTGTACCTTTTCTTCGCAATATCAAACATTTCTTTGTAAAACTCGTAATTTGCCTTAGTTCCTGCGATAAATATACTTGTTGCAGCAGATACAGGATTAAACATATTTTCGATAGGGCTTGGAATGGCTTTGATTAAATCGAATATATCGAGCTTTAATTTTAATACTTCGTTTTCAATGTCAATTGCTCGTTTCATCCTATTAAAATCAGGTTTTTGATTTATTACTTTCCCAAGGTTCTCTAGACTGATCTTGATTTGGTTTGCGTAATAACGATAACTTTCTTCGTTATGAATGAAAGGCAGATCTGCAATAATCAAGGGAAATTTCTTTTTATATTTAAAAAAAGGGTAAGACGCACAGGTACTATCACAAGGCGCGGTTGGGGTTATAATCGCATCAAATTCTATTAAATTGTCTAAGGACATCGCCAGAAAGGTTTTTTGAGCTGAACATGTGTGAAAAGGATGACCCCAATTACTTATAGTGTCGTAATACTCCTCAACTCCGTTTAATAATAAAGTGGATAAGAAAAATGGAACGCCTTCTATACATATTGGGACGCAATCGAAGCATTTCAAATAATCTGCTTGAAATGCAAAATGATACCCAACGATTGGTAACCCTTCTTTAGCTTTTACTATTGCATCTTGTAGTTCATCTATTATTTTAGTTGCTCCTATCCTTAAAGAAGGTAAGCAATCCTCTGGTAAGATTACTTCTATTAGCTCAAGAGTAATATTTAGAGCCTCTAACAGCATCTCATACGGTATAATTTTTTTGCTCGCTATTTTATGGCACCTATTCTTCTTTCATCTCTAATTTTAACTTTTAATCTAACATCTCAATAAACGCTTCAATCCTCGTTTTTAACCTATTAAGATCTTTCTGGTAATGTTCTCTTTCTAACTTTAATATTGGAACACCTATTTCTTTTAACTCGTGGGAAAAGAGCATATTGTCGCAACCGTGAAGATCACAATTTGTTAAATGCTGCAAAATCACACCGTCAATTTTTGCTGATTTAATTTCTGATTTTAGATGGCTCAAGCGAGTATGATGGTCGTCCATCATACGAGGACAAGATAGCTTAAAGTAAATTCTTCTCGCAATGTTTTCAAGTGGATTCCCGTTCTTAAGAATGACATCTTCAAGAGAATTACGAATTCCAAAGCATAATAAGTCTGAAACGACTATTGCTCCCGAATTTTCAATAAGTTCAAATAAAATAGTATCATCAATTTCACTTCCAACTATCATAATCCTTTTGAAGTCTGATTTAAGCCCTTCTTTTGCTTTTATTGAGTTCAATATTTTGTTTAGCTCGATATTAGCGTATTCTTTTGGAACCGAGGTGTTTGCCAACGCTAATTGAATAAATTCAGATCCTGTAACTTTTGGTAATTCTAAAGTCCTTAAATTGTAGAGATCTCGAAACAATCTTCTATTTTCATTGAATACTTCTATTGAATATATAAGTTGGTCGTCCTCAATTGATTTATGAATTAATCGCTTTTCTATTTCCATTTTAAATAATTGAATTTGGTTATTAAACCATTCAAAACCTTCCTGTGAAGATATGTGGGGAATTGTATAATAGAATGCTTGTTTTGAGCTCGAATTTTCTTTAGAAAATATCTTTTCTGTGAATAGTTCAAGCATTCTTCTCGAGTGATCGCAACTGTTGCATAACACAATACAATTCAAATAATTATAAGCACCCTTTAAAGCAAGGGATAAAGTTGCTCGCACAAAAGAGCAGGTGAATCTTACCATGTATAAATTGGCTAAATCAGACTCCTCACTACCTGTAACTCTAATTCTAATTGGTAGTATCGATCCTGCGTGAAGTAGTTCTTCTGGTATATATGTACAATAATATCCAAGGATTTTTTTGCCTGCAGAAACCCAATCATGTATATGGTGATTAGTAATATCTTTTGCTATTCCCAAAAAAGGATTATTTTTTAAATATAAATAAGAGACGATAATTCACCTAAGCGTGTTATATATATCGTTATTACCAATCATTAAACATCTTGCAAGAGATAAAGCAGCCATAATTGAACCTTTAATTTGAATTTTCTTCAATATTAATAATCTTAAAATTTTGGTTAACCCAATTACATTATACTTTGAACGGATTATTCCCCCCAAAACTTTCAATACATCCTTTTTCACAACGTTAAGAATAACGATTGCTGCTGGATCCCTTGCCTTTTCAATTTTGCTAGAAAATTTCGATTTCTGAGAAGACAATGTAAAAGTAATAGACCCATGATATGACTTAAGCATTAATTCTACCTCCTTATTATCGTATCTTCTTACTTTTGTAAAACTAGCCTCGTTTCCATACAAATCAACTAAAATTAATGCCAATCTAGCAATATTCAGCAATCTAACCGTCTGTATCTTGGGATTTAAAGTCGTTTCAGATTTGTTTGTTGTTAACACTTCCTTTATTTAGGTTCACCATATAAATTAGTTTTATATAACCAGATTTAATGGAAGATATATTAGAATCGAAAGCAAAAATGCCATTGGAAAGGTCAAAAACCATATTAAAACGATTTTCCACATGCCTTTTTTAATTGGAGCATACCTTGCTTTAGATAAGCCTACCAACGAAGCGACTAACATGTGAGAACCAGAAAGAGGTATTCCAAGTATAGTACCTACAAAAAGAATGATTGCTGTCGGAATTTCGCTAGAAAAAGCGCTACTTGGGTTTAATTCGGTGATATTTCCTACACTCTTGATGACACCCCTACCTAAAACAACGATTCCAACAGCAAGAGTTATACCAGTAACAAGAAGTACTAAATTTACATCCATTCCAATGCCTACTAATATTCCAACTGAATTCGAGCTATCGTTTCCCGCTCTTGAGAACGCAGTCCAGCAAATTACAATTAGAAGGATGTAAGAAAAGTATTTTTCACTTCGCTCGAAGTCCTGAAATCCCGATAATTTAGAGATAATTGTTTTTTGAATTACTTTATAAGCAAAATATGTAACTATATATCCTATAACTGGTGATAATATCCACCAAATACTCATTTCTAATATCGTGAGCCAATTTACACCAGTAAAACCCCCTAAGTAAACCCCTACTCCCATGATAGCGCCTATTGTGGCATGGGTTGTCGAAATGGGCAATTTGAATAGAGAAGATACTATTAACCAAATAGCGGTGGAGATTAAGATAGTAATTACAACTACGTTGGAAATCTCGATAGAAAGTAAGTTATTACCCACCGTTTCTGAAACGGCACGTCCAAGAATAAACGCTCCAAAAATAGCAAAAATCGTTGCTAAAATCAGAATTTCTTTAACATTAAGGATCTTTGAACCGTGTATAGTTGCAAAAGTTTCATCGTTTGCTCCTATAGCAAAAGAAATCAAAATTGAGATCAATAAAAATACTACTATCACGGTTTGTACAATCATATACTAAACCCTTCTCTATCTTGTAGGATATTTGATAATTAAGCCCCTTAAATAATCTGAAACCTCTTCGGCTGTCGTTATGAGTTTATACATGTACAAAATTAATCTTATGAGACTATAAACCCTTACAGCAGAATCTTCTTTCTCATATAAAGAACCTATGATTTTAAAATTCAATTCTCTTGCTGTTCTTCTAATCTCCTCAGCTTCGAAAGTTCTTTTATAAGCGGCTGTGAAATCAATTTCGATTTTATTAACACAATCAATTAAAATAGTAACTATTTCTAAACCCGATTTAGAGAATTTTTTAAAATCATCAGTTAAATCTATATACAATTCAAAAGGTAATATTTTCATGAACCTTGCTATGGTTTCAGTGAGATCGTTAATTTTATCGACATTTAATATAATATTGTAGCGGTCTTCTACTAAAAATGGTAATGCGCGTTTTTCTTTGAATAAGGTTTCAATATATCTCTCTTTAAGCCTATCACATTTATGTTCGCTTAATATTACTTCTTCCAATTTATCCTTATTTAGTTTTTTATCTGCGTATTCCGATAAAAGACCGAATAAGGTAATAGAACCATTCAAAGTCTCGTTCAAAAATTCCTGATTGATTGGTTTTAGATTTGATTTTGATTTTATGAGTTTCATGTTTTTTAAACTTCTTTTTTTTTACATTTTCTTAAAAATTCTCGAATAAATATCTATTAATTACTATAATTAATAAATTTTAATACAAAAAAAGGGAAAAAATAAAATATTTTCAAAAAAGAGGTTAATCCATTAAATTTACGTTTTGTCTTCTTCTCTAGAGTTTTTATCTTTCTTTTTGCTTTTTTTATCCTTTTTCTTTAACTCTTTTTTTTTTCAGGCTATTATTTCGCTTTATCATCCTTTATATGAGGTTTTTCGTCTGTAGATTCCTGCTGAGTTTTCTCCTCTTCTACAGCTCTCTTGGCTTTTTTTACCTTTCTGTTAACTCTTGCTCTTAAAATCAAACCTACTGTGCTAGGGATAATAATACCAACTATTACCGTAAGAACTATGTTTATAAGGTTTAATGTAATAAGTCCGTATAAAAACAACCAGAGAAGAATGGTTGCTCCAACAATTAAACCTGATCGAATTATTTTACTTAGTGGAACGATGCTTTTCCAATCTACATCGATAAACTGGACTTGAGCTAAAATAGCTGCCAGAATTTTAAGATCTTTTTTTGGGATATTTAATTTGCTTAATTTTAGTTTCTTCTTTGCCTTCTTTAGTTTCATTTTCTTGAGTACAATCAGTTTCGCCAAATCAATTAACACGGGATATCTCGTCTCAACCCATCGTTCTTTTCCTTCTTCTAGCGTTATTGCGCATTTTTTATTTTTACACTGGTTTTTCTTTTTATTCCAGGGTGCTCCACAATTTGGACAAGTTTCCTGCTTCCATGAAACTCTTAAGAAATCTTTTAGAGTGGTTTCAATATTTTTCATATCTACAAGTTCGCTTTCCATATCTTACATTACCTCTTTATCCGATCATTTCGAGAAATTCTTTTAATTTATCCATACTAAATATCTTAGCTGTTAACGGAATCCCGGAGATTGATAGTTTTATGGCTTCTTTGCCACCTTTTATTGCTTTCCACATCTGACTTAATTGAGTGAAATAACTACCACCTATAACAGAGCCGCCACCACCAACAGCTCCTACTGCTCCTACCGTACTGACAACTCCCACTACGGTAACAGCAACAGTTGCAACTCCTGTACCTGTTGCTACCACTTCAAGGGGATTGTCATAGGTAACAAATATGTTAGCAATTACGGATAATTCTTTAACTAAGCCCGTTTCTTCTACTTGATAATTTACTGTAATTCTAAGTTCGTGTGTACCTCGGATTTGACTAATAATTGCTTGAAATTCTTCTGGGATGGCATATGTACCATTAATACCAACCCCTATAGGAAAAGGAATATAAAGATAAGAGAATTCCTCTATTCGAATTGGGTCATGAATGGGAAACCCCGCTTCCAAAATTGTTAATTCGATGAAATTTATTGTTAGTGGTTTTAAAATGGCGATCACCCCTTCAAACTCCAAAGTATAATCAGGGGGTATTGGGATTGTTGAACCCGTCATCGCATCATCTACACTTACTCCATTCACTTCAAGATCTATTATCATGTCATCGTCTACAGGAAAACCTTTTGCTTGATTTGTACAAAGACTAAGTGAGATAATAATTATTAAAGAAGAAATCGATATTACTGCTATTTTGCTTTTAGATAATCTCATATTCTTTATTCTTTTTATTTAGATTTATATAAAAATATAATAGAAAGTGTTCGTATAAATAATTTTATTTAATTTAAATATGATAAAATGAATGAAAGTAGATAAATCTGCGAACGATTCCTATTAAAAAGAGCATTTCAAATTAGAAAAAAACTAGAAATCCTTATTTTCTTAATCGATAGATGAATATTTTTACACGGTTGATTTATTTGACCAACAATCTAAAAAGAATGATTCTTATATTAGGTGTTATATAAGGTAGTTAACATTTAAATTCAAAGTTTATGAAGTATTGGAACTTTTTGCATGTTAGACAGTAGTAAAATCCATGTTCCTTTTTGTTGAGAAGATTTTGACACGACTGACATACAATCATTATAAGGAAGAAAATGGCGATACAATTTTATTGATAATTGTTATATTATAAAAATCTAAAAGGAAGAATCAAACTTTTTTTAAAACTAAAAAAAAATAGTTTTTATTTCTTTGGTGATTTTTGCATTTCGTATTTACTAATTCATATTTGGTGGTCTTATTCAGCATAAATCCATTTGAAAGTGCTAAAAAAAAAATTTTGAAGGGCAAAATTCGAATTAGTATTACAAGTAGTGTGCGTCACGCGTAACGCTTAAAAAGAAAATTTTCGTAATAGTATACTTCATTACACTTATGAAGAGAATGAGATGTAGCCAGATGAGTTGAACTCTCGAAAATTGATAGTATTGCTGAATATAGGGCGATTTGTTAAAAGTATAATGCATTATACTTTACAGTGATAAAGGGTCGAAGAAATTGGGAGCGACATTCCTTGCTGACCATTCGAAAGAGAGAGGGGGCGAAACCAAAAGAAAAAACCGTTCAAGAAAGGTTATCCAAAAACCTAAGTCAAAACTGTTGCGGAAAGGCTAGTGTATCGCATAGAATGTGGTGGTTGCGACCATTTAAGCGTAATTATAAAAATTAAGAAAAGGTAAAAAGCATTGAAAAAGCAATAAATCATCTAAGAGGCAAGAAATTTAATAAGAGAATTACTCCTTATAACTACTACTGAATTTTTATTCAAATGGAATTTAAGGTAAATGATTTAATCACTCTCAAACTCGAGGGAGGAAAGACAAATATTTATGTTGGAGGGAAATTATTTAGACAGTGCAAGTTTTTAGCGCTAATCGGAAATATAGAGGATACTATCTATAGCGAAGAAATTTCCTCTATTGATGAGGCTATTAAAAATTTAGATAGATCCCTCGAGGAGGGCGATTTAATTAGCACAAGGATATCTCCCGAAATGGAATTTTGGGGTCATTGTTCTAACATGCAAGGTTGGGTAGAACAAAAATACGATTCGCATTTCCTCCATGCAGGCTTAGCCTTCCCTCTCTTAAGGAGACTTAGAGAATTGGGAGATCTACAGGCGAGGAAAATTTTCGCTGAAGAAATTGTTAAACGCTATATGGAAGGAAATGATACTGTCCAGACATTTCTAATAAAAGAGGGGTTTCTAAACGAATTAAAATTAGAAGAAAAAGAGCTAATATTAGGAACCCAAGCCTTAGGAATTAACGAGATTGAAAAAAATTTGTTGTCTAATATTAAGTTTGTTTCTGATATAAAACTAATGAAAGTGGGTATAGAACTAAATAACGGTAAGATAACTGGTCTTGGTTTGGACGGATCAAATAGGATTTCCTTGCCTCCTCAAATAGGTTCTATAACATCTATTGAAACATTGTTATTAAGCGGATTCACTGATAAAGAACTCCCTGAATGGATTGGAAATTTATGTAATTTAAAATATGTTGATATACACAATAATCTATTCGAACGATTACCTGAAACAATCGGAAAATTAAAAAATTTACTAAGGATTGATTTACGGTATAATCAATTAAGATCATTGCCTAATTCAATAAAGGATCTTAAGAAACTAAAAGTAATTTTACTTGGAAATAATGAGTTTGAAAATTTTCCCATAGTGGTTTCTGAGTTAGATAATTTGGAGATATTAGGGCTAGAAGTAAATAGGATAAGGAAAATTCCTAAGGAAGTATTAAACGCAAGGAAATTAAAATTGCTTGGTCTTGCAAATAACCAGTTAGAAGAAATTTGTATCGAATTATTCTCAATGCCAAATTTAAAGACATTTCAGGTTCAAAATAATTTTCATTTGTCCTTAACAGACGAGATGAAAAAAAAAGCAAAAGAAAAGAAAATAGAAATTATTGGACCTTAGGGTTCAGAAATGAAATTTTGCAGATCTATAACGCTCCCTTGATGATTGGCGCTATTAAGATTAATATCTGTAAGATCTTCTATCATTAAATCTGATAGGGATAGTTCTCTCAAAAATAATGGTTTAAAATGATAGTTCCAAATGTACCAGATCATTCTTTTATTTGTGTTATACAATTTTATTGATAATTGTTATATTATAAAAATCTAAAAGGAGGAATCAAACTTTTTAAATTTAAAAAAAATAGTTTTTATTTCTTTGGTGATTTTTACACTTCGTATTTACTAGTTCATATATGGTGGTCTTATTGAACATAAATCCATTTGAAAGTGCTAAAAAAAAGCTTGACATCGCTGCCGAAGTAATCGACTTAGATCCAAATGCGCTTAGGTTCCTAAAGAAAATGGAACGCTCGTTACTCGTTTCTGTGCCCTTAAAAATGGACGACGGAAGCCTTCAAGTATTTGAGGGTTATCGAGTGCATCACACTACGATTTTTGGGCCCGCAAAAGGAGGTATTAGGTATTCTCCTGATGTCACATTAGACGAAATTCAAGCTCTTGCCTTTTTAATGACTTTTAAAACTGCCCTTCTTAATTTACCTTTAGGTGGGGCTAAAGGAGGCGTACGCTGCGATCCTAGCTTACTATCTAAGCCAGAACTGGAGAGAATGACGCGTCGCTACACATCCGAAATCATTAACATGATCGGTCCTGATATTGATGTTCCTGCCCCTGATTTAGGAACAGACGCCTCTACTATGGCGATTATCATGGATACATATTCAATGAATAAAGGACGCTCTATTCCGGGAGTTGTGACGGGGAAACCAGTTGAAATTGGAGGAACTGTTGGTAGAACTGGAGCTGCGGGGCGATCTATGTTTTATGTGCTAGATTACTTGTTAAAGAAGTGGAATTTAAATAAAAAACCAATTAAGGTTGCGATCCAAGGATTTGGAAAAGTTGGGAAATCAGTTAGCAAAAATCTTAGCAAGAATGGATATAAAATAATTGCTATATCTGGTAAACAAGGAGGAGTGTATTCTGAGGATGGCATTGAAATAAACCAATTAATTAAATGGACTGAAGAAGGGAATAAAATACATACTTTTGAAGGAAATAATATTACATTCATTTCCAATAAAGATTTACTAGTCTTAGATTGCGATATTTTAATACCTGCCGCTGTTGAAAACCAAATATATAGTAGTAATGCAGATGAAGTCAAGTGTCAAATATTATTAGAAGGAGCAAATAGCCCTACCACCTCTAAAGCAGATTTAATCCTTAACGAGAAAAAAATCAAAGTTATTCCCGATATACTAGCTAATAGTGGGGGTATATGCGTGTCTTACTTTGAATACATCCAAGATATTCAATCTTACTTTTGGGATTTAGAGCGAGTGAATAGAGAAATGAAATCGATAGTTCTTGAAGCTTGTAATAAAACAATTCATTTTTCTGACAAGCATTTTACATCTCTTAGAACTGCTGCCTATGCAGTTGGAACATTACGATTAGCGAAAGCAATTGAATGGAGGGGGTTTTTCCCTTAAAAATGTACTATAAAATCAAAGGGTGATAAAAGAATTGGAAATCAATCCGTTTGAAGTAGCGAAAAAGCAAATCGATATTGTGGCAAAGGAAATTAATTTAGATCCAAATATAGTTCATTATCTTAAACGAGTCGAAAGAGCCTTAATTGTATCCATTCCTGTGAAAATGGACGATGGATCGCTTGAAATGTTCGATGGCTATAGAGTTCAGCATTCCACACTACGTGGTCCGGGTAAAGGCGGGATTAGGTTCGCTCCTTCGGTCAATTTAGATGAAGTAAAAGCTTTAGCAACCTGGATGACTTGGAAGTGTAGTTTATTAAACTTACCTCTTGGGGGAGCAAAAGGGGGAATTACATGTGATCCAAGAAAAATATCAAAATCTGAACTTGAAAGATTGACTAGGAGGTACGCTTCTGAAATAATTAACATGATCGGGCCTGATATTGACATCCCGGCTCCCGATGTGAATACTAACGCCCAGATAATGGCTTGGATCATGGACACCTATTCTATGAACAAAGGCCGTTCAGTTCCAGGAGTGGTTACAGGAAAACCAATTGAAATAGGAGGAAGCGTGGGAAGAGCTTCCGCCACAGGTATGGGATTATACTTTGTTATTAAAGAATTATGTAAAAAATTGGGCTTAGAGCTGAAATCTCAGAAAATTGTAGTTCAAGGATTTGGAAATGTCGGTGGTACGATCGCAGAATTATTGTATAAAGAAGGTTGTAGAGTATTAGCTGTTTCTGATATTTCTGGGGGAATTTACAGCGAAAATGGTTTAGACATCAGTAAATTATTAGAGTGGACAACCTCTGGAAATTACTTAAAAGATTATAAAAACAAGCATTATCGAATGATATCAAACGAAGAGTTACTTACCACAGAATGCGATATATTAGTCCCCGCGGCTTTAGAAAACCAAATCACCAAAGAAAACGCTGATAATATTAACTGCAAAATAGTATTAGAAGGCGCTAACGGTCCTACAACCCCCGAAGCCGATGTAATTTTGTTTAACAAAGGAATATATGTTGTTCCTGATATATTAGCTAACGCAGGAGGAGTGTGCGTTTCCTATTTTGAGTACGTTCAAGATATCCAATCGTACTTTTGGAATTTGGAAAGAATTAATGAAGAACTTAGGAGAATCATTATATCTGCATTCGAGGAAGTATATAAGGTTTCAATAACCCGGAAATTATCGCTAAGGACAGGAGCATACATAATAGCGGTATCGAGAGTAGCTAAAGCTATTGAACTACGGGGAATCTTCCCCTAGGAAAAGCTCAATATTCCCAAAGGTTATTAGCTACTCAAATTTCCTTGAAAAGTAATTAATTGAAAACCTGTTCTATTTCTTAAAAAATTTACTTGTAGAATTATCTATGATAAATTATTTGAAGTTTTAAGATATGAGACCATCACCTTTATATTGAATTTTTGACAATTTTATATATATTTGAGACAAAAGCCTTAGCTTTCGCGTAACATGAAAAAAAATTGGGAAGATAAGGGCGACGCTTTTTATGTTCAAGGCGACCTTTCAAGTGCTATTAAGATGTATACAAATGCCCTTAAGTCTAATCCTCGCAATTTAACCGCCTTAAAAAAAAAAGGAGAAGCCGAATTCCAGAATAAATGGTATAAGGATGCATTAAATACTCATTATCTTCTATTGAAAGTTAACAGGAGCAATAAAATGTGGGAGCAAGAGATTTTAACTCTACATTTTATTGGAAAAATATTAATTAAATTGAACGATTACGCTAAAGCTATTGAAATTTATTCTGAGCTTGCCGAATTAAACATTCAAGGTCAGAATTACGAAGGACTAATGGAAAATTACGCTGAGTTAGCCAGTTTAAACTTTGAAATTGGAAATTATGAAGAATTCTTAAAGTTTTATGATACTTTGTTTGATATATCAGGTAAGTTTAATATATCCATTCCTAATGAAGGAGTTATATTATACAGGCTATCTAAAGTTCTATTTTTACAGAATAAGATTGCGAAAGCATTCAAATACCTTGAACAATCGATAAAACGCTTAAAAGAGGAGGTTGACAACTTACCTTTCGACGGAGAAATAGAGATTTTACACGAAGCGGAGCAATTAAGGGAAGAGTATGCGAAAAAATTGAAATAGAAATGCGATTTTGGCACGAAATTGCCTATCTATTAGCGAGATATATAAATTAGTGTAGAGGACAAATTTTAAATTAATATAATATATATATAGAATGAGTGTTTTTTTATTTAATTATTATATAACGGGGATTGCCTATCACTCGCGAGATAATCAAAGTTGTAGTCGATGGAAGAGGAGGTGTGGGAAAAACCACTATGCTAAAAACCCTCATCGACAATAATTTTGATCCGTACACACCAATAACGGTTGGAGCTCAATTTTTTTCTAAGAGATATCAGTTTTCCAATATTGAAGTAGATGTACAGTTTTGGGACATGGCAGGTGTTTCAAGATTTGACTTTCTGAGACCCATTTTCTACAAAGGAGCCCAATGTTTAATACTCGTTGGGGATCTTACTAGATCGACTAGCTTTGAAGATATTACATTATTTATTCAGTACGCAAAAAAAGCTAAAATTCAACCAAAGCAAATAATATTGGTTGGAAACAAGACAGATCTATCCGATAGAAGTATAGCTCCCCCGTTTCTAACGATGTTTTTAGAGGAGTATGATTTAGCGGAATTAATCGAGACATCAGCGAGATTTGGAGATAATCTAGAGGCTATATTCGAGCTTGCAGTACTAATCAGTCTCTATAGCAAAAAGAAATTAACCAAGAATCAATTTGAGGTGTATCGAGCGAACTTATTGGATAAAATCGGAGACCCTGTAAGGTATCCAACCCAAAAATTAGAGAGAAAGTGCTGGATATGTTCGAGAAGTCTTCATTTCAGCGAATTCAGCTACACAAACTCGACTCTTAACAGAGATAGGTTGATCGAACTCTGGGAAAGCGACTTCTTAGAGTTTCTGTGTTGCAATTGCTATAAGCAAAATGAGAATGATAGTAGCTTGCTATAACGAATATTATATCCTACAGCAGATTTGATAAATATAATTTTACCATGGCGCTCGTTGCTAACAAGCTAGGCGAGTTATTTGGTAATTCAAAAATAGATTCTCCGTTAATATCCACAGAAAGAATATGAGGATCTTCTGGAATTTGGTAAAAGAAATCGAAATTAGCTACATCATTACTCTCTAAAATCCTATTTATCTCAGATTTTACTCTGTTGAATACTAAAAAAGTACTTTTACAAGCAGTATGCTTTAATCCATATTCTCGTATTGCCAATGCCGTTTCAAAACTTCTCATTGAAGTATCCGAAACGATAAACAACAAATCAATTGAATCCAGTACTTTCCTTTGTATTTGCTCTAAGCCTGCTTCTGCGTCAATTAACACTAGTTCAAAATCAGAAGAAATTTCTCGTAAGACATTCCTTAACAGTGTATTAGACGGGCAAAAGCAACCTTCTCCCTCAGGATGTCCTAGAGAGAAGAGAGCAAATTTAGAGCTTTCACTGATATTATCGTATACCGCCAAATTAAGATTCTCAGCATAATCCTTACCATTTTTAGCATTTTTACTAAATTTTTTGATTAAATTTAATCTAATTTGCTCAATGGTTTGTTTTGGAGCCAAATTCACCATCTTTGTTAAGTGTGGGTAGGTTGGATCAGCATCAATCAATAGTAATTTTATATTATACTCATCCGATATAATACGCGTCAGTAACGAGGTTATAACTGTTTTTCCCGATCCTCCCTTTCCAGTTATTGCAATTTTAAATGGCTTATCTCTCATAATTTATTATTTACCTCTAATTTCAATCACGAGAACCCTCTTGGCCTTCTACTACGCGCTTTATTTGAGAACAAGTTTCAAAATAGGGACACGATTTACATTCCCACTCATAATTGCAATCAACCTTTTTTTCCCACGAGTTAACTTCAGAGAGCCACTTCCTATTGAGATCATAAACCAATTCCGAAGTCAATGGTATGAACTCGGAAATTGCCCTTGTATTTGAGTGTATGATTAAGACAGAGACATATTCCACCAATTGGGGAAAAGCAGTTTTATATAATTGTGTTATAATATATGCAAATAACTTAAAACTGAAGCCTTTATCTAAAGTTTTTTTATGTACCCTACACCAGAATTTTTTAGGAATCGATCTTATCATAAAGCCCTCAATTCCATTAGAAATAAAAGA
>JAHPYY010000063.1 GCA_019058515.1 Promethearchaeota archaeon
GAATTGGATATTCCTCTAAAAGGAGATCCAGCTACTACATCGTCAATATTAGGTGCTAGGATCTTGACTCCCGATGCCGCGCTAATCATCTCTTTGGAGTCAAACTTTTGATGCGGATCTCTTATCTCATCTAGTGGTTTTGGGGTCAATAACGCTCTAACTTTTGATTTTATTGGTCTTTCAAGCCCACCAACGATAAATTCGTCGCCTTTGCTAATGACTCCATCGTAAATCAATACATCAATGGTTTTTCCATAACCTTTTTCTTTTTTAACTTCCAAAACTACGCCTTTTGCGGAACCCTCAGAGAATTTGAGGTTATCGGTTAAAAATTGCTGTGTCAATCCCATAAGTACCATTAATAAGGTTGAGATGCCTTCTCCAGTTTTAGCACTGGTGGGGATAATGGCTATTTTTTTAGTGAAGTCTTTGATCTTATCGTAGCGATCACATCCTTTGAATCCTTCTTCTAGAAAATTTCCTATAATCTGAAATAACTTTTCATCTAAAAACTCTCTTACATGAGGTTTTTGTTTGTTATATGTATCTAAGAAATCCGCATCTTTTATTGGTTTCCATCCAGAAATTCTGTCAATTTTGTTCGCTGCGATAATAAAGGGTGTTTTCCGCTCTCTAAGTATTCTAATAGATTCCCAAGTTATCGGCATGGTGCCTGCAGTGACATCTACAACTAAGATCGCAATATCTGCTACAGCACCACCTCTCCTCCTTAAATTCATGAAAGCTGCGTGACCTGGGGTGTCAACTATAAGTATACCTGGTAATATGAATTTTTTTTCCGCAAATTCTTGCCTAGATTTGCTTAAGAAATTTACGATGTCTTCAGTGGGGAAGTATGATGCCCCGATGTGTTGAGTTATTCCTGCTGCTTCTCTTTGTTGTACAACTGTACCTCTAATATAATCAAGTAAACTTGTTTTACCATGATCAATATGTCCTAAAATGCACGCTATAGGAGCTCTTATTATTTTTTCTCCTTCTTCGGTCAATTTTTATCACATCACTGAATTACTTGAAAAATAGTGAATATAGTATTGTGTTTCACGCTAATTATGTATTAAAAACAAACAAGAATTTAGAATTTTATTAATTCTTTACAATTAGTTGATTATGGTTCAAATATTTTGATAAATACTTTGCCGTATAAGATTTCTTACTTTTTAGAATACTTTCTGGAGTACCTTTAGTTATGACTTTACCACCTTTTTCACCCCCCTCGGGACCCAAGTCGATGATATAATCTACAGATTTAATGATTTCCATGTTATGTTCAATAATGACCACTGTATTGCCTTTTTCTACCAGTCGTTGAAGTACATTCAAAAGAATTTTAATATCGTAAGAACTCAATCCTGTCGTAGGTTCATCTAAAATGTAAAAAGTATTGCCTGTACTAGTTTTTCTAAGTTCGCGTGCTATTTTTAATCTCTGAGATTCTCCTCCACTTAATGTGGTAGAAGATTGTCCTAATTCCAAATAACCAAGTCCCACATCGATTACAGTTTGTAACGTGTTCTTTAATTTTGGAAAATTCTCGAAAAATACTACCGCTTGATCGAAAGTCATATCCAATACATCAGAAATCGTTTTTAACTTATATTTAATTTCGAGAGTCTCAGCGTTATATCTTTTTCCTTTACACAAATCGCATCTAATATACACATCAGGTAAAAAGTACATCTCTTTTAAGAGATATCCAGTCCCCTTGCACTTTTTGCAGTGACCAGACTTAGTGTTAAAACTAAAGCGACCTTTTTTATACCCTCGTTCTCTTGATTCCGGCAATCCAGCAAAAATTTCTCGAACATAATCTAATGCTTTGGTATAGGTTGCAGGTACTGACCTTGGAGTTCTTCCTATTGGAGACTGATCGATGTTAATAATTTTATCGATATGGTCCGCCCCTTTTATTTCTTTGAATTTACCTGGATTTATCTTTGAACTTCTCGTATTTACAATATTATGAAGCCCTGCATACAAACAATCTAAAATTAAACTGGTTTTGCCGGCACCAGAGACGCCTGTAATTCCTACAAATAACTCTAATGGAATTTTAACATCAATGTTCTTCAAATTGTTTTCTTGTGCTCCAAAAATCTCTACAAACTTGTCATTTATTGTTCTTCTTCTTTTAGGTAATTCAATCTTAAACATTCCCGAAAGAAATTTACTTGTTAACGACTCGCTTTTAAGAATGGTCTCTAACTCTCCTTGAGCAACGATTTCTCCTCCGTGGATTCCCGCCAATGGTCCTAAATCTATGATATAATCCGCATTTCTAATAATTTCTTCGTCGTGTTCGACAATTATTACTGTATTTCCCAAGTCTCTTAATTTTTTTAACATAGCAATTAGTCGATCAATGTCTCTTGCGTGTAATCCCACACTAGGTTCGTCCAATACATATAGGACACCAACCAAACTAGAACCCAGCTGAGTAGCAAGCCGAATTCTTTCAGCTTCACCCACGGAAAGAGTGTTAGAGCGACGGCTAAGCGAAATGTAATCCAATCCTACATTATCCAGAAAAGAAAGCCTTTCTGTTATTTCTTTGAGGACTTCTTTTATAATAATTCTTTCAGTATTGTCAAATTTGAGATTGTGAATAAATTCTAACGCATCTTTAACGGACAAGTCAGATAATTCTGCGATGTTCAAACTATCGATGGTTACCGCTCTACTTTCGGGTTTTAATCGCTGTCCCTGGCAATGAGGACAGTGAATTTTTTTCATAAAGGAGTCGTAATTGTTTCTTGCAAATTCCGAGGACGTTTCCATGTATCTTCTATGAAGCATTGGAATTAAACCCTCAAACGATCTCGTGTATTGAAAGGACGATTTGTTCCCATTCTTTTTAAACTTAGAGTCATGATTTTCGCTTGTAAGGTGAAATTCAATCAATTCTTCTCCGGATCCATACATTAATTTAGAGATCATTTCGGGAGCAATGTCTTTAATGGGAGTTTTGTCAGTATCAAAATCGTAATGGTTGGCTACTTGTTTAAGTACTTGCCAAGAATAACTGGTTACAGTACCGAAGCCTAAAATATTTCTAACATTGCTTTCTTCCAATGTAACATCTACATCCGTTCCTAAAATAGAAATCGGATCAAACTCCAAAACTGTTCCCAAACCGTTGCAATATTTACAACTTCCGTGTGGAATGTTAAATGAGAACATTTTGTGGTCAATTTGAGGTATTGAGATTCCACAATCCAAGCACGCAAGGTGTTCAGAGAATGTGTGGATTTCATCGGTTAATATATCGACAATAACGACACCTTCTGTTAAATTTAAAGCAGTTTCAATGGAATCGGCCAACCTTGCCTTGATATTTTTACGCATTACCAACCTATCGACAATTACGTTAATATTGTGTTTCACATTTTTCTCCATCGAAATATCTTCGTCTAGGGTGTATTGTATGCCGTCAACCTCTACTCTAACATATCCTTGCTTTTTTAAATCTTGAAGTAAGTCCTTATATTCACCTTTTCGATCTCGAATTACCGGAGCTTTCACAACAAATTTTTCACCTTGGGGAACTAGTTTTAACACTTGTTCGATGATTTGTTGTGGAGTTTGCGGTTTTATTTCCTTTCCACAATTTGGACAATGTGGAACTCCTACATTAGCGTATAACAATCTATAATAATCATAAATCTCTGTGACGGTACCTACCGTGCTTCTAGGATTCTTAGATAGGGGTTTTTGTTCTATTGCAATTGCTGGAGACAATCCTTCGATAGAATCGACATCAGGCTTATCCATTTCCCCTAAAAACTGACGAGCATAACTTGAAAGAGACTCTAGGAATCTCCTTTGACCTTCAGCATATAAAGTATCCATCGCCAAGCTAGATTTTCCACTTCCGCTCACTCCCGTAATCACAACTAATTTATTACGGGGAATAACAACATCAATATTTTTTAAATTGTTTTGCCTTGCGCCTTTTATGATTATCGGTTGATCATTCATTGTCAGAGGAGATATTTTGAATCAGAGGTTATATAGATTCTATATTATATTGAATTGTAATTAATTTCAAAATTCAAAGGGTTACTATTTTTTGATTTTTTTTTATTTTCTTAATTCTATCTCTTAAATATGCCGCATCTTCAAATCTTAACTCTTTTGCGGCTAAATACATCTTACTTTCCAAGTATTGAATGATTACATCGATATCTCCTAGTTCTTTTATCTTTTCTTCTACATTTACTTTTAGCTTTTTAGTCTCTTTCGCTTTCAATTCTCTTTCTTCGGATAGAGATTCTAATATGTTCTTTTCTACAGTCTTGGGGGTAACATTATGTTCTTCATTATATTTTGTTTGCTTTCTTCTCCTTCGGTTCGTTTCGTTTATAGCTTCTTTCATTGCTTTTGACACTCTATCACCGTATAGGATGGCCCTCCCATGGAGATTTCTCGAAGCCCTACCGATCGTTTGGATTAACGATCGTGTATCTCTTAGAAATCCTAATTTATCCGCATCTAATATTGCGACTAACTGTACTTCAGGTAGGTCCAAACCTTCTCTTAGCAAATTTATTCCAACCAGAATATCATGAGTTCCGTCCCTTAGTTGTCTTAAAATTTCGAATCTTTCTACTGTGTCTACTTCAGAGTGAAGATATGTGACTTTTAATCCCAATTCTAGGTAATATTCCGCTATATCTTCCGCCATTCGCTTAGTTAAAGTGGTAACCAGTATCCTTCCTTTATTTGCGATTACTTTTCTTATTTCTTTTAGTAAATCATCGATTTGATTTTTGGCGGGTCGTATTTCAACAATGGGGTCAACCAATCCGGTCGGTCTTATTATTTGTTCTGCTGAAATGCCCCCGCTTTTCTTAAGTTCGTAAGAACCCGGCGTGGCACTCATGAATATGATATAGTTAATTTTACCTTCCCATTCTTCAAATTTTAAGGGTCTATTATCGAAAGCACTCGGTAAACGCCAACCGAACTTCACTAAGTTTCTTTTGCGAGAGCGATCTCCTCCAATCATTCCATGGATCTGAGGGATAGTAACATGAGACTCGTCAACTACAATTAAAAAATCCTTAGGAAAATAGTCTACTAAACACATAGGAGGACTTCCTGGAGGTCTTCCATCGAGGTGTCTGGAATAGTTTTCGATTCCCTTACACCATCCCATTTCTCTCATCATTTCGAGATCAAATTTAGTTCTCCTTTCAATTCTTTGGGCTTCAGCCCACTTTTTTTTTGATTTGAAAAATTCTATCCTTTCCTTCATTTCCTTTTCAATAGTGTCTAAAGCTATAATCTTATTTTCCTCAGGAATAATAAAATGTGTAGCGGGGAAGATTCTGCAATTAGGCATTTCTCTCAACACTTGATTTGAAATAGGATGTATCTCTTGAATCGACTCGATTTCTTCTCCAAAAAGGGATATTCTTATCGCAGTTTCTAAGTAAGCCGGAAAAATATCTACTATATCACCTTTTACTCTTAGCACTCCAGGTCTAAACTCAATATTCTTCCGTTCGTAATTCATTCTAATTAGTCCTTTTATGATGTCAGAACGGGATATCACTTGGTTTAATTCTAAGCTAAGAGCTACGCTAGCCCAAATTTCTGGATTACCAATCCCATAAATGCAAGAAACCGTAGCCACAATTATTACATCCTTCCTAGTTTTTACCGCATGAGTTGCTGCTAACCTTAATCTCTCAATTTCTTCGTTAACACTGAAATCTTTCTCTATGTATTGTCCAGATATAGGCATATACGCTTCAGGCTGATAATAATCGTAATAGGACACGAAATAATGCACTGCGTTGTTCGGAAACAATTCTTTTAGTTCATTGTACAATTGAGCCGCAAGAGTCTTGTTAGGAGCCATTAAAAGTGTAGGTTTTTGAACTTGCTCTATTAAATGAGCGATGGTAAATGTATTATGTACAAAAATATTACCATCTCCCGCACAAAAATTCTCATGATCTTCCACAGCAATATCATATACATAGCCAGTAGAAGATTTGACTTCATTAATATCTATAATCTTTCTGAAATTAAAATTCAATAAATGTTTTGATTTTATTGGGTTTTTATCAAATTGGAGGAATCTTTTAAATAATTCCTTTGATGGATTTCTTTTATTATTTTCAATATGAGAGATATGTTGTCGGATGCACCCCACTCTATCGGCAAATTCTTTTTGGGAAAAATTATGATCTAACCTTAACTTTTTAATATAATCAGAACAGTTTGGAATTAGATCTACATTAGTGTTTTCTTTTTTACCTATAATATGCCTAAGTGTTTTTTTTTTATAATTAATTGAGAATGATATATTTTCTGAAAATCTTATTAGATTTTTTTGCCCTGATATACTTAGCTGATAATAGACTCCAGTCTTATAATTATTAGAAGTTGTTTTATATCTTTTCTTCTTTTTTTTAATCCTTGATGTGATTCCAAACCTTAATAATAAGTTTTTTATATCATATACTAATTCTGTTGATGCTGATAAATAACAAACTGCCGATCTTTCAACCCAACCATCACCATCGAATATAGATTTTAAAAATAGTCGTAATTGGTCATCTGATAGATTATAAAATAAACTTGAAATTCTTTTTACATTAGCTAACTTTCCAAGAGTTTTAAAATAATTTGAGAGGATTTTGGAATTAAACTGAATATCATTTTTATTTCTTTGAGTATAATTTAGATTATAATTATCAAAAAATCTCTTACATTTTTGCTGTAAAATTCTATCTGAATTTGAAATTAGAATATATCGATCAGTAGAATGCCCTTCTGATATATATAATCCAGCAAAAACTAAAAAATACTCGTCAATAGGAATTAATGGATTTAAAGAATCGTTTCCTTTAGTTACAATATGAATATTAGAGTAAACATCATTGAGGTCTAAATTCAGTTTAGAAAGAAGTAATTTTAAATTTTCAACTGAGATCCCCCTCTCTTTTGTTTCATTAAGGATTTGGTCTAATTTCCAATTAGGCGCATGATGTTCAAACTTTAGAATCCTAACTATTTCATCAATTAAGTTTAAATTCTTTTCAATTAATGATCTTACATTAACTTTAATATGAGGGTTAAATTCCAGCAAATTTAAAAATTCAATACCAGATGAAGGTGGATTTAACACAGAATTTGATATTGGAATATAATCTCCAACTTTTAGTTCTTCCGTAAGACAGAGGTTTAAATTACAATTATTTAATCTAAAACAATTATGATCTTTTGTTACCTTTATTTTTGAATAGTCATCTAAGATAATTTCATATAATTTTTCTTCTTTATGTTTTGATATTTGGATTATATTTTTTTCTTCAATTTTATATGTATGTTTGTTGAATGATAATATTCTATAACCGAAGATCTCTTCAAATAGTGAATTTTCTGTGCTTTTAGGATTTTTTAATTTACTTTCTACAAAATCCCCGATATTAGTTTTAACTATTTGATTATTTTTATCTCTAAAAATTATTCTCTCATAGTAATCCAAACTTTTACCTGTACCAGTCGCGCCTAATAACGTCTGATATTTTTTATTTTCGTTTGATATATTGTTAGCTAATATATCTATTGCTTGTGGTTGATCGCCTTTTGGCGTAAAATCAGATTCAATTTTAAAAAGGGGAGTCATTAAACAGACCTAAAAGTGATATTGGTGAAATTATAAAATAGGTTGAGGTATATATAAAATAAATCTCAAAAGATTTAATGAAAAATCATATTTGTTTTTTATGATTTAAAAATAAAATTGATTATGTTCCAACATTAATTGTTATGGAATCTTCTGGACCTTCTTTAGTGCGAACTAGAACCAGTAGATTATCACCCGCGTCAATATCGCCTATGTAAGGAACTAAATTATCCATATCAATCGATATTAGGTATGTTTCCTCGGAAAGGATTTCAAACTCCGTCTGTTTAAACTCAGAGAGTGGGATATTGATGTTTTCTACATATATCGATTCAACATTTACACTCTCGATCCCTGTGTTTTGAACATATATCGATAGATCTCCGCTCCGTTCGGCGTAGGATTGAATATCGTTAATAGTAACATTATATAGTTCTTCATTAATATATGCTTCGAAACTTTGAGTTAGATAACCTGCATTTTCTGTGGATATATTGACTCTTATAATATCTGACCGGTTTATCTGAAGAGTTGGTATCTCGAATGAAATTAATGCAGCGTCTTGAAAACCAATAGTTGAGCCACCGTACAGATAATTTATATCATTATCTGTTAGTTCGATATTGTCGTTAATGATAATTTTGGATAGAATAATACTGGCGTTTCCCGTATTTTTAATGAGTAATTGTCCTGTTTCATTTGCGCCCATATAGGAGCTTACTTCTCCTAATGTTGAGTTGATAATCTGGAAGTTTGGTTGTTCAATATATGGTTGGATATAACCAATATCAGAAGCAACATATTCTCCATCAAAATCAGCGGTAGCGAATATTGAAAGTAGATCATTCGTACTATAGTCAATGAAATTGGTATCGATAGAATAAACTTCTTCTTGATTAAGTTCCAGTTGGTATAATCCGTTCTGTGGGACAATTTTATTTTGGGGTATTATCGTATTATTGACAAGAATGGAATTTAAACTGAGGATTACATTGCCCGTATTTTTAATTTTGACTTGCATTTCTTTTGTTCCGTTGGAATAAATTTTGGCATATGTGCTATCTATGCTGATTGGGATATTATTTCGATACACACTATTTCCGAACGCCCTTACTTCAGGAGATAATACGCGATCTTGACTAATAATCGAAATTTTATAATTTTCGTAATTGGATGCGAGAATTATCTCATCCCGAGAACCTGATCTGGTGAGAACTCCTACACAATTTTCTTTATTCAAATCGTAATAACTTCCATTCGCTCCAGTAAGCTCAATTCTAGAAATTTCTCCAGGCCGCAAGATTAGTGATCCACTTAAATAATTAGTTGTATTAAACTCGTTATCAATGGTGTTTAAATATACTTTATCAATTACCTCAACTGAATTACCTATATTCTCTACTTCTATATATGTGGTTGCCTCAGTATCGCTTGATTGCCGTATCTCGCAATTTTCTCGATTAATCCTAATTGCACCTGGTTCTCCTTTTTCAACGAAAAAGCTGCTTGTATAGTTTGAAAATTCGTAGGTAGTTTCATCCAACGCTTCAGCTTTAACTGTTACCGTTATATCTACAACATCACCTTCCTTAAAATCATTTTCGGTTGAACTTGTGTTAACCCAAACGATTTCTTCTTCCCCTGCTTTTACTAAGTTTTCTTCGTTTTGACTTGTAGTAATAAAGTCAAATTCGTCATTGTTTACCTCTACTTTTTCGATTTCTAAGTCTTTTATCCCAGTATTTTCTACTGTTAATAATGCTTGCTCATTGTCGTAAACAGATGCATTCTTAATTATAAAACTCGAGTCTAACGCAGTGTAATCAACTTTATAAAGTTTCACTAATCCGTTGAGCGAAAAGTATTCTGGTTTAAACACTTTAAAATCGTAAGCACCATTAGTCGGTATGTGTTCCGCCCATGTTCTACCATCGTCCGCTATACGGTTACTTATCTCGTTTGCGTAATATTGCTTGAAACTATTTTCAGGAACGGAGCTTGGATTCGTTGATTCGTAACCAAACATCAATTTGACTAATGTAGAATCGAACCATTTATCTTCTGGGCGATTATTCGAAGAGTTATAATACTCGCTTTCAATAAACACTGAACTCGCAGCCCAATTGTCTTTTTCTAAACCCCATCTCTTGTAGATTTCATAATTGTCGTTACAAATTCTTAGCATCCACTGCCATTTGCCTTCGTCTCCGCCTAACGAAGGATAAAGAAACCCAAAGTAGACAAGAACATAATCCGCCCCTAAAAGACGAAATATCTCTGCACTATATATCTCATTTGTCTGCATCATTGCCATTCCCGTAAGACCTATCCTCGTCTGATTAATGGTGGCGTTGTCATTTACGGTCGTAACATTACCTATTGGAGTTAACCAATATCCGTAATCCCACCAACTAACTACTACTGCAGTTCCTGGAAGATTCGTTTTCATCCAAGCAAGTGATTCCTCCCAATCATGTAGTTGACCTCCAGTGACAATTTGACTATACGAGAGTTGGTTAATTGATACATCTGTTGCATGAACGACTTGAGCCAAACACAAAAACCCAACCAAGAAGAATACAGCAAATACTTCAGAGTTACTAATAACTTTCTTTCGTCTAAGTTGCCGCCTTCGTTTACGGCTTAATCCCAGTTTTCTTTCACCGACAAAACTTCCATATATCTTTAATACATTCACTAATCCATACGCTCCCATCAATGAAGCGGCAGGAGCAAATAATAAGATTATTCTTATCATACTACCTGTAAAATAAAAGATCAGTAATGTAAATAATATTAATAATATATCACCTGGTTGACCTCTTTTAAAAGCAAAATATATTCCAAGCGGTACTAATATTAAGGGGATTAATGTGTTGTAGTAAAAAACGCTCCATGGACTGGGAATATGTTCTGCAACGGAAGCTGTAAGGTTTATGTTTTCTCTCATTAGTGGACTTAATATACTTTGAATTCTCCCTCCAAACCCAAAGGGAATAATCTCTGGATTTATCCAAACTATTACAGCTAGCACTAAAGCAACAGGAATAATACCCCATTTAAGGAAATTCAATAATCCGTAATAAAATTTAGGGTACTTTTCTCTTTTGGTATATATTAAATGAAAAGCTATTAATATAAAAGTGAAAAGAAAAATACCCCCCACTTCTGCGTCAGAAAACAGATTTGTGTAGTCATAAACAGACCACAACCCTTCGATTAATAGTCCAGTTCCCTGTACACCAGCATACGCTATTAATACATTAGAATTGTATTTATTTATTAAGACTAAAATTACAACGATTATTGGAATTATTAAGAATACAAATTGGTATCCCCCCCAACTAAGAGATAAATAGCCTAAAAACAATCCACCGAGTATTGAATAGGAAATTTTGCCTGTTTTTATTGCTTTAAGGAAAAACAAAAAGACCATTAGTGTGGCAAATACACCAATCGTTTCGTTATCGAAAAAACCTGCCATTGTCCTTTGAGCATGCCCTGTGTTTAAAGCCAAGAAGAAAGCTGCTAAAAGCCCCATTCTCCTATCTAGTATCTCTTTCCCTAAGAAAAATGCCGCAATAACCGTAAGACCTCCCATAAACGCGGGAAAAAAAAAGCATACATGATATATTGAGACGTTTATACCAATTGAGTTTAAGATAAACCAGAAAGCTGCGGCTGTAAATGGCAACCCAGGACGAAGTGCGTAACGATCGATTCCACCAGGGAACCAGCTTTTATAATCGTGCCAATTGAAAAACTCGTAGATTCCGTTTTCTGTGATATACTTTGCAGAATAATATTGAATCCACGGATCAAAAGCTTTAATCATAAGTGATCCCCTTAATATTGGAGTCAAACGAATAAGTAACGCCAAAACAAAAACTAAAACTAAAGCAAAGAAGAAAAGCACATTTTTAGATTTAATTGAGACACTTACTCTGCTACGATCGTAAAAATCTCTTATCGATGTACCAATGTTTTTAAAAAAACTCATTATGAAAAGGTATTGAGAATTTTTTTTATAGATTATGATGATATAACTTAGATCAAAAAAAATTGCTTTTCATTAAAATATTTCCCTTAGTAAGAAATATATAAAAATATTATGTGATTAATTGAAAGAGCGGTCATTAAATATTCCTTTTCAATGAATTGAAAAAGGTTATGTCAAATTATTGGCAAAAGATCAATTTTTTTTATCTTTAAATGTTTAAAATGGTACGCATAGATTGTTAATATTCTAAGGAATTATTGAATATTACATCACTTTTCTAAAAATTCTAAATTTGAATTCGTATTAAGTAAATATACAATAGTCACAAGTCAAAGCAAGCAAATTGGACTGAAAATTAATCATGATGGAAACTTATTTGATTAAGTTCTACTACATAGGTAAGAAAAAATATTTTGGCTCTCAACGGCAGATAAACAAGCA
The DNA here is from genome assembly GCA_019058515.1 of Promethearchaeota archaeon. The sequence continues at coordinate 12,105 of JAHPYY010000063.1, forward strand.
CTCCATCGAAGAGTGCCTCATAGATGCTCTAACCAAAAAGAAATATATAATCGATAACCGCACATCTCGATTTAGAACGGCTAGCAGGACCGATAGGTATGTATCTGCAAGAGGAGCCGCGTTTTCAATTACCACAGGAAAGCAACCTATATTGATTGAAATCAATACAGCTCTTCCTCCCGAAATAGGAGTATGGGCTTTTTCAGAAATATATTATGATTTATCTCCAAGGTACGATGCTGTTTATAGACATTACAAATACATATACCCCATACCTTACGATCAATTAGTAGAGCAATACAATTTCGACCTTGAAATAACTTTAAAAGCTTGTAAATTATTAGAAGGTACCCACGACTATAGAAACTTTTCAAAAATAAATATTAATGAAAGTATTAACACTATAAGAGAATTAAAACAAGTTACTGCCACAGTCCTTAATAATTATCTACAGTTTGATTTTAAAGGAAGATCGTTCTTACGCCAACAGATAAGAAGAACTGTTAAAGTTTTAATGGATGTTGGAAGTAGTATAATGTCTTTTAATACTTTTTTAACATATTTTGATTCCACGAAAGCTCTTCATTGTGAACCCGTTAACCCAATAGGTTTAATTTTATGGGATATTGAATATAATAACTATATTAATTTTAAAATCGATACTAAATCAAAAGAAAGGATGGAAAAATTTTTTTATAATCGGTTAATAGACTTATCCCATAGAGTACATATTTTTAAGACGCTTTTCGAATATGATTCAAGTTCACCTTAGTTTTTTATAGTATTTTTCTTAATTGACTAAATTGGACAATTTAAAAAATATACGAGATTGAGTTATTTACTCAATTGAATTACTATTTTAACTTGAATAGCAGTCCAATATTAGCTAATAATGCCTGCAATTGTATTTCTTCCGTTCCACCTTGACTTAATCGATATTCGAATTCAGCAAGCAATTTTGAAAGTTCTATCTTTAGATCTTCGGAAACGGAAAGAGAATAGATTTCGCGGTGAAAGTTCTTTATTACATTTACACCTGAAATTCCGTATTCTTTAATTAGAGCATTCAATGAATTCAATGCATCCGATAATTCACCATCAAGGGCAGTTAATAACACTTTTTTAATCAATTCAGAAGGTACTTCTCCAGCAACTCTATAAACAAGATCTTGATCGATCTTTCCAGAAATTGTCCCACACGATTGAAGATAATTAATCGCACGCCTGCAATCTCCACCAGAAACATCAATTATAGCATCTAAACCCCCTCTAGTTATGTTAATCTCCTCTTCCTTTGAAATGTATTTGATGCGTTCCTTAATATCTTCATCGCTAAGTGAAGCAAATCTAAAAACCACGCATCTAGACTGAATTGGGGGTATAATTTTATTAGAATAATTACAAATTAGGATCATTCTACAATTTCTGGTGTATTTTTCCATCGTTCTCCTAAGCGCTTGTTGAGCAGGTCCGGTCATATTATCAGCTTCGTCTAGAATGAGAATCTTAAAGGGGACATCAATAGGAGGTCTTGCTTTTGCAAAATCCTTAATGTATGTTCGAATAACATCAATTCCGCGAGCATCACTCGCATTTAATTCCAGATATGTACTATTAGGAGCCATTTTGCGGTTAAAAATATCTCTAACCAAGGCTAATGCAGAGGTCGTTTTTCCGGTTCCCGCTGGACCTGCGAAGATTAAGTGAGGCATCGAATTATCGTGAACAAATTGTTTAAGCCTATTAATTATACCTTTCTGATTTACTACGTCGCTTAAGCTAAGAGGACGATACTTTTCTACCCATGGTCTACTATCTAATCTACCACTCATTAGATTTTTCTAAATTATTAGTATTTTGTGAAAATGTATTTACAAATAGTAAGAACAATAATTAATATATTTTATACAAGTGTAAAGCGTTTATAAAGATTAATGGATATAAAAATTATTATTTTAATTATCCTGGTGAAATCTTTATAACTACTTCTTGAATAAATTGTTTGGGAGATAATTTGTTGCTATTATCCAATTCTGGAAAGATTTCTCTATAAACTTCACTCATAATCTTCCAATAATAACTAGATCTATGATAGCTTGCTTTTTCTCTATATCCAAAAACCTCTACAAAAATTTTTTCTAAAGTAACGATTGAAGGCAAGGGATCTTTTTCCATTTCTTTAATAATTCTTCTTCGTCTATATTTTATAATTGCTTCTTTCATACTTGAAACTCTAAAAGTTTCTTGAACCCGTTGAAGTTTCCAGAAATGAAGGCTAAAGCTCTTTCCATCAGAGTAACCTGCTTTTTTAGCGAGTTCTTCTATTCCATTCCTTTTATCAATAAACCAACTAATCCATTGTGATTTATGAAATCCCTTTATTATCTGATTTTCATAATAATCATCAATTTCTTTTTGAACATTATTCCAATCTAATTGATCACCATGCAGTTTTTTACTTCTCAAAACTTTCTTTAAATCTTTAAGTGAAGTGGATTCCCCATACCATTCTCTAAACTCATCACCATAGAAAAAATCATCCCCACGATTTACTGCTTTTGAAATTAATTTTCGATTAATATTAGGATTTTTTTCCAAAACTTTTTCAAACACAGGTTTAAATAATTTTTTGTAATAATTATTGAAAGATTCTTTCAATCTTTTCCTAATTAGTCCCTCGTGAAAATCTTCTTCATACAATTCATTCAGCATTTCTGTAATAATTGGTGGTCTATATCCTAAAGCAATTAGGAAAGAAGTATCGTACAAGGGTATTGTTCTATAATCTGTTTTACCTTCTGTTCTATCATGCATATTTAATCCTTCTGGATAGATAGTCCCAGTTTTTTTGTAATTGTTTGGAAGTTTATACCAATTTTCATTTTCATATAGAAAATTAGTAGAAAGGTGAACTTCGAGTATATTCATAGTTAATAATCTATTTTCTAGTAAGCCTTCTACTATATTTTCATATTCTGTTTTAATTGTTGAATCTCCATTGTTTGAAATAATTCTTTTTGAATAAGTGTAAAGTTCTTTAATGCTGGTGAATCCCTTAAGTCGTTTTAAACCTTCTAAGAAAGTTTTTAAAATGAATCTAGAAGGATAATAATCATTTGATTCAAAATGAGAATCTATTTTGGAATTTAGCCAATTAGTTATAGGATTTTGTGTTTTCAAATCGTAATTCTCTACAAAAAGCTTTATTGCCTCATTTAAATGGGTGATCATTCGTTCCTTTTTTGTAAAAGCGGTATGTCCTATGTATGTATCTGTAGTTGTATCCATTCCAAATAGTGCCTTAATTTCATAGATAATTTGAACATATCTCTTATTAATTTGATCGGCATAGAATTGAAATTCTGGATGGTCCCTTTTTATATAATCTCCAATTATTCCTTTATAAGGACTTACTAATCCGTGTACCTTATTATATATAGGTAATCTTCCCTCCTCAATTAATTCTTCCAGAATTTCTATTGCCTTATTGAACACAATTCTTTTTACATCTTGAGGTGGTTTTTCTGTAATTATTCTTTTAAATAAGTTTAGTCTTATACCTTTTTTCTCTGCCTTTTTGAATGCATATTTAATAGTATTTATTTCATTGTAAGTAAAGTTAGGATTTATATATTTAACCCAATCATCATTTTCATCTATATCTTTAGTCATAAATACTTGATTCTTATTTATATTTAGTTCACTATTTATAATTTTTAACTAAAAAATTTTGTACTACGATGATAAATTGTTTATATCAAACCTACTAATAATTTTTTTAAAAGGTTTATTTTTTCTAAAATTTGAAGTAAATATATTCATGTGGGGTACTTCAGAGTATTGATTTAGATACTGGTCTCGTTTTTTATTTAATATACTGAATGAATAATTTAGCTTGATCGACTAGTTCAGGTCTATCTTCTATAATTTCTTCTATCCATTTTTTAATAGTATCCAAGCTAATATTCTCTGGTAAAATTAATCCATAATAGCCTTCTCTTCCAATAATGGATAAAGCATCTATTCTTCCAAACTTGGTAAGATCAGCAGTCTCCTTATCAATTTCTGAAAAAATAGGAGCAGGATAAGTTCCTCCTAACTCTCTATATTCTAATAGCTTCTCAATGCTAATTTTAAATTTTCCTAAGTTCCAAAAAGCAAATATTAACCAATAACTAGTCATTGTGATTTTATCTAGGTCTAAATCTAATTTTATGGCAATAGAGAGACTTTCCTCTAAAGTTCGACGCGCTTTTTGGTATTGTCCAATTTGACATAATAAATACCCTTTGAAATGTAAAGATTTAGCAATTCTTTTTTCTAATTTTAATTTTTGATCAATTTTGAGACATTTGTCTGCATATTCTAATGCTTGATTAAATTTACCCAATTTCTCTAAAGTACTACTCAAACAATCATATAAAAAATATCTTTTCATAATTTCACCAGAAAAATCAGGGATAGGGTCTTCGTGACATTGTTGAACTAAAAGAGCTTTCTTTAAGTATTTTAGAGACCGTGTATAGTCCTTGTACCGATTATATATAATCCCTAATAGTTGAAAGCTTTCTGAAGTTGACCTTTTTAAATTTTTAATTAAACATAATTTGATATTCTTTCTTATAACCTTGAAGTAATAATTTTGCATTTCAGCTTCTATATCTTTAAATAGCAAATTCAGATAAGCTAATGAATTAGAGGACTTAATTCTGATCTTAATATCTTCACTTTTACTTAATTCTTCGTAATACTTCAAAACATTATCAATATTATCAGGAGATTCTTCTGCTAGAGTACTTGCTATTTCGTATTTGATCAAATCGTTTTTAAGCATATCTTCTGGACAATTTAAAGCCTTATTATAGAAAATTAGAGCATTTTTAGGTTCTTCAATTATTCTAAATACTCTACCTCGGAAATAATGAACTGCATCAATATTGTTTACATCTTTATATAATAACATTTCTTCAGTAGCTTCTAAGAGAAAATCGAAAAATCCATTTAAATACAACCATTTTAAAAAAGGTATAATTTTTTCTTTAGCATGTTTTATTAACCCCGTCTCAAGCGAATGATAAATTTGTTCATATGCCTCACTAATATTTAATTTAGGAAGATTTTCATAGTAATTTTCTGCAAATTGATGAAGTAAATTCAAATCAGAGGGATTAATTTTTGATATGATAAAAAATCTAATCAAATTATGAATTGTATAATAGTTTCTACTTATTTCCCATGGCATTATGATAAACATTTTCAAAAGAGACATAAATTTGTTTGTAGCTTTATCCAAGTCTTCAATAAAATTGATTGCACTTAATTTGAATGGAATTCTTAAAATTGACAAATTTTTCAGCATCTTTCTCTAACTTTCACTTAGAATCTCCCAAATTTCATTATGTATATAATTTCCAAGATCTACTCCATATTCAAATATATTACTAGAAATTTCGTCCAAAGAGATCCATTGAGAGAGAAAGACAACCATCCGCATGAAATAGGGGTGTCCTTCCAATTTTTGATGAATATCTATTAAGATTTCTTCAATTGGTTCATTTAAATTAAATTGGCTAAAGTAGTATTTCAATAAAATTATACTCTTATCTTCTTTCAATCCTTTTAATGTATATTGATAAGGTGGATTTAGAAAATTATGTTCTGCTATTGCTTCTCGTGTAATAATAAATAACCTACCTTGGTTCATGATTTCATTACATTTTTGCAGTAAGGGAAGGATTCTACTATTTTTTTTGTAATTAAAATTATCAACTATAACAATACTTTTAAATCTCTCAATTAAGTTTGCCGCAATCTGAATTCTCCTGTGAATTTGAGAGGATGATTTTAGCACATTTATCAATTCGGAATCATTAAAATTATTGTTAAAATTCATGGCAATATTTACTAAAATATTTTCTAAATTGGACATATTATTTAAATCCAACCAAATGACATGTAAATCGCTAATAAACAATTCTAAAAATTGGGATATTAAATAAGTTTTGCCAATTCCTGCAATTCCATTAATTATAATCGTATTATTTAATTTCAATGCTTCTCGTAAATGTTTGAGCTCAGAATTCCTTCCAATAAAAAAGATTGGGTGTGGAGAAGTATATAAGATTTGATTATCAATTGAAATCTTTTCACTTAATTCATTATTCATTTCTGTATTAGTTATTTTGAAGGGAGATGATAATTCTTCTTTTAAATCGTTGACAGTTACTACATTTGTCACGCTGAAAAACTTTGAGGCAATATTTGAATATTTAAAGAGAGCTAAATCTAAATCAGTCGCTGTAATTTTTAAAATTTTGATTTTCCCCAACACTTTAAAAATCTTATCTAAATTCTTTTCAATTTCAAAGTCTTGAAGTGTCTTATATGATCTTATAATTTTTTCTGCCCAACCTTTTATTTCCTTCTCTTCAAATTTATTACTATTTAATTCATTAAATAGATTAATTGCATTTTCTTTAAAATCATTAGAAACAGCAAAATAATAAGTAAAATTATTTGGATCTGAGATTAAGCTAGTATCATCCAAATAATAAAGCACAAATTTGATTATTTCTTCTCCGACTTTATTTCTTGATAATTTATCTTCGTATTTTTTACATTGTATTAATCCAACATTTAATCCTTTCCATGTGAGTAAGCAATCTCTTCCACGATCTTTTGTACCTGGCATTAAATGAACATCATCAAATTTCTTTTCAAATTCTCCTCTATTTATTTTCTCTTTAAAAATGTAATATAATAGAATTTCAAATTGATTATTATCTAAATTATTATACGGAAATCCATGGCTTTGATAGGGTATAGGGCGATTAATATTTTCCAGTTCATTTTTAATTTGCTCTGGATTTATATATTTCAAGATCTTTCTCCCTGTCTTTTGATAATTAATTTTTCCTATTTTCTAGGTTTCTTCATGTAATGGTACATATAGTTTCTTTTATAAAAAAATATATTATTGTCTTATTGTAAGTCTTTTAATGTACAATTCAAATAGAAATTGAATTATTCTATTATTGATGATTATTATAAACCTAGGTGAATAAAATAGATCAAGTTTTTTAATAAAAACCTTATTAATCTATGATATCATTCCTATCCACCTTATACCGATTTATGCTAAACACAATAAAGAAGAAACTATTAAGAATGCGGTTTTCTTTATTCATAATTAATAATCCTATTTAAAAAAATTTGATGAGTACTAAATATGACTGATTTTCAAATAACCAAGATTAAATCACGTTGGATTTTAGATTCCAGAGGAAATCCAACCGTAGAAACTGATGTTTATGCTAACGATCACTTTGCTAGAGCTGCTGTACCTTCTGGTGCCTCTACTGGAGTGCTAGAAGCGTTAGAACTAAGAGATAAAGGAAAAGCGTTTTTAGGGAAACACGTTTTACAAGCCGTTTCAAATGTTAACGATGTAATTGCGAAATCCCTAGTTAATATGGATGTAAGAATCCAACGCGAAATTGACAACAGGATGATCGAATTAGACGGAACTGAAAATAAAAGTAAATTGGGAGCAAATGCAATCCTATCTGTGTCTTTAGCAGCAGCTAAACTAGCTGCGCTTCTTTCGAATAAACCTTTATATTCCTACCTACACGAGATTAGTTATAGTAAAACTTCTGAAAGTTTTCTACTTCCTATACCTTGTTGTAACATCATAAATGGGGGGGAACACGCAGGAAATAACTTAGCAATACAAGAATTTATGGTTTTACCGATAGGGGCAAAAAGTTTTGCAGCTGCGATTCAATCGGTATCTGAAGTATATCATACGCTTAAAGGCTTACTAAGTAAAAAGTATGGAAAGACTGCGATAAATGTTGGAGACGAGGGGGGATTTGCTCCAAATTTATCAACCACAAGAGAGGCGTTAGATGTGATATTAGAAGCTGTTGAGCAAGCGGGCTATTTAGAAGGAACAGATTTTGTATTAGGGCTAGACGCTGCTGCCAGCGAATTTTTTAAAAACGGTGTGTATTTTATTGATGATAAAAAACTTTCAGAAGAGGAATTATTACAATACTACCTTGATCTGACTCACGATTATCCATTAAAATCAATTGAAGATCCCTTTGATGAAAAAGCGTTCAGCGGTTTTGCAAATTTGACAGCCAAAGTCGACAAATCCATTCAGATTGTTTGCGACGATATTACGGTGACAAACATTAAGATACTCGAAAAAGCGATACAGCAAAAAGCAGGAAGCGCGCTATTATTAAAAGTTAATCAAATAGGTTCTTTGTCCGAAGCGATAGATGCAGCTAAAATGGCTTTTAATAATAACTTCAACGTTATGGTTTCGCACCGATCGGGAGAAACCGAAGATTCATTTATAGCCGATTTGGCTGTTGGATTATGCACTGGCCAGTTAAAGACCGGAGCTACTTGTAGGTCGGACAGATGTAGCAAGTTCAACCAATTGCTTAGAATACAGGAAGAACTTGGGGAGAAAGCTCGATACCCAACCGATTTTGCTTCATGGAGTAAGTTTCAGTAATCCACTTTTTTTATGAACCTAAAAATATTAACATATACCTTTTTTGTTTTCATAAAATGAAATGGATAGCTTTTTTCTAACTCGAGGTAATAGGGAAACATATAATCTATATCCCAATTATATTTTCTAATGAATTTTCTTATGAAATTGTAAATTTTTTCCCCTGCTAAATGAATTGAATAAACAATGTCGGAGATTTTAAACGCATTGGTTAAAAACTCTCTGTCGGCTTTTTCTTTCTGAACACCAAAAGGAGGGTTCATGATGGTCGTTATTGGGACATTACCTATAAAGTCTGTTATATAAATCGCAAGTTTTCTAATATCTACGCAAATTGGATGAATTAGACTATGAAGATTTAGATTCTTCGCGTTTTTTCTTAACACTTTGATTGCATCAAGATCGATATCGCAACTTAAAACTAATTTAGGATTAAGGAAAGCACTAGCAATGGACAATCTACCAGTGCCAGAACCAAAATCTACTATTATTTTGTCTTTGATATCGTCATTCTCCACACCTGCAAAATACACTACATCAGCGGCAGATGTAGCGTCGATAGTATACTGCTCAAAATTAATTTTAGGATCAATGAAGCTTTCTACATTTTGGAGCAGCGAGATGAGAGTTTTTTTATTCAGCCTAGATATCATCATTGACGCAGGTTCTTATTTCTGATTATCATTAACTTTATTTTACTTAAAAAACTTTTTTTAATTAAGAAGTGTAAAGAATACAATTCGAAAGTTGAATCTAATAATGGTTAAAGATAAAAAAATCGTAATTACTGGTGAATATCTTGGAGTAATAGAAGAATATTTACCTAACAAAAATTCTACCTTTGTTCAGAACGGAAAAATATATGCTACTAAATCAGGAATGGTAGAAATCGATCAAAGTAAAAAAGAAATAGAAATTAAAACCCACCAAGAAGAAGATAGAAAAGTCGTAAGGATAGGAGATATCGTTATAGGTACTATTTTGCACCTTCGAAAGTTTTCTGTGGGCTTAAACTTTTATACTATTAACAAAAAAATTCATTTTAATAGCTGCTATTTCGGAAACATTCATGTGTCTCAAATTTCACACAAATACATCGATCAAATCAAAGAAGCTTTTCAGCCAACCGACATTGTTAGAGCCAAGGTTATCGAACAAAGTTTCAACGAATATAATTTAAGTACTGTTGGTAAGAATTTGGGAGTAATTCACGCTGATTGCGTAATCTGCGGCACCCCTCTTGATAAGGTTGGTTTTAACAAGCTTAAATGTTCAATGTGTGAAAATATCGAAACAAGAAAGCTAGCTTCTGATTATCGCCAAATAGAGAATAATTTAAGGTTCTAACCGATTATAAACGGTTACTAGTGTAATTTTAAGAAATCAAGGGATAATATTGCCTAGATCTGTAAAGAAAACGCTTAATTTTTACAATAATACGGGTTCACTTGAGATTGGAATCGAATTTTTAGAAAAGATAAGAAAAAAAGTCACCTATCTTAATTTAAAAGCAGAAATTGAAGGTAATAAAATCAAAGTAATAATTTTTGGTCCTAGAGATCTCCAATATCTTGCTATTGAGACCATACGAGATATAGCGAAAATTTTGGAGTAATTAGTAATTTTAGGTTGATTTCAGATAAATATGATAAAAGATAAATTCTATAGATCATATTCAATTATAACCTGACTCATATTTTCATATACCATGGCTAAGAAAAAAGCAACTAAAGAAGAAATTGAAGAAGAGGACTTTGGAGACCTCGTTGATGACGAATTTGAAGACGACGATGTAGAAAGTGTTTATCCCGATTTAGATAAAAAGAAAGAGGTTTCAAAGCCAAAAGAAGAGCAAATCGCCGAAGAAATGGAAGAAGGAGAGGAGGAAATTGACGAATTTGATGTTGATATAGAAGATGAACTTCAACCTGTTGAATATAAATACTTAGATATTGAAATAAAGCATGGTTTGGGAGATAATGATTACGAAGTTTCAGTGAAAGGACAATCTCACGGTTTTTGTAATATTCTTGTCAAACACTTGCTAGATATCGAAGGCGTAAATATAGCTGCGTATAAGGTTACAAGACTTCAACCACCTCAAATCTTTATTCGCCTTGAAAACGGATTTGATATTAAAGAGATTCTTTTCAAAGGAATAAGTTCCTTAAGAGAAGAAGTAGAATCTGTGGAAAAAGTATTCCAAAAACTAATGTGATAAGTATCTACTTCTCATTAAATTTTTAATTGTTGGAAGTGCATCCTATCTTAATGGATTATAAATTATTATTAACTGATTTATCTACCAACTTATCCAAGAAATCTATTGGTACTGATAAAGGGTTAGCCCAAATAGGGGATGCTGTTGTAAACTTAGCGTATTCTGTCGGAAAATCGCTTTATCTATCAAAAAATAATCCTAACAAGAAAATCATTAGGACCGGAACCAAGGTTAATAAAACAATCCTTTCTTCAGCTTTAAAAAAAGCGGATTTAAAATCTTTTGCAAAGCTCAGGTCCGATGCACATGATATGGCAAACACTGTAGAAGCGATTGTTGCATATTTATGGATAAATCAGCAATATACCCTTCCTGACTTAATAAATTTCATTTCTGATCATTTATATGGAAATCCATCATCTAGAAAGGAAGAAAATAACATCGCATCAGAAGTATTTACCAAATTTTTAAATAAATACAAGGATTTTCTCCCTTAACTACATTATGAAGGATTTTCCAATAACAATTGGTTTAGACGATGCAAAATTTGATTTATCATCAAATTCAAGTCACACCAGATTAATTGGAGTTGTGTGTCAAGGTGTGCGTATGTTGAGCGTCGCTTCAGAGCAAATAGAAATAGACGGAAATGATGCAACTGAAAAGGTAATCAATCTTGTAAATGTGTATAAAAAGCACGTTCAATACATTTTAAGCGATAGTATCACCTTTGGAGGGTTTAATATTGCAAACATTAACCAAATTTACGAGGAAACTGGCAAACCAGTAATCTCTGTAACCAATAGGAAAGTTAATTTGCCTAAAGTAAAGAAGGCTTTAATAAAAAAATTCCCGGATGTATACACCCAAAAATTGAAAAACATTGTAGATGCGGGGAATTTATATGAGACTCTCATAAAAACTGCCGGAGGAGACAGCAAAGTTTTCTTTCATGTTGCAGGTATAGATAAGCAAGAGGCAGTAAAACTATTAAACCTGACAACAATCGACTCTAAACTGCCAGAAAGCGTTCGAATGGCACATTTAATAGGAAAGCTGTTCTAATAGGCGTAATAGGATAGGAAGCGGTGTTAATGTTTATCTAAGCCGTCAATACCTAACTCGTATTCTAAAATATGCTTAAACCGTCCTCTAAGATCCTCTCTCAATGCACACATGCCGTACGTCTTTATCCCACCCAATTCTTTTTGTACATACGCAGCGCTGTAGGAATCAGAAAGATCCTGTTTATTTGCGATAGCGATAATTTTAGCACCTAAGTGTTTACTGTATTGTTCTATAATTTTTTTCGATTGTTTGATATTTTCGGAAGTCGAATCGCATACTAATACTGTTAATCCAGATCCTCTCAAAAAATCTTGCCACATGTGTCTAAATCTTTCTTGGCCTGATAGATCCCAGAAATTTACGTTAACTCCGTTTATCTTTGAGCTTTCAATTTCTAAGCCAATTGTAGGGTTTCTACCCTTGTTGAGATCCTTTCCTTGAAGTAAAGATAATAGACTTGATTTTCCTACGCCTCCTAAACCAATAAAGCATATTTTTCTTTTTGTTTCCAATTCTCACTTCAACCCCAAATCTCGAGTTGTTACTTAAACTGTGAGAAATTTGACTCAAAAAATAAAATGTTATTGTCATATCATGCAAAAAACTGGAGTAAATTGTGTGTTTTTTCTTAGCTTTTCAACTAGTACTAAATAATAAGAAAAAAGAAAATAAACAACATTGAATTAAATTTAAGAAGATCTAGCTTTTGTAATAACATATCCAATACCAAAGCAAATAAGGCAAAACCCAAACGAAATTAGACTAACAACATAGAACAGAGGTATATTATCTACTCCAAACACATTGACTAAGATGCCCTTTAAAATCCAGAGATAAATTGCTCCTATAATGGCAAATAGAACGTCCCAAAGTGCGTTTGCAAGAGAATCTCGTCTTCCCTCGAATTTAACACCGATCGACACTAACAGCGTGTTTTCAAGAATTTCCCAAACGATCGCAACAACAATCGCCAGTAAAATCATTGACCACCAAGGAATAATGTATATAAGAGTATTAGTCACCATACTTGGGACATTATTAATCAAAGATAAAAGTATGAAAACCATAATCCCCATAGCAACATGTCCCCAACTATAATAATCTATAGCAGATACTCCAACATCGTCTGTTGTTGTACCCACTACTGGAGGCGGTTTGTCTGACATAAATTATCACGTTTTAATATTTTTACAATTTTGTTAAGTAAAAATCTTGAACGATTTTTCTTATATATAAGGTATTATAAAAAAATTTAAGTTTTGGCGAAGTTAAGCATGTTAAGAGAAAAACATTTATAAATAAAAATTCGAATAGATTTAATCCTACTATGAACTATGGATTGGATATTCCTATTGCAAATGAATATAGCGAACCAAAGGTCTTAATTGATATCACTCAGAAAACAGAAAAAGCGGGATGGGATGGTTTTTTCTTTGGGATATACTCCTTCACGGAGAGAAGTTTGAGGAATCCGTAGCCGATCCATGGATTTCTTTAGGAGCAATTGCCGCTAAAACCAATAAGATCAAGTTAGGAGTATTCATGACTCCTTTAGCAAGAAGGAGACCGTGGAAAGTAGCGCGAGAAACTGTCACTTTGGATTATTTGAATGAGGGGAGATTAATCTTCGGAGTAGGTTTAAGTCTCTACAAGCAAGACTTCGAAGCTTTTGGTGAAACAGCAGATCCGTCTATTAGAGCGAGTTTGTTAAATGAAGGCTTAGAAATTATAGATGAGTTATGGAGTGGTAAGGAGTTTTTTTTTCATGGTAATAATTACAACCTTGTAAAAGTTAAATTTCGTCATAGACCAGTTCAACATCCAAGAATTCCGATATGGTTAGCAGGATTCTGACCAAATAAGAGTCCTATGAAGCGAGCCGCGAAATACGATGGAATTTACCTAGGAAGCGCAAGTGGAAAAGACATTACTCCAATTGAAATTTCAGACGTAAAAAAGTATATATTAAAACACCGCAAAAGTCCGGAACCGTTTGATATCGCATTTTATGGAAAAACGCCCCTTAGTAAAAATACTATCCAAAAAATCGTTACTCCTTATGATAACGCTGGGATAACATGGTGGATCGAATCAAACGACCGTTCTTTCGAAGATCATGTTAAGCGGATAAAGTATGGTCCAAAATAGTTGCTATGGGAAATCTCTACTTCTTCTTCCTTAACTCTACCTTTCTAAGCTTTCTTCGCTCACTTTTCGTGAGAATAATCTTTCTCAAATCAGCTGCAGAATATTCTCCTAAAGAATTGATAATTTTAATTGCTGCCCTTACTAGAGGTTCTAGACTATCTTGATGTACTTTATCTAATGTGTCAGAGGGATCGAACAGATAGGGAGGTGCCGTAAGGAAGGAAATTATTGGTATTCCGTTTAAATGATAATAATGCCCATCCGTTGGAGGTGCATCACTTCCAGGAGGAAATCCATCAGGTGGAAGAAGTATAGAACGCTCTAATCCCTCTTGAAAGATAACATTCTCTACTATTTCCTCTAAAGGCAGAATCCGACTAACAAACCACCACCTTACGGTTGGATCCTCCAAAATAAGCATTTCTCCATCATTACTTGTAACATCTCTAGCTACATGTTCCAAATGAAGTGCTATAAGGGTATTTTTTAACAACTTTTCATGAGATTGCACAAAATTTTGAGTTCCTGCCGCTCCCGCCATGTGAGCGCAAGTCATAACAAAAACCAAATTGAACGGTCTCTGGTTCTCGGGAATTTGAGACCAATACTTTGCCAACGCCAATACAAGTGCCATTCCTGAAGCGTCTTCCACTGCCGAGTTCCAAGGTCCATCGTGATGAGTACCAATAACTATATTATCTTTGGCCCGACCTTTAAGTGATCCCAAAACATTATAAGACACTTCTGGTGTTGTTTTTGCTTCATACTCTATTTTTGCTACCACGGTTCCTTGAGCTAGCAATTCCGTTATTTTCATTCCATTTTTATCGGAAACGTACACACCAGGAATTCCTCTTATTTGTGCGTCGTAGGGAACGTAATACTTATCTGTATCCCAAGGATATCCTGAAAGGATTTCTATTAATCCTAAGCCTCGATTTGATATAGCCTCGTCCAATGTACTAAACATTCTTCTATTAAAAGGAATGGTTTGTTCTAATATCTCAAATTCGTTTTCAGGATCGTAATATCTATCCACTCCGGGATATTTTTTCAATAATTTAATGGGAAATTTATATAACTCAAATCTTGATAATGCTATCTTCCCTGAGATTGGATCCTCTCCGGGAAAATAACATAATTCCGCTATAAGATCGCTAGGTGGCTTAGTGTATGGAATAGGATAGCAAGGAACTTTCACGAGGGTTTGAGGATTACATTTCAACCAAAGTGTTATTTCTCCTCCAAAGGATTCCCATTTTTTTATATTCACCGGTTCTAAAGTAACTTTTTGTAATCCAAAAGATTGAAATTGATTCTTAATCCAGTCGATTACTTGAAAGTTAGCAGGATAACCGGGACGTCGAATTCCCATGTTAAAGATTTCACTAATCCAATGAAATATTTCTTCGCGCACTGGGACGAGCTCGGGATTAACCACTTTCATACAATCTAAGTAAGATAAATTAATACACTTTAGATATATTTCTATTAGAAAATATGAAATTAAAAAAGATAAGAATTTGAGAAATTATTACAGATCGAATATTTTTAATAAAATTTCCATAGGAGCTTCCTTTATCTTGTATTCTTTGGGTGGTTCAAGATATAATAAGTGTTTAACGAAGTAATCCAATCCTTTACGAATGAAATACGCGTCAATAGAGTAAAAATGGTTACGATTTGGTAGGACCAACATATCAAAATTTTTATTAGCTTTTATTAATGCATCTATAACTTGAAATGTCAGAGCAGGATGTACATTATCGTCTAAATCATCGCAAGAGATCACCAATTTTCCTTTTAGGTTTTTAGCTAGTTTAGCATTAACTTGACAATCGTAGCTATTTCCTTCTAACTTGCCTTGATACTTTTCGCCCCAATCTACCATATAACCGCGCTGGTCGTGATTTCCCGCAGAAGATACGGCGACCTTGTAAAATTCTGGAAACGCTAATATTGCTCGAGTAGAAGCGTATCCTCCTCCTGAATGACCATATACACCTACTCGCTCTAAATCCAAATAAGGGTTATCCCTTGCCAACTGCTTTAACCCAGCAATGTGATCTTCCAAACCTCCTCCATCGCTAAGATTTCAATACGAGAAATCGTGGAACTTTTTAGAATTAAGAGGTGTTCCTAATCCATCAATCGTTACGACAATAAATCCAACTTCGGCTTGTGAATGAAGACTCCAATAATCCGCTAATCCTCGCTCGACCTTCTGTGGAAATTGCTTAGGGGTTTTAATCACTTGGGGTCCCATATAAATGGCATCTATAACCGGATATTTATTATTCGGATTAAAATTTGTAGGGTAAAAAATTGCACCATAAACATCCCTTGTATCATCGCGAGCTTTGACTTTAAATTGTTTAGGGGGTTTCCATCCTAGTTCTTTTATCATGTTAATATCAGCAGTCTCAAGATCTACTACTAATTGTCCATCTGCTTGTCGTACAACTGAAGAGGGGGAAGTATCTATAGTTGAAAAGTTATCTACGAAGTATTTAGCTGAGGGTGAAAACTCAACAGTAGGGTCAGCGTTTTCAGGAGTTAACAGTTCAATCTTTGAGCCGTCAAGCAGCGTATGATAAAGGTATTTATAATAAGGATCGCGATCTTCTTCCTTTCCCCTAGCTAAGAAGTACATCCAACGTGCTTTCTCATCCACATGCATGATATCTCTTACCAACAAATCCCCTGAAGTGATTTGGTTTTTTAGCGCTCCTGTGGTTAGGTCGTATAAGTATAAGTGCCCCCATCCATCCCTTTCCGAGAACCAAATAACATGTGAAATCACTAATTGTCGAATGGGATGTAGAATATTCAATAGTACTGAATACTCAAAAAAAATTTATAAAATAGGTAAATTTAGCACGCTTAGAGTAATTAAAGTCATAGAAATTAAAAGTAGTATAGAGATTGTTTGAAAAAATAACAAATGAAATGTATACCTCTTTTTATTCTTATTTTGGTTTAGGTGCCTTGTTGAATAAATCGTTTTGTTAGCAATAGCACCAGAAAATCCAATTGATAGCATTAATAATGCGTTTCCTTGATTTATCAAGTTTCCCAGAAAAGCAGTTGCGACAAATAGCGATGACGCACCCCCCGAGAGTAAACCGATTCCGAATACTATAAAATAGTAAGCTAATATATTTGATGGGATAAAACTTAAAAGAACAGTGATTAATACAGCAATAGCATAAGTGCCAATAAAAAATAATGCACCTCTTATTGAAAGGGGATTCTTTATTTTCGCAAATTCCAATGTGATATCTTTTTTTCTTAATATTAAAAAAGAGCCAACTAAACCTACTATGGAAGTTATTAATATGGGAAATAAAGCGTAAATCAACAATAATGGAGTTATAATTAACACTATTAGCATCCTCATTAACATTGTCTGTATTACTAACCAAATTGAAGAAGATGGTGCTCCGGCTTCAGCTAATTCAACTGTGGTTGCTTCACTGTGAGCAAGTCCTCCTAAAATTGATATAAAATAAATATTCATTTTCCTAGAACTTTTAATAAGAAAATAGCTAACATACTTTACTGCAAGTATTGATATGAAGATGATTACAATTGACTTGAGATTAATACTTGCAATAAAGATATTATCTGGAATCAAAATGAATAATAATACTACAATTGCGATGAATTCCACGGTTCCCGTCCATTCAATATCCTTTAAACTTTGTATTTTGTAGAACTGCTTTTTTGTAGACAAGATAATAAGAAATAGAACTGATATTATTATGGCAAGAAATGCAAGATAATAGCTTAAAATACCTACAATGATGGCTAGAATCATAGAAAGGGTTGTCGTATACCCAGGCTCATCTGTTTTAAATAACCTATATACCGCACCAATTAAAAGGAATACCAACATAACTCCAAAAACTAAGATTACTAGAAAAATCCCAACTTCTGGGAGAAAGCTTTCATATAGAATAATAAGACAGGTAGCAATAATAGAAAAAAAGATATGATCTCTTGCTCCATACTGAGCGGAGACTCTCGTTCTTTCTATCCCGATTAAAAATCCACAGAATAAAGAGACAATTATGGATATTAAAAATTCATAAAACAATCCACTGCTTAATTCCATATAGTAGTCATCTGAATATAATTTAGGTATATAGAATATATAGCAATAGATATTATATATATTTTCCCATTAAATCGGTCAAACTGGTTATAGTTATAACGATAATGATATTTTAATGATTGATGATATATATCTTAAAAAACAAGAAAATCGTAAATAGGATTTCTATCGCGATAAAAGTTTTTAACTTAAAAAATTAAAAATTTACTACTGTTCTTATGAATAAATGAACTCTATTTTTATGAATCATACCAAACATCAAATTAAAAATTAGGTGAAATTAAATGGAAAAAGTAGTGTCATATTGTGGAATTATTTGCGGTGAATGCCCAGCGTATATCGCAACAAAAGAAGACGACGATACTAAGAGGAGGGACCTTGCAGAACAATGGTCGAAGCAGTTTGGTTTCGAAATGAAACCCGAAGATATCAACTGCGATGGATGCATGTCGGACTCTGAAAGAAAGCTCGGGTATTGTAGTACATGCGAAATACGAAATTGTGGAATGGAGAAAGGTTTAGAGAATTGCGCGTATTGCAACGAGTACACATGCGAAAAGTTAGATAAGTTCCACGAACATAATCCAAAATTGCGGGAAATTTTGGATAACATTAGAGAGACTATTAAATAAATTCAAAACATTTAATGTTTATTTTTTTTCATTCTATATTAGAATTACCTCTCAAATCTGCTTGAATTTTAGAATTAGTGAATTTTGGGCTAGAAAAAAAGTCTTTTGGAGGTATTTTATTGAAGAGAAATGTGTCTGCTACAATTCTTTTATATTCTGGATCTTCCTCAGCCAAATTAAACAATACATTTAGGTTGTTTCCTTTATGAGCGTAAAAGAATTCTGCGAACGACCTTTTTAACTTGTAATTACGAACGATTTTCTTGATGTTTGGATGGAGTTTATAGCTTTTTAGTGCTTTTCCAGAGTATTCTTCGTTCTTTAGCGCGTTTAACGCAGTCTCAGCAGCAATTTGACCCGATACTACAGCTGCGTATATACCTTCTCCGCTAATCGGAGAAACAAATCCTGCGGCATCACCCACTAACATTACATTATCTCTGTAAAGACATTTCTCCATTACACCATTAGCTGGTTCTGGAAACGCAGAAGTCCATATCTGCACATAATTAGAAGTAGGAATCATTTTTCTAATTTCCTTCATATTTAGAAATTTTTTAAATAATTCGTGTACATTGTAATTCAAATTATCCTCGTAAAAGGTGATAACTCCCATGTTAAATCTCTTCTTAGAAATAGGAAAGATCCATCCGTAACCGTAATAAGGTTGAAAATAAAAGTAGGCGCTGTGAACATCTAGATGATTTTTTCCCTCCATTATCGCACATTTGGCTAATCCTAAGTCACGCACATTCCAAGATGGTCTTAAATTCGATTTTAACGCCAATTTAGAACTTATACCGTCAGCTATTACGATCAGTTTTCCAAGAAATTCTTTTGTCCCCGATTTAGATTTCGCTTTAACACCAAGTTTTTGCCCTCTTTTAACAACGAAATCATAAGATAAGCTTTTATCAAACAATTGAGCGCCTGCATCCACTGCAACATTCCTCATGAGATTGTCTAACTCAAGTCGATCCATCACAAAAGAGTATTCCTTAGCGTTCTTGTAGGTGTAAGCAAATTTTGTAAAATCAGCTGAATACATTTCAATGCTGTGCTTACTAACGATGCCTAACTTCTTAAGTTGTGGAAAATATTTATATAGCCTCCCACTACACCCTCCTCCGCACGGTTTTCTCCAATTAACATCCCGCTCAATTAACGCGACCTTAAATCCTGCTTTTGATAACACTTCTGCACATTTTGATCCCGACGGACCAGCGCCAGAAACTATAACATCGAACATTTTTATTCAATGATCATTTATCTCTAAATTCTAATAAGAAAACAATAATAATTTAATATCTGAGTTAAATCCTTAATAACCTATGTATTTCACAGTTATAAATTCTATTGGAATTACAAAAAAAGTTAACAATAAAATAGTTAGAATATAAAAAAATTAAATCGGTTGAAGATCCTATTTGCTTTGACTTCTGTGGTAAATATTTCTTAATATAGAATTAAATGTGCTTGCATTTTTATAACCCTAAATGATAAAATTATATATGAAAAAGTTTATTGGGACTCATCCTCAAAAAAAGATCTTAAAACTATATAGTAAACACATTAATGCCCCTAAAGTTAGAACTTTTAAAGGGTTCGGATTTGGAGTAATCCCCGGAGAAAGGTATGGTATCAAATTTAAAACCTTAGAAGGTTTAAAACTTGGAGAACCTCCTTTAGAGATGATAAATTGCCGATCTTCTGGCGGAGTTTTCAATTTAGGACATCACAACCCCGAAATAGTTCAGAGATTGAAGGACGCTCTGGATGCCGGCTTAGATCTCGGCGATCATATGCTTTTGTCGGAATGGAGGGCTCTATTAGGAGAAAAATTGGCAGAATTAATGCCGCCTGGAATTACCAAAACTACATTTGGTGTGAGCGGAGGGGAAGCTATAGATACCGCAATCAAATTCTCGTTTGCGTTTACTAAGCGGAACGGATGCATTTCTGCGATTGGAGGATATCATGGTCACACTGGTTTTGCATTGGCGACGGGTGATCCCAATTTTAAGGATAATTTCATGTGGAATCCCCCCGGTTTTAAACAAGTTCCCTTCGGCAATGTGGAAGCCATCAAAAAAGCAGTAGACGATAAGACTGCTTGCGTAATTCTCGAAACTATTCCCGCAACTGGTGGAGTTTTAATCGCTCCTGAAGGCTATTTTTCTGCAATCCGTAAGGTCTGTGATGATAACGGTGCATTAATGATTATTGACGAAGTACAAGCTGGTCTTGGAAGAACTGGTGAATTTTGGGCAATTTATGGAGGATTATATCCAAATGAAAAAATAATACCTGATTTTATGGTTTTGGGGAAGGGAATGAGTTCGGGCATTTATCCCTTATCAAGTACAAGTTATAAACCCGAAATAGAAAGAGCAATTTTTAGAGAGGATCCCTTTATCCATATCTCCACGACTGGAGGGTCGGATCTTGGGTGCGCGGTGGCGTATAAGATGCTGGAAATCCAATCAGAATCGAAATTTCTAAATAACGTAAAAGACATGGGGAGATTATTTGGAAATGGATTAAAGGAGATCGCTAACGATTTTCCAACGCTAATTAAAGAAGTGCGTGGAAGAGGATTGATGTGGGGAGTTGAGTTTCAAAATGAGACGCTTAGTCAATTAGCTATGATCAGTATAATTCATGAAGGTGTATTACAAAATTATTGCGGTAATAAAAAGGATACACTCATCATTATGCCTCCCTTAATTGTTCAAAAAGAAGATGTTAATGAAATACTTGAGAGAATTCGAAAAGGTATAGAACATTTAAATGCCCTTCAAAATAAATAATTTTGTTTTAAATCCATATAAATAATAAAATAATAAAGAAATACAAATTTCATAAGAAAAAAGAGGCTTCAAAATGAACATTGATATTGAATTATTAAAGAAATTCGAAAAAACCTTAGATACCTTACACCCAGAGAGTGGAAAAATTCCTATTAAGATTCTTGGATATGGTGAAATTAGTTTAGTATTTTCCATAAAAGGTCAAAACATTGCTTATAAAAGAATCCCGATTTTTGACAACGATCTTCAAGTTCAAAGACATATTTGGGCGTATAATACTTATAATGAATTACTTCAACGAATCGGATTAACTATACCTGATTACGATGTAATTTCCTTCAAGGATGATCAGGAAAAAATCCAATTTTATTGCGTTCAGGAAATGATTGATGTAGAGTCTGTTGGAAATAAAATAATCCATCATGTATCAGAAGAAGAGTGTAAACTTCTTGTACTCCTTGTCCTAAGAGAAGTGAAAAAAGTGTGGGACTTTAATATGCGGAGTAGAAAATTCGAAGTGGCATTAGACGGACAAATTTCGAATTTTGCCGTAATAAATTATGATTCACAGAATCCTAAAATCAATGAAAGTACGAAACTTCAATATTTAGATACTAGTACTCCTTTATTCAGAGTAAACGGTATTGAAGCTATAGAACCCGAATTATTACTGAAAAGTGCACCTTCCTTTTTGCGATGGCTTCTTAAAGCGTTATTTCTCCAAGATACAGTCGATAGATACTATGATTTTCGGAGAGTTATCATTGATTTGATCGCAAATTTTTATAAAGAGCAATTACCTCGTCTTATTCTTAGTTTAATCGCCATTACGAATAAATTTCTACAAGAAGAAGCTTCCGAACACAAAATCTCTCCAATTAGACCACAAGAGATTTACAAATACTATAAAAGCGATGCAAATATGTGGGAAATTTTTCAAACTGTGAGAAAATTAGATCGCTGGCTCCAAACCAAAATATTAAGAAGGCAATATCCTTTTTATCTCCCCCAAGATATACAGAGGTAATAATCTTCTCTCAAGAGTAATTATAACTATAACATCGAACATATGTATTCTGTATTCAGTATTTATCTATCTCTTAATTCCAATAAGGAAACATATTAAATTAATATTAGAATTAAATCTTTAATAAACTAGTTATATCACAGTTTAAGATTTCTATTGGAATTACAAAAAAAGTTAAGAATAATATAGTTGGAACATAAAAAAATTAAATCAGTTGAAGATTTACTCGCCTGTGACTAGCTTTTTCCTCTTCTGCATTACCACTATTCATTTTAGTATCAATCTTTCCATTAATATTCAAAACAAAATTCGATCCGTGTACTTTTATATATATTTACGGTGTAATTAATCTTACTTAATGTATGATTTTTCTCTTTCTATTATAAATATGAGATTTAATTTGTTATATCAAAAATGTCCAATTCTATAAAAAAATGAATATTCAATTAGATAATATTCCGAAAGCTTGTATTGACCTGTATAGAAAAATACAACAAGGTATAGAAGTGATCCCTGAGACAATAGTCGACGATAATGCGAAATATGTATCTAATGAAGTGGAAATAAATATCGATGCTCCGATAGAAGAAGTTTATTATAGCCTCAGGAATACCCCATTAGAATTACAGCTTCCACCAGTCCAAGCCACTATCCCACTTAATAACAAAGCGTATCAAGATGAGGGATATAGAAGAATTGTTTGCCTTAAAGATGGCAATAGCGCAATAGAGGAAATGACAACATGCATTCCAAACAAATATTTTTCATATAAAGTCTGGAATTACACACTAAAAGCTGCTAAAATCATCGAATACGCTAGGGGAGAATGGTGGTTCGCTCCGTTTAAAAACTCTACTCATGTCAAATGGCGGTATTCGTTTGTATTAAAAAATAAGGGAATTGGTAAGCTTGGGGCTTTGGGACGCCTTCTTTTTAAGCAGTATTTCATTAAGGCACAATACAACGAGTTAATGGTTCATGCATTACACGGATTGAAAAGCAGAGTAGAATCTAAGAATAAACTCTAACGCCCCTTCATTCTAAAACATCGAAATTCTATTTAGTAAATCTTTTTTTTCCTATTTTTGAAATTATTCTGCTTCCTGAGTTATTGACTGTCTGATAAGTTCTTCCATCGTACCTATTTTTGGGTACTCTCTTTTTATTTTAGATGGGAGAATAGAATAAACTAAAAATGGAAGCAATAACGCGAAAGATTCTTTTCCGAAATCGGTTAACGCGTAATTAACTCTAACTGGGCTTTCTGTAATTACATGCCTTGCAATTACCCTTCTTTTCTCTAGAAATTGAAGACGATCAGTTAAAGTTCTTGAATTAATCTCTTTACCATTTCTTCTTGGGAGTAATCTTTTAAGATCGTTGAAACCGCAACTTTCTAATATCATTAAAGTAAAATAAATCTCAACGCTCCACTTGCCTTGAATAATATCAAATATATTATTGTAGAGTGAGGCCTTTTGTTTTACCCAACTTTTATCTTCTCCATGAAAGTTTCTTATTCTTTGCAACGCTTTTAGCGTAGCTTCTTGGATCGAAGGAATAAGGTTCAATATCTCCTTATAATGTTCTTCTAATTGTTTTTTATATCTATTTGGATTCATAATATTAAGTTTGTTTATACATCGTATCTCTTATCTTTATGAAATATTCCTATCCTTTTTAGTGTTTTTTTTACACTTAGTGTTTTATCTACAGCTTCAACTGAATCAAATTTGATTAACAAATGCTATAGTTGAAATTTTCTTTTGGAATTACAAAAAGAGGTAACAATAAAATAGTTAGAATATAAAAAAATTAAATCGGTTAAAGATTTACTCGCCAGTTTCGAGCTCCTTTACTATCCCTACAGCGACGGTTCTCCCCATATCCCGTACGGCGAAACGACCCATTTCAGGGAAATCTGTATACTTTTCGATGCACAATTTCTTAATAGGTTGTAATTCGACGATGGCAGATTCGTTTCGCTTTAGGAATTTAGGATTGTCTTCGATGACCGCTCCAGTTTTTTGATCTAATTTCTTCAAAAGACTGGTGAACTTTGCTGCAACTTGGGCGGTGTGGGCGTGAACTACGGGCGTGTAACCTTGTGCGATCGCAGTAGGGTGCCAAATCACGATGATTTGACCGGTCCACTTGCCTTTTGGAGTAACAACCGTTGGTACACTAGTTGGATGTCCCAAGCAGTCTCCTCGTCCAACGTCTTGCATAGTAATACCCCGAATACTAAACCCGATGTTGTCTCCGGGTTCTGCCTGAGGAATTTCTTCGTGGTGCATTTCGATACTTCGAATTTCTCCTTTAAATCCCGTAGGCATGATGACAATCTTGTCGTTTTTCTTGAGAATTCCCGATTCTACTCGACCTACGGGAACCACTCCAGTTCCTTTGATTTTATAAGCATCTTGGATAGGTACTCGTAAAGCTTTGTCAGTTGGTTTATCGGGAATGACAAACTCATCGATTGCGTCGATTAACGATGGTCCTTTATACCATGGAGTTTTATCGCTAACATCGGTTAAATTATCTCCTGTCATACCGCTGGTAGGAACGAATTTGATTTTCTTAACGGGAAAACCAATTGTTTTTAGCAAATCGGAAACTGCTTGTTTGCATTCATTGAAACGCTCCTCACTATACTCGTAGTTATCGGCCTTGTTAATAGCGACTACTAATTGCTTAACGCCTAAAGTTTGGGCTAAGTAGGCGTGCTCTCGAGTTTGGCCGTTGGCAGCCACTCCAACCTCCATCTCACCTTTCTTACCAGAAACTACTAACACCGCTGCGTCGGCTTGAGAAGCGCCAGTAATCATGTTTTTAACGAAATCTGCGTGTCCAGGAGCGTCGATAATCGTGAAATACTTAGATTTGGTTTCAAATTTTCTAAACGCAAGATCTATTGTAATTCCACGCTGTCGTTCTTCTTTTAACTTATCAAATACGAATGCATATGACCAAGATGCACGATCGTATTCTTTAGCTAATTTTTCTAGCTCTCTGGCTTCTCTGTCGGATACGGCTCCAGTCTTGATGAGTAAAGCACCCATCATTGTACTTTTACCGTGGTCTATATGTCCAATAATTACTAAATTTAAATGTGGTTTTTCAGTGGGCATGTTTTTTCACTTTCCAATGCTATTTTTAATTTTTAATATATTTTTTTTGTGTGTTTTATCAAAATTAAATTGATTGGTATCAATTCTAATGTTATCCAATTTAAATTTTTTACTATAAATTAATATCCATTAAGGCGAGAGATAAAATTAATTAATCTTATTAGCATATGCTTTCATAGTGAAAATATCTCGATTAGTTGATTTAATGAACCTTGCTTCGGAAGGTGTCGACAATTTAAAACACGGTGTAATAGGGTACAATGGGTATGGATTTGCTTTTAGAGATCCTTTTCATACGAGTGATTCTTATGTAGTATCTTATCGCACGAGTAAACTTTGCGGAGCGGTGCTTATAAAGAATTCGTAATACGGTTCTCTTCTATGGAGAAAAAAAAAACTAGATGGTCTTTTATTATATGATGAACGGTTAGACATGCTCCTTGGAGGCACGCTTAAAACTTCCTCCCGTCCTTAGAATTTGGTGATAGAGAGGGAATGTCTGATGTGTGGGTACTTGTACAAACTCCCGATAATAAGATTTTCCCTGCTATGTTTTATTTCGGCCAATCGGGTACCGCATTAGGAGCTTGGAAAAAATACACGGATATATCAGGAAGTAAAATATTTCCAGAAGATTTTGAAACCATAATCAATTGTAGTCCATTTGATTTTTTTTTAATGATGAAGAATTATACATGTTAACAGAAGCTATAGAGTTAGCTTTGAATAAAGTCCCGATATCAGATTTTCACGGTATTTATCGTCACGACATGGGGTATACACTTATGGACGTCTACGAGGGACAACCCTTCGCCATTGAAATTGATTACTTTATTAGCGAAAATGATATCGAAATGTTTTTGAGAGAATTGTATCATTCATTTAAAAGTACAAGAGATAGATATTTCTTATCTTTGTAACTCTCCTCATCAACATAACTAAGGTAATTTCGCTGATGAGACCAAATTTTCTACTAATTATTAACAATTTCTTATTATATTATCGTATTGCTACGCAATTTGAGAGTAAAATCCTTTCAAATCAAGAATGAGCTCTTTTGAATTTTCTCGTAATAAATTGAACACTTCCTCAATTTCGCTATTAATGTTAATTTTTTGGCCTTCTCCAATTGTTATCTCAGGAAATAGTTTCTTCATAAGGCACTTCTCGAACACTTTATCAATATCTGAGATGTCTTCCCGAGTTTCTTGGAAAAAGTCCAAAATGTAATGCGTTAATCCCGCTTTCAGAAATTGTTTGGTCTCGGGGTCTTTATCGTAGAAGTATTTAAGCTCGTAGTAAATGTTGCCTTTTATGTTGGCTTGCTCTTGGAGCAAAAACTCGGGCTTATGGTGCCAAATCACGCCGTAATCGATCACTGTGTTAACAATATTAACGATTTTCTCAGGTATTTCTAATTTTTTAGCCCATTTTAAATGTATAATCCAATTTGGTATTGGTAATCACTTGTAATGTGTGAATAAGGATGATCTCAATCTTGTATTAAGAAATGCTTCGCAAAAAACTATAGGTTAGAGTTTTAGGGAGTATAATATAAAAAGAATAATAAATTATTGAAGTTTTATAATATTAATACTTTTACAAACGAACTCGAAAAGCGATAATAAGGAAATATGGTAAAAAGTCGTAATAAATTTCCGAGGGAAGGAGAATTTGTTGTCGGGAAAGTAGCAGACATCCTAAATCAGTATATATATGTGGATTTACTGGACTACGAAGGATTAGCATCTGAGGAACGCGCAAGAGGTATGTTGCATATCTCTGAAATTTCGTCGCGATGGATTAAAAACATCCGAAACTTCGTAAGAGTGGGCCAAAGAATCGTACTAAGAGTTATTCGCGTCGATCCAAGTAAGGGGCACATAGATTTATCATACAGAAGAACCAATTCCGTACAGCGAGATAATCGAATGAAAGAGTGGAAGTACGCTCTTAAATATGAGAATTTACTACAATTTCTTACTGAAATTGAGGGAGTAACTATGAATTTGGACGAAGCATACGACAAGATCGGTTTTCCCCTATTGGAAATGTTTAACGACAATTATCAAGAAACGATAGATGAGTTGAAGGAAAATGGGGAGGAATTACTTAGTAATATTGACTCCATTTCCAACCAAATTAAACAGAAGTTTATCGAAATCGTGGATGAGAATGTGAAAGTTTCCACGGTTGATATTATTGGCAGGATAAAGCTTTCTTTTTCGAGTGGAGATGGGATAAAAAAAATAAAAGATATTTTGTTAGAAGCGAAAAACATCCTTCCCGTTAAAAAGGCAACGAGAAACTTAAAGATATCTTACATAGCTGCTCCTTATTATAGGTTGGAAATTGTTTCGAAAGATTACTTGGATGCCGAAAACATCCTTTCCGAAGTACTAGAAGTAATTGAGAAAAAAGCCAATAAATACAACGCGACTTTCGAATTCGTAAGAGATTAATTAAGCTGTACTATCATTAGCAATATGACTAAATACCTCATGAAATGCAAACAATGCCAAGAATATGGTATTGCTAATCCAGATAGCAAATGTCGATTTTGTGGCGGTCAGTTAATCAATCCTAAACCTCCCAAATTTTCGCTAACAGACAAGTACGGTAAATTTAGGCGTCAGTATTTCAAGGAAAATTTTGAAGAAAAATTTAAGAAATTGAATTAAAGCTCAATTACTTCTGCTTGGTTTTCGCTAATTAAAATTTTTGCGTTTTCTAACGGAATTAAAGCAATATCTTCTTTCTCGAAGGGTCCGTAATTTATGAGATCTAAACCAACTAAAGGAGGGGTTTTTTTAAGAAAACGAATTAACAAATACGAAATAGATTCTTCCTTTTCAATTACTTCTTCTGTTGTATCGTGTCCCAATAAATCTGAAGGTGTGTGACCGTTATGCGTGGATATCTCGTCAATCTCCGTATCTGGTTGCGCAGATTCTAGCGATTTTAAAATCGTACCGTCTAATAACGCTATATTCTTGAGTTTATTGTAGCTTTTAACGGCGATGACCGAATTTTCGTAAAGCAATTTCTCGGCTTCCGTTAGTTTGTCGAAATCTATGTCGTTAAGGGATAGAGCGAGGTTGAGGATTTTTACCTTCCGTATTTTTAATAAATCTTCCAGCAAGAACTCCAAATTATCTATGTACGATTTCACGACATCCTTTTGCACTGGTTCAGTGAATTTTAAACTCGATTTCTTGAATGATTCGATGTAATTTTGAACCTGTGTGTATTGAGCATCCGTGAACTTCGTTAAATCGGTGCGTTCGAACTCATCTCTCCAACACGTGAACAATTCGAGATATTTGTCGCTAATGTTCATTGCAATATGAATAAAATGGAAGTATAATCTAGTATAGAGCACATATTATTTTTTATTTGTTACAACAGTCTTGCAACATCTTTACATAATAAAAATATTGCCACATGATTAGGGACTGAGATTATTTCGTCCTTGAAGTACGGTCCGAAAGATTGTCCTTTAAAGGTTGTGACGGGAACCGTTTGTGCTATAATTTGGATTTTATGAGTAGATTCCCCAGCAAAGACGATTGGGTCTAATTGTTCATTTGACTCGTCTAAGGGAGAGAAATCTTCAAGCTCACCGAGTTCTAATTCCTGAACTTTAAATCCCGATTTACCGTGCAATGTTCCAGGATATCGGATTAATCTATGTAAATCTATTGATACTGGCTGGTCGATTTTAACCCCAATTATGTATACTATATGATCAAGAAAAATTGTCCAATTTTTCAACGAAAATCCTTCAATACTCCAAATATTATAAGAATCACCCTGAATTACCTTTAAAAAGTCATCTTTAGAATTAACAAAACTTAAAATGTAGTTCTTGCTAAACCCTATCCTTTTTAAAGACTCAGTAAGCTCCGTATCCGTATATGTAGTTAATATTTGTTCTATCTTAGTGATTATTTTCTCAGCCCAACCAATATTTCTCTTGGAAAATCCGTAGATAAATCCTCCCACTTCTCTTAAACCCATAATTTCTAAAGATAAGTTTTCACCAGAAAGATAATTAACTATTTCTCGTCGTTCTTCTGATTTAAGAGATCTAAACACATCTGAAGAAATTTTCAGGTGATAACCTCGGTGTCCAGAAAACACTACTTGTATATCCTCCTCGTTTACTAAGAAATCAGTGGATAAGAAATCATATACGAGCTTTTTTATTTCATTTTTAGCAATATCTAAACATTCCTCACATATCCAACTCAATGAGCTTAATTTAGAGGATTTACAATTAGTGCATGAGGTTTTCATTCCCTTTCCAGATTCTCCGCATTCTTTACAGTACCAAAAATCGTGGGTGTCTTTACAAGGTGTATAGAAATGATCCACATCAATATCAATTAAGAAATCGCATCCTAAGAACCCTTTGGCATTCATTTCTGTGTTTCCAGGGTTTTTGTAATCTGCTCCACTTACATAGCAGTGCCTGGGACCCATATCGATTAAGAATTTCTTATATTCTTCAATTGTGGAGAATTCCATATGTCTAATCATTATCTGTTTATCCCAAGGAATGAACCCACATTCTCTATTGCGTAGAGACTTTACTTCGGGAAGTATTATATCTTCTTTGGAGTAGTAAGCCCTAAAAATTCTTTTTAAGAATGTGTGCGTCTTCATTTTTTCTCAGACAAAGTTTTTCTTCCTTTTGATTTTTGATAACTCTGAAATTGAAAATAAAATAAAGGGTGCGATATTTTTCTTTGTTCCTCCAACTTTTTGGAATAGTATCCATTTAAACATAAATCTTCTTTATATTTTTCAGCCATACACAACTCGTAGGTCTTTAATGTTTCACATGAATGGGGAGTGTAACCTTTTTCTTTAGCAAACCTGACTTGATATTCGGTTTTATCTCTATCAAAGTCAGGCATTGGTGAGAAAATATCAGTAATTTTTTGTTCGGGAACATTTAGTGCGTGCAGAAAAAATAGAATAACTAATCTCTCTATATGAGGTAAATTTACTCCGTCTGCTGCTTTTTTTAAAATTTCTTTCATACACGGGGGAAAAAGTTGAAAATCAGAGTCTTTTGCAGCATAGTCAATTTGATTGAATTGGCCAAATTCTTCTTTTTTGGAGTTCCATGTAGTGACTATTTTATCGTAAATTTCTCGAAAATCGTTATTTTTAAGTAGGGCATTTCTCAGCATTTCAGCTTGCTTTGGATCGGTTTTTTTTTCACCAATAATTTTGTTTCGAATAAATTCTTGGATTAACCTAAGCAATGACTTTTTGCTTATATACACAAATCCCTCTTTTAAGGAATTATTAACAAGTCTCCTGTAGTCGTCCCTGAGATTTGCGATCAATTTTAGATAATCTTTGAAAAAAACTCGAAAATTAGTTGATGAAGTTTCTTTCTGATCCTTATAAAAGTATTCTCCATATATCCAAGGATTTTCGCTATACTCTATTTGAAGCTCCATATCTTCGCAGATCGAGTAGACATTATAGTCATTTTCTCCAATTAATTTATCGTAGTTGATTTTAGAATACAAGTTTGCTACTCTGTTAACAATTCTGTTATCGTTAATTACATAGAGCAGTATCTTAATTAAAAGGTATAATTTAATGTTCAATTCATCAAACTTATAACCAACAATAGTCTCGAAATTATCGAAGGATGATTCAAATACACTAATTATCCTACTTTTTAAATCCTCCTTATCAGTACCCGAAAATACCTCATCTATAAATTCAATTGGAGATTTTTCTGAAAATTCTGAAGAATAAACTTTCAAAGAAGATAACCAAGGGTATTTATGAACTAATTCCAAATCGGTTTCAATGGTCAAGAAATAGTACCTCCAATTTTGTATTAAATCACACGCTAAGTTCTTTAAAGAAGAGAACGATATAAAGAAGATGAGTAGGAAGACTTAGTAAGATTCAGTTAAAATTCATCTAATTCGTCGTCATCATCGAAATCTTCTTCTTGTTCCACTCTGGGAGCCAAGAAATAGCTTAATTCACCGCCCTCTAGCAAATTAAAGATCATTTTAAGGGGATGATCCGTTTTCAACGAAATCTCGAGCTTTTCAGTTATTGAGGATATCTTTAATATTCCCTTAAGAAAGGTAAGCGAGTATGCTCCGGTGGATGTTTCCTCGATATTTGATTCGATTAAGTCTTCAAGTCCTAATTGATACTCCATCTCTCCAATTTGGCCAGTAGAGTTGAAAACTAACCCTGCATCTTCAACTGCTTTTATATTTAATATTTCTGAATATATTTCCGCGTCTTTAATGGCTTCCACTAGAAATTCAGAATCAATTACCCACTTCGAAGAATACTCTAAACCAAGTAAATTTTCCATGGGAATTTCTTCCATTTCTATGTCAAGAAGGGCTAAACTGAATGTTCGAGTTCTAGAGGACCCTTCTCGTTTCATTTTGATCTTAATCTTCTGATCTTTTTCCTCGAAATTCATTTCAATCGAGTCGTTAGAAGCGCTTCGCTTTAGGATTTTATCGAGGTCATCCAAATTTAACCCAACTTTAGATTCTTTATCGCAAGTATATTCATCAAAATGTTCTTTTTTCATTTTTAACGATAGCAAGCATATTCTAGAAGGATCCATTGCAGTAATTGTGAATTCTTTTGGAGTAACATGAAACTCTGTCTCGTCGATAATAGTAGCTAATGTTTCTACGATTCCTTTTAAAATCCGACTATTTTCTAATTTTAAAGTAAAGCTCATTTTTAATTAACCAGCGGTATTTTTCAATAAAATTGATAATAATATTGTTGTATAGAGAGTGGTTTATTAAACTTAATATTAAGGTTTTAATAACAGTTATTTTTACTTTTCGAATTAAATATTTATAGTAAACCTTAATTTAAATTAATATCAAAAGAGTCCTTAGAGATTCTGAAACCATTCTCATATCATGTCTGGAGAACCTAAACATTCTATTCAAAGAATAATAAAAGACCTTACAAATGACGACGAGAGAATTCAAATTACAGGATATGTCAAGGATATTACTCCGAATAAATCGTTTGTTTTAGATGATCGTACTGGAGAAATCACGGTTGTAATTGTAAATGTGGATTTTCCTCATAAAGTAGGGGATTTAGTAAATGTTTTTGGAGACTTAAACTTTAAACCGAGCGGGGAAAAAATCGTAATAGCCGAGTTCGTGCAAGAAATGCAAGGATTGAACTTTGATTATTACAAAAGATTGTACGAGTTAAAAAAGGATTACAACTTATAAACGCATTATTATGCTACTTATCCAAGAACCGCTGAAATTCTATAAGGTACCCGTTTGGATCCCCTTATGAAAAAGTGGTATATGTTAAATTTCTCTGTAAGTTTTGGTTCCTCGACATATGAAGGGGATACAGTAAAAATTTTACATATTTTTTGTCTTTATACAAGCTTAACTGAAGAATATTTTCGTAAAAATTCACAGCAACTCCAAATCTCCCGTCCCTAAAAATATGATAAATTCAGTGGTTTTCATGGATAATGGCTCGATTTAATAAAGAATACTTTATTTTGTGATTATATTGTCGAGATATCTTATAATTTTTCGATTATTTCGAAACCAAAATTTATTTAATCACCGAAAATTATTTTGAATTATAAAATTTTGAAGATTTTGCCTGAAAATGGTTGAATTTTGTCCGGATTGTTCCAATCTTTTAAGAAAACAAGTATTAGACGGAGAGATGTACTTGGTTTGTAGATGTGGGTATCAGGCACCGTATGAAAACAATGAAGAAAATGAAAAAATG
Source organism: Promethearchaeota archaeon (assembly GCA_019058515.1). The sequence continues at coordinate 45,589 of JAHPYY010000063.1, forward strand.
GTAATCGAAAAGAAGAAAAAAGCGTTAGAAAAGAACCTTATCATTGTTTCCGAAGAAGATAAAATTAGCACAAACCCTATAGTTACGAGAATATGTCCTAAATGTAAGCATAGCGAAGCTGAGGCATGGCAAGAACAAACGAGGAGCGCTGACGAACCCAGTACTTCTTTCTTTCGGTGTGTTAAGTGTAAGTTCACTTGGCGCGAATATTAGGTTTTTGATTTTAATATTATCTGCCTTATGAGCAAATTATGATTATCGATAGGAGCAATTATATATGCGTGTAAAATCATATTGGTGTACTCCTCTTACGCAAAATCATAGGAATAGTTATTCGTTCCATTTACTTACATCTATCATAATTTTACATTCGCTTTCTCCTTGTTTAATACAAGCTAAACATTCCTCTTTTGCTTTTAATTTTAGAGCTTTGTACCATCCTTTTCTCATCTCAAAACATCCACATTCGTAAAAATCAGATACTCCAATGCTTTTGACTTGCTCAATAATAGGGCACTTTTTTACAATAGCGAGTATTTGGCAGTCTGATATCTTTTCAAATTCATACACCATATTCGGTGGAGGATAATAAAATTCCACCATAGTTGAGATGAGATTTATCAAATCGTCGGGATTCTTGATAATTTTTACATCTAATGCATTCTTAAAGCGATACATCATTACTTTACCCATCTCTCCAATAACTTGCTTGTTTATTTTGTTCCCTTTTTCCCAACCAAACTCGCTTACGATAGCCATTTGAGATTTTGCATCTTGTGACATCCAATTTTTCCTCAAGATTTCTATTTTTTTCTTATCAGATAATTTTTTTAATAGATTTATTCGTTGATTCATGACTCAATAACTAATTTCTATAGTTAAATGAATTTTCGATCGTTCACAACTAGTTTCTAGTTGTAAAAAACAATTTAATTAAGAAATATCTTCAACTCTATAGTTTCTGTTTTTTTTTCAATTCGGTTTTTGGATTTTTGCTAATATTTGTTTTTTTTGTTGGAAAAAAATGTCACACTTATGTTGGAAAATTTTCGTGAAAGAACCGTTTCACGAATATACTTCTTAACGATTTATCACTTAAAATCTTTAAATAAAGATTTGAAATTCCAGTCATTTAAGCGGGAGTTAAGTTAATGTATAGGCCCATCCTATCATACTTTAACTTAGAGAGGCTAATAAAATTGGATGATGAAGAGAGATTTAAGAATTATTATAACAAAGGACTCGAAGATACACGTTTAGATCTTGACTCTAATAAGTTAGAAAAGGTTCGCACGCTGGATATATTGGAACGATACCTCCCAAAACCTCCGGCAGTTGTTCTAGATATAGGGGGTGCAACGGGAGTTTATTCTTTCAAGCTAGCAGAACTCAATTATGATGTTTACTTAATTGATATTATTCCTCTTCATATTACTAAAACCAAGGAAAGAAATAATTTAACTAAGTATAAATTAAAAGGCATCATATTAGGAGATGCTCGTCAATTAGATTTTCCAGATCATTTTGCGGATAGTATTCTACTCTTTGGACCTTTATATCATTTGGTCGATAAGGAAGATAGAGAAAGTACATTAAAAGAAGCATACAGAGTGTTAAAACCCGGAGGAATACTTTTTTCTGTAGGGATATCTAGGTATGCATCTCTAATAGATGGGTTTCAAACGGGAAATATTCTTGATGAAAAGTTTCTTCCTATTGTAAAACAAGATCTTATAAATGGGCAGCATAGAAATCCCACTAATATAACTCATTATTTTACAACCTCTTTTTTTCATCATCCAAATGAATTATATCAAGAGCACATTGATGCAGGATTCCAGTCAGTTGAATTATTATCAATTGAAAGCCTGTTAGACTTATTAGGTAATATAGGAGATTACCTTAATGATTCTGAAAAAAGTGAATTATTATTAACTTTTATGAGACAAATTGAGAAGGAAACCTCTCTTATCGGTGCAAGTCCTCATATTATGGTGATAGCCCGGAAAAGTTAAACAAAAAAATTAAGATAATATTTAATCTTTAATCCCTAATCTAGCATTTCCGCCCATTATCTTATTATTCAATATCATGTCGTTCACTTGAATTCCCGCAAGAAGCGATCCAAATACCCCGTGAACGAATTTAGGATTAAACAAACCTTTAATGGGTGTTCGCATCTTTAAGCGCGTCCGTCCGAAATTATCAGTGTAAGGAGCCATACCAAAGATCGCCCCGCTAGGAGATCCAGAATATCGCGCGTATGTAGCGGGTGTAGAAATATCTGTTATTAGGATGTGGTTTTTTAAATCAGGTATTAAGTATTTTTCAACGAGATCAATGAAGAAATTACCCCAGTTTTCCTTCCTTGCATTATACTCATCTCGGTTATTTTCATGCAGTTCACCCCAATCAGCTAATGCCATTGGTGTAATTCTTATTGTAATGTTTGGTTGACCGCCAGTAGTTAAAGAAGGACAAATTACGCCAATGTGAAATCGTTCCTCAGTAAATCCGATTTTCCCCTTTTCATATTCGTCAAATAACCGATCGTAGGTGTCTCCTCCAGTTGTGATAACATTATAGCCACAATCCAATCCTAAATCCTCTAAATCCAATTTATCGTCCAATCCAAGACTAATATTCATTGATGAGGTTGACATTTTAACTGATTCTATCTTATTTGCGTATTTCTCATCAATTTTTCTTATTTTATCCAACCCAATTAATGTTTTCATGGCAAACATAGTGTCTACTGTAGAGATTACGTAATCAGAGTATAACTTCTCTCCGCTGTTAAGTTCAATTCCAATTACTTTATCATCTTCTATCAAAATTTTCGCTACCGATGTACCCAACCTCAATTCGCCACCCAATTCTTCGAATCGCTGTTCTAGTTTGTTTGAGAAATCAATAAATCCAAGTTTCGTTCTGTAAGCTCCGTCTAAGAGAGAATTCATTGCAGAAATCGGCACAATCGCTGAAACTTGTTCTGATGGTAGCGCACTAAAGTCCGCAAAAACGTTAAAAATCTCAATAACCTCGGATTCTGTTATTCCAAATTGGTCAAAATACTCTTTAAAGGTTTTTGATGAGCTTTTTATAATTTTTGGACAAGTAAATAACAGTTTTAGAATATCTAAGACCTTTGGTTCGACTTTTAATTTAAACAGTTCTAAATACATGTCCCTAGAGTAGTTAAGAAACTTCTCAATCTGAGCTGAATTTTGAGGATATTTTTCCATTAAACTTTTTTTGAATGTTTCTACTCCAGAGGGTAGCTCTAATACTTTTATTTCCTCTGTCTTAGGATTTACAATGAATATTCTCATGTAGTAACCTTTAAACTTTTTTAATTCTACCTCTACTCCTAAAAAGTCGAGAATTTCAGAGATATTTGGTAACATTTGGCATGTATCAAACACAAAACCCTCGCGTTCGTACGATGTTACATAACCTCCTGTTTTAGGTTCTTTTTCAATAAGCAATACCGGTTCTTTCTTTAAATCGTGATGAAGCACCCAAGTTATAGCGGAACTCAAACCGGTCATCCCTGCTCCTAGCACAATCAATCCGTACTTGTTTATTTCCTTTTCTGAAATAGTTATTTCCCCCAATTGTTAATACGATTGAGTGATAGTTTGTTCTTTGTTAATATAAACCTTTTGCAAGATCAATTAATTTGATCAAGAAATAGATCACTATCTCGAGGGAGAGAATTTAAAATGGATGTAAGAAATTGTTAAAGCAATTGCTATTCGAATTAGGTTAATACTTCTAAAATCTTAGTTAAAATACGGGCTTTACCTCCAGTGGATTGAAGTAACGTTTTCCCGCATACTAAACACCCTACATCGGTCGCAGCGCACCCAAAAATTATTTGTTGATTTCCACAATTCAAACACTTTACTCGTAAAAACCTACTTCTTGGTTGTGGAATAAGATCTTTTTCGCTTCTTCTTTTCGTCATGGTATCAAATCCTTTACGCTTGTATTTCTAACTTTTTCACTCTGTACGATTTTGTGTAGTGCTTACTTCCACATTGAGGACATTCGAGTATCGGAGTAACTTTTTTGTTAATCTTAGCATTTTTGTGGAAGATTTCTTTAGGAAACGAACCGTATCCTTTTTTCTTTCTTTCAAGTCTTCTGCGTCCATGGTTCAACATTCGTTCTTTTCCTTTCTTATAGGTCGAAACTTTGTGTTCTGTGTGTGTCCTACATTTTGGGCAATATCTGTTAATTGTACGAGGAAAGTGCATAAATATTTAAATTTTCTTTTCGTTTTAAAATTTTCTTTTCGTTTTAAAATCCATATCGTATTTTCTTTTTTGATAATCCGAAAGTATTACTTTAGTACCGTGCATTTCCAACTGTGACAGATTTGGGAGTTTGAAAATTTCTCTAGGGATGTATTTGATAGGATTATATTGCAAGCGCCTTGTAAATACCATCTACTACGCGCGTGTGGCGATTTGATAGAAATTCATTAAATCCTTGCTCTCCTCACAAATATAACTAGTACACGACTATAAATCGTACCCAAATTAACGAAAACAAGAGGAAAAGAACATGAAAAAGAACAAACGAAGGTTCGTGTATTGTGGATTCGTGATCCACCACCTCTACTTGATGTACCCCTTCTGCGACCCCAAATGCGAAGAGAAGTGGGTTAACGAGAGAAAAGAGAGGGTAAGTCCGTTCCAGTACCACGCAGAAAGGAGGGAAATTATATAATGCTCGTACTACTTAACAAATCCACGATTAGCTTACTGTTTTGGTTGGTAATGATATCCTTAATTAGACGCGGGAGAGGTAAGGTTCTAACATGAGTCCCTACAAATTAACGCTTAACCAACTTAACGACTTTTTAAAAATGGCGGCAACGGACAGCGTAGTGTACTGCCCTTACTGCTATAGGGATAATCTCGAAGCAGATTACCAGAATTGTCCTGAGTGCGATCGCCTTAACCCTCTGCGTGAGGGAGGATTTATATAATAAAGAAGGATTTTTTTAACTCTTTTTTCTTATATAGTTATTTTCCTTTTTTCCTGTTCGTGTTTCTTGATAAGAGTAAGCAATTAAACTGGTTGAATTCGACGCTAAATTTGTTTCTTTACCATTATACCGCGAAATTATAGATCCTACCATCTCTAAGGATTTAAATAAGGTGAGCAACCATTAAACATATAGATTGACCTATTTTTTAGAGTGAAAAGACATGGGAAAAAAAGACTATATCGAGCTAAAGGGAAAGGGCGACAAGCTCAAAGAATTTTACCACGCGTTTTTAGAGGGTATTAAAGGCGCGAAAGTTAGAAAAAAGGAACTACCTTACCATCCAAACGAAGAAGCTATTACCCTTACCTCTCTTCAACTTACCAGAATTACATTTCACGCGGTAAACGACGATGGCGATTTGTACTACAATATCTACACAGAATCTGGGATTATTAGGTATTGGAAAGTAGTAGTCGCGCTAGCTATACCCGCGTTACTTAGCATACCATTCTTTCTGTGGTGGAACGCAATATTCGGATATATACTCATTGCTCCCATTATCATATGGTTGAACTACGGATGGATGTTAAAGTTTATAGAAGAACCCGAAAATTCGCAAGTGCTAGTAGCACTTGTCTCTGCCGAGAAAAAGATCAGTGAGTTTTAACTTCATTACTCACAGAGATCGTTAGTTAAGTATGTTATACTTGAATATCATTTATAAATTAAAAATTTTATTGTATGGCTAATTTCAATCCAAAATCGTGCGTTAATAAAAAATGTTTTAATACTTTTGATCCTATTTTAATAAAAATACTCTATCAAAAAAGATATAATAGATAATGTTTAGAGAGAAGTTTAGAGAAGAGGGTATAATTAGTGCAAAAGACTTTGTTAGAGAAGATATCGATTATATATTAGATAAAGCTGACAAGATGCTGTCAATTAAAACTTCTGATTTACTAAAAGGAAAGATATTAGCGACATTATTCTTTGAACCATCAACGCGAACGAGATTAAGCTTTGAATCAGCAATGTATCGATTAGGTGGAAATACGATTGGTTTCCATTCCGCAGAAGTGTCTTCCACTAAAAAGGGTGAAACTCTCGCAGATACCATAAGAACGGTTCAAAATTATAGCGACTGTATCGCCATTAGACATTCATTGGAAGGTGCGACGAGATTAGCAGCAAAATTTGCGCGAGTCCCTATCATTAACGCAGGATCTGGCAGTGGAGAACATCCAACACAAGCTCTATTGGATTTGTTTACAATCAAACAAGAATTAGGAAAGATAGATTCCCTCAATATTGGTATCGTAGGAGATCTAAGATATGGAAGGACCGTTCATTCACTATCTATTTTACTGTCAAACTATGATGTGAACATTTATTTTATCAGTCCAGAGCTCTTACAAATGAGAAACCGTGAGAGGGACTTCCTCCAACAGAAACAAGTTAAATTCAAGGAAATTCCAAAATATCGGGAAGTTTTGGACATTTTAGATGTGCTATACATGACACGAATTCAAAAAGAACGATTTGTAGATATGGAAGAATACGAAAGAGTAAAGAATTTTTATATATTTAAAGAAGAGGACCTTAATAGGACCAAAGATAACTTTAAAATCATGCACCCGCTTCCTCGGGTCAATGAAATTTCAGACAAAGTAGACAAATTCGAAGATAAAGCTATATATTTCAAACAGATGAATTACGGACTTCACTTAAGAAAAGCAATTCTCGCAGAACTACTTGCGAATACTTAATTATTTATAAAATTTAATTTGAATGCTCTTACATGGGCGTTAATTAACATTTCGAAAAGATTTTCGAATTTATATATTTCCGGATTAAAAATTGGCTGAAATATTGACCCTCCATTTATGTATTTTTCAAATTTTTTATACAACTCTATTTGCCTGTCGAGTGATAAACTAGTTTTAGATCTAATCAATCGAAATGCATCTTTAGGGTTTACTAAATGTGAAGTTTGATTCAAGCTATACATGTTTGACAAATTTCCTTCATGAGGCTGGCAAAGCAGGTACAATCCCCTCTCTTCTCGGGACTGATCTTTTATTGTATTTTTCATGAATTTTAAAACTTTAACCGCAAATCGCTCACTATTTTCGGTTAAATCAGGCGCAATTCCACAATGATAAGTTATTGCTGAATCTAAATTCATAAAACTTATAGCTTTTACAGATGTTTCAAGAAACTCTTCGCGCTCCTCAGTGTAAATTATATTACCATATGTTCGCGGATACTCTCTTTTTTTTAGGAACTTAGTTTTCAACTCAAATAATCTGATTACATCCTCAATTCTTTTTCTCAATATTTCTAGAAATAATCCGTCATCTTGCGCGGAACTTTCGGAAATAGAATGTAGATTTATGAAAATTGTATCAAGAATTAATATATCTTCAAAATCATCGAAGAAGGACTCATAATTGGTTTTTACATTGTAAGAATTTATTGAATTAGATGATTTTCCATCATAGAAAAGAAGATTTTCATAACCTATACCTTCACTCGCTCTATATTTGATAAAATCTGCAGAAGCCTCTAAAAAATTATTTTGAGAGTAATCCATAACAAAATTGGGATTTTGTACAAGATTCAAGTTAGTTAGAGCACGATTGAATATCTCTTCAAGAGTAAAATCTGCCACTTTGGTTCCTGCGTTGTTAACGGCGTTAAATTCAAAGGATAGACGAGGATGTACCACATGATTATCAAAAAATGCTGGTCTAATCGATTTTAACAAAATTCGCACAATAGAAATTGTTTCCTCATATGGTAAACCTTCAAAATATTTTAAAAATGAAGATTGAAACTTCCTTAAAAATATATCTCCTGAAAATTGTAAACTCAATCTCGTTAGTAGTAACCCCAAATCATTTATAATTTCCACTACCTCTCTGAAATTTAAGTTAGAAGTTTGCCTTATGCTATGTTGTTTGTATAAATAATCGAAGATTTTATCGGAATTTAAACACACTGCTAGCGGTCTAGTGCTCCAAGAATTAAGGTGTATTAGCGAAACTTGTCCAGATAAATAGAGATCTGCTAATTCCTTAGGAAGTAAGTTCAACAATAGATATTGTTCAGAAACATCCGATCCTAATTGATGAATTAAACTTTCTGGAGTAATAGAGGAATTTGAGAATAATTTAGAGACTTCGTATGGAGGAGTTCCAAGACGAGTTAATTTGTGTCTAACTTCTTCTAATCCTTTCTCAAGTAAAATTCCATTGATATATTCGCGCATAAGTGGAGCGGTTAAGTATTCAATCTTGGTTCTTAATAATCTTTGTTTAACCTCTTTTGCGATATTTCGTGCCAAATAACTCTCTAATTTTCCCTCACGTTGTAGGTAACTCTCGATTTTCCTTACATCAAATGGTTCTTTAGAATATTTTGATGTACGGATCATTATGGTTTTAGTTTCCTTATTTATCTCGTGCTCAATTGCCAAGATGCTATCGAGAATTGACTTTCCTAACTTCGAAATCAAATACCCTTCTTCCTGGTTCGAAATTAAGCTACACTTTTTTAGTGCATTAAGGTGAAACGAAAAGTTTACTGAGGAATTTTCGTTTTTCAACACTTCCTTTTGCAACTGCGAGTAAGACAGTGGGTTATTGGCATTAGCTAGTCTCTTTAGAACATCAATCCTAATCTTCTGACCAAGTGTCTTCAAATGTTTTACTAATGAACGAGAATTTTTGTCGGTCTCCACTTTCTTGAAGTATAATTTGCCTAACTGTTATAAGATTTAATTTAATCTTAAGTTAAGCAATTATATAAAAGTTAAGGTTGATCCCCTCTATATTGCGAGATTATATAATATTTGGGTGATATGATAAAAAGATATAAGAAAAGTGTTTAAGAGACTAGTAGAAATGTATTTGAAGTTTATCTTGCTGATACGGCAATCCTTTCTACTTCGTCCTTCTTTCGCACTGCCCGAGAATCTTGCGAATTTTGAGCTGCCATAATTAATTCTTGTGCCAAATTCTCTCCAAAAGCATTTATATTTGAGTGAGATTTGGTCCCAATAGCCTGGATTAGATACTTTATTGCTAAATCTACTCTTCTTTGAGGGGAAATATCCACAGCAGAAGCGTAGGAAATGCCACCCATAGCAATTCTGGTCGTTTCTTCACGAGGAGCGGTGTTACAAATCGCATCTACGAGGACTTGGATTGGATTTAGACCTGTTTTGATATTAATTAGTACAAATGCGTTTTTAATGCTTTTAACTAACTTTGATTTTTTCCCTGAATTATAGGAACTCTTGTGACCTTTTATTTTCCCAGCTATAAATCCAGGGGATAGTAATCGATTAGTAAATCTTTCAATAATAGATACTTTTGAAGATTTCCAAAATCTCTTATGCTCGTGGCGTCCGCAACTATACGGTACAATAATAGGTTTTAAATTTATGTAATTTTCAAGAGTGAAATCCGAGATCTCAATATCCTTATACGACCATTGATTAAAGAGCATTATTTCAGTTTTTTCCTTGGACATACTTCAAATCACGTTTAGCTAATAAAGCCGTAGCTCAAACTATTTAGAATTTAATATTTATAAATATACGAGATAACTTTAATTCTTTTTGGAAAATGTATTTAACTTTAGCAATGCGCTTACTCCTTCCCAATTATTTAATACAAAATTTTAAGTTTTAAGAAATATTTAGAAGGATATCGTATCATTAAAATTATATTTTACTACAATGAGTAAACCTAAAGGATTGTACAGCGCAAGACAGTTAAGAAAAATAAGGAGAAAATTTCGCTGGAGCAAAACTAAATACAAAAGAAAGAGGCTTAAGTTAAAACAAAAAGTAGATCCCTTGGAAGGAGCACCTCAAGCACTTGGAATTGTTCTTGCAAAAGTAGGTCGTGAAAGCAAGCAACCAAACTCCGCAATAAGAAAATGCGTTAGGGTTCAATTAAAAAAGAATGGCAAAGCTATTACTGCATTTCTTCCTGGAGATGGCGCACTAAACTTCATAGAAGAACACGATCGTGTCATCGTCGAGGGAATTGGAGGGGCTAAAGGTAGAAGTATTGGCGACCTCCCTGGTGTTAGATGGAAAGTAGTAAAAGTAAATGGAGTCTCTCTCGACGCACTTCTGAAAGGAATAAGGGAAAAACCCTTAAGGTAAATTTTTTTTTTGTATTTTTTAGAAACTACGTCTATTCTTCTCTTTCTAATTTGTTTTATAAACATGTAAATTATTACCCAATAAATTTATTTTGGAAAGATTTAAATCTTAAATTATGGCGAAAAAAACTTGTCCTCAATGTGGAAGAAGATTAATGGGAGGACAGTATCCCAATTATGTTAAATGTGCGATTTGTGGATCAGAGTATTGCTATAAATGTTCCACAGCAGGACTATGTCCAACCCATTATGAATCTTTGACGGCTGACGATAAAAAAGAAGTAAAAAAAGTATATCGTTTATCCATATTCCTATTATTTATTTGTCTTATAGCGGGAATAGTTGGATTTACATTCTTAATGGTTTTCTCAACTGAAGCGTGGCAATATGTTCTATTTATTTTCTTAATAATAGTTTATATCTTAAGCATAATAGTCTTAACAAGATTGTACTGGAAAAGAAAGGTAAAGGCTCTCTTTTCCCAACATCAAGAAAAATAAACTAGTTTTTGGTATTTACGATTACATTATCGACTTCAAAATGACGGAGGACGAGCTCTTTAATCTTTTTGATCATACTTCCATCTTTTCCGATGGCTTTTCCTCTATCTTGTGGTCTGACCGAAATAATTACTGTTTTCTTTCGGTTTTTGCTCTCTTTAATTTCTATGTTTTGTACCTTAATGCCGTTTTTCGAAGTGTTAAGTATGTATTGGATGAATTTTGTCAGCTCCTCGGACCATGGTATAACATCAATCTTTTTCTGGAGTTTAGTCATTAAATCCTTAACATGTTCTCCCCCTTTACCAATTGCTTTTCCCACATCCTCCTTTTTAACTAGAAATATGATAACTTCGGAGTTGTTTCCGGGAGATTTAAAGATTAAGCAGTCTTTGATAATAGCGCCCGAGATATTATTGAAAAGCGAGATTAGTTCCATCGCTTCTCGATCTATTCTAATGTTCTTCTTTATCATTTCTTAAATTTCCTTTATTCGGTTATACATTTATTTTGACATTAAGGAGGAGAGATCCGAATCTCCAAAGTCGTTTACGCCAATAACGCTAATCATATATGGCTTTGCGCACGCTAAACCTAAATCCCATGAGGACCCCTTGTAAGTGTGCAGGTAGAATTTATCTTTAGCGAGCGAATTGTAATAATTAAGTTGATCTGCAAATTCTTTAGGACAATTGTTAGCAATTATGATCATTTTAAACGATTTTTGTCTCAATTGCCTTAGAATTTGATTTTTACCGTAAATAATTTTTCCAGTTTTGTACACGACTCTTATGTTTGTGTCAATATCAAACTCCTTTTGTTTCTTTCGCGATAAGTCAATGTTCGTCGACTTACTTCCTTTTTTCTTTGCCATCGTCTACTCAACTAATACGGTATAATTATAGTAAGTGATTCTGTGATATAAAAAATATACGATGTTTTATTATTTTTGCTATTTCTGCGGTTTTATTTTTAAGTAAAATTAGTGCGGATTAAATTTCTTTTCTAAATCAAATAGAATGTAATTGAAATCAATTACTTTCTCTTATCCTTTTTGGAGTTGTTTAATAATCTTTAGATTTGCATCTAAATCGAACATGACCGAAACTCGACCAGTTCCAATTGGAGTTACCTGCCCTAATATGACGTTTTCAGGGATTCCTAACAATCGTTCTTCCTCCCCATATAATCCCGCGTCAAGCAATTGGTTAACGGTTACTTCGAAAGCTGCTCGAGCAAATACGCTTGATTTCGTTCCGGAAATCCCATGTCGTCCAATCGACTGTATGGTTCCTGTGGTACACATCAAATCTGAAAGTATTAGCAAATGACGTAAATCTACATCTAAACCTTGTTGTTCAAGTACTTTTTGAGATTCCTTTATAATCATGTTTCTAGCAGCTTCGATTCCGTATAACTTTTCTACCTCATGGATGTGGTTTGAAACAGTTCTAGTGTTGTCTACTCCCGGTATTTGAACCACTCCCTGAAGGTTCGTACCTTCGGTCTTGATAACCCATTCGTTATTGTCATCAGAAGGAGTTAATAACCCTCGTTTGACTCCTCTTATACCCTTTACTACTTTTTTCAGTATTTTTTCCCTAAGTTTTTGCAAGTTTTGCAAGTCTTCAATTCCAGGGTCAATAATAATAGAATTACCTTCACGATTGATTGTCCCCTTCTTTTTGTACCGTTTCAGGATCTCAGGAATAACTTCGATATCAATGCCCTTTTTTTCGCATACTTCAGGAATCAAATTAATAACAATGTTCCAATTAACGAAATCTAAATCGACATCACTTGTAATCTGTTCAATTCTTATCTGTTCGATGCTATTATGAACTTTAATTGCCTCTTCTTCAGAATGGCGATAATTCTTCTCTAAGTAAATATCCATCGCCGGTGTGCTTGGAAAACGGCGCGCGTCTACAATTTCAATTAACCTTGGAAGTCCTTGGGTTACTGAAAATTCTTCTACTCCTGCATAATGAAAGGTACGGAGAGTCATTTGAGTTCCAGGTTCTCCAATAGATTGCGCTGCAACCGTTCCTACTGGTTCTGAAGCTTCTACAACTGCGTTTGTAAAATTAATGAAAATTTTATTAAGTAAATACTCGAGTTGTTCTTCCTCCAACTCCTCATCAATTATTTTATCTCTAATTTTTTCTATTAAATCTTTGGGAATTCCATCCTGTTTAAGTTCGTCTAAGCTTTCTTCCAACTTTTTTTTCGTAACTTTTACCATAATTGCTCACTCATAACTATTAAATATTTATTGACTTGCTTTCCAATCTAAAAAACCCTTGGTTACCTTTCCCCTCCAAATCGCATTTTTCCCTGTTTCTTGTTCGTACGCTTGCATTAACTCTGCCTCATCAGATTCTTTCACCTCTTCCTTAGGAGCGGATTTTTCTATTTCAACTTTTTTAGGTTGAGCTTTCTTCTTAGCCGCTTTCTTTTTAGGCGCGAGAGCCTTTTTGGGTGCTTTGGTTTTCTTTGTTTCTCGTTTTTTCATTGTTTCGTGAATCTCATCAATATCAAGAGATTTAGCTTTAAGAAGCAGCACATCCAAATTAACTGCTTGCCCGTGATCAGTCATTTGAGGGTTTACTGAATCATCCCCGAATTCAAACTGAATGATATTCTTATCTGCGTTTCTTACGGTTCCATCGTTTTCGATTACTAAATCTTGCAGCGCGTTTACCAATCTTCGTTGCATATAACCACTTGTAGAAGTTCTCACCGCTGTATCGACTAATCCTTCTCTTCCTCCCATCGAGTGGAAGAAGAATTCAGTAGGATTTAGTCCCCGTCGATAGGATGATGATACGAATCCCCGCGCTTTTGGTGATAAATCGTTAACTTTAAAGTGTGGTAAAGTTCTCATGCTATAGCCTCGATTAATCCTCTCTCCTCTTATGGCTTGTTGACCTACAACAGCGGACATCTGACCTAAATTGAGAATATTTCCACGAGCTCCAGATTTTGTCATAATAACCGAATGAGCTTCATCTCCGATGTAGAATGCAGCCGCTTCGTTAGCTTTACTACGAGCTTCATTTAGCACCTGTCTAATTCGTAATTCTAGAGTTTCTCTCATAGAGCGTCCAGGAGCTCTTTTTAATACATTAGTGTCATTTTCGTAAAACGCTTTGATAAATTTTGCCGCTTCTAACTTAGCATCCGATAAAATATCTTGTATGGCATCATAGGCTTGTCCTTTTACGTAGACTTCGTCTAAACCCATCGTCATACCGTTTAACCGAATGACGTAAAGAAGCATTTTTGTAGCGTTGTCTAAAAATTCTCTCCCTCTTGCATTTCCGTGATCTTTGATAATTCTTTGCAGTATGCTGTTTGACTGCATAGCTCCAAAAGAATTTTCATCAATAGTGCCCGTGATTAACTTACCATTTCTAATGGTAACATAGGCGTCGTATTTGCAGTTTTCTTCTTCGCACTTTTGACCTTCTTTAGTGAAGCATTTCTTGCAAAATTTTGAGCGTACTTTAATATTTAGATCGTCGGGAAATAATGTGCTAAATATTTGTTTTCCAGAATATAGAGGTTCTGGCTTCGTAACTACCGGCTCTAAATCTTCTAAATTAAACTCAGGGTGAAAATCGAAAATATCCCCGTTAAAAAGTAATTTTAACGTATCCTTTTGGTTGTATAAAGAATCTCTGCTTGTGAATTGAAATACTGAAGAAATAAAATCTTGAATTCCTCCAAGAATAGGCCCCCCAAATCTGGGTGTTAAAATGTGTTCCTGAACTTTAAGAAGTAGTTCTGCTTCAGTTCTCGCTTCTTCGCTCTGAGGGACATGGAGATTCATTTCGTCTCCGTCAAAATCAGCGTTGTATGGAGGGCACACCGTTAAATTCAATCGAAAGGTCCTACCATCCATGATTCTAACCTCGTGAGCCATAATCGACATTCTGTGGAGAGAAGGTTGTCGGTTAAATAACACGAGATCTCCGTTATCCAAATGTCGTTCAACAGTAAATCCCGGTGCTAGCATGTCAGCTATGATTTTTCTGTTTTTTACATATCTAAGATCGATTCTTCTTCGATCATTCCGGATTATGTAATTTGCACCCGGATGTTTGTTTGGTCCATTTAAGACTAATTGCTTCATTTCTTCGATATTCCAATCATTAACATTTGTAGGGATTGTTAATACTTTTGCAATTTGTCGAGGGACTCCTACTTCGTTTATACTAATGTAAGGATTTGGAGATATAACGCTTCGAGCCGAAAAATCGACTCTTTTTCCACTTAAGTTGCTTCGAAATCTACCTTCTTTTCCTTTTAGACGTTGTGTAAGAGTTCTTAACGCTCTACCTGAACGATGTCTAGCAGGGGGAATGCCTGATACTTGATTATCGAAGTAAGTTGTAATGTGATATTGCAATAATTCCCAGAGATCTTCGACAATTAGATGAGGTGCGCCAGCATCAATGTTTTCTCTCAACCTTTGGTTAATACGAATAACATCCACTAATTTATGAGTTAGATCGTCTTCTGATCTAATACCACTATCTAGAGTGATTGAAGGTCGAGCACAAACAGGAGGTATCGGTAAGACTGTAAAAATTACCCATTCCAACCTCGCGTTTTCAGGTGAGACTCCAAGTATGCGAAGATCTACATCGCTCATCTTTTTTAATCGTTCTAAAATTTCTATAGGGGTGAGGCGACGAGATCCTTTTCCTTCTTCTTCTTCGTAAAAAGTAGTGGGTTTTTCTAGTATGATTTTTTTCTTTTTTGCTCCACAATAGTGGCAAATTTTAGACTTTCTAGCCCTTTTAAACACAATTTTGCTTGCATCCTCGTCCCCTTCAAAAAATAATTTTCGGTGCTGAATCTGTTCTTTCTTGAATTTTTCCTTTTCTTCCTCAGTAAGCATTAATTTTGAGCACGATGGACAAATACTTCTTAGTACTTTAAGCACTTTTTTCGCATATCCCACATGAATGACTGGACGAGCCAACTCGATGTGTCCGAAGTGCCCCATACAGTTGCTAACAAGATTTCCACAGGTTTGGCATCTTTGACCCGGTTCAATCGTTCCGAGTCGTTGGTCCATTAAGCCTGACGGTATGGGGAGACCATCTTCGTCGTAAGTATCAGCTGTAATAATACGAGCCGCGCTCATTTTTCGAATTTCGTCTGGACTAAGAAGACCGAATTTTATTCGGTCAATCATTTTAGTTCTTGAATAAGTATAACTCATAATACTAAATCCTCCATTTAAAACTTACATTTATAGTAATTTGGTTTAAATTTTCAAAAAAAGTAACCTTTATCATAAAATATTACATCCTCTTGTTTTTTCTTACACAAAATAGCGCAAAACAAGATTTTAAAACTCTCCACTGAAATTTTAAATACTTTAAAAAATAAAAAATTTTCGTTTTTTCGATTTTTTTGCTCAATTGACACATGTTCTTGAACAAAAGCACAAAAATAGCTGACATAATTGAATCTACTTAAATACTTAGGGCTTAGAACTTTAAAAGTTAGCAAAAAAACAAGAGCAAAGTTTACATTTTATGCAATCTTTCTTTTTCAGCCGTGTAGGCATCTTCAATCACATTCAAATATTCTAAGAGAACTTCGTCTGATTTTGATTTACTTTCGTACCTATCTTTTATCATATTTAACAAGTATTTTGGAAAAATGCGTTTAATTTTAAAATCAGATATCATACCATAATATTCGTTGTTTTGATCTTCTTGAAACACTTCTATTAAATTATTCTCCCACAGAATACCAATAACCTTATCTACATCTTCCACGTACTTCTTCATTAATTTTTCTACATCCTGTTTAGTCACAACTGCTGTTCTGATTAGTCTTAAAGTCTCATAAACTTGAGGATCTAGGATTGCGTCGATTAATTTGAGATTATCAAATTCAGTTGTTTTATAAGAGGTGAAAAAATTAATCACAGCTCTTTTGTACTCTTTCTCTAATTGTTTTGGTAAGCCTTTTTCAACTGGCTTGTTGAATATTTCTACAGGGGGTATTCTAAGTATTAGTAAGTCGTTAATTAAAAAAACAAGCTCTGAAGACATTCCCTTCACAGAAAATTCCTTTATCAATTCTCGTTTTATCAAATCAACTATTATCGTATCAAGATCAATGACGACTTGATTAAATTTATCCTTTAGCCATATCGTTAATTCCGATTTTGATACAACTCCTTCTTCTTGGAGACGGTTCAAAATAGCTCGTTTCATCTCGTCGTGATAGGTCATGGCTAGTTGTTGTTCCTCATTCAATGAAGGATAGAGAGAAATTCTCTGAAAAAGTGAAGGGATCATCCCAATGTATTTACCTTCTTCAATATTTTGTTGAATAATTCTAGCAACCTCTGCCAAAGCCCCTTCGAAAGAGTCGGGGTCGTCATCCAACTTTAATAAAAGTAAAAGGTAAAGATTTTGCTCAGAACCCGTGTAATACGACGCTATATTAAGAGCACCAACCATTAGACTTATCATTCCTACCTCTGCGCTATATTCATGGATTCTATACACTTGCATAAGTGTTTGATCCCTTACATTAAGATCTTTTGGATACCTAGCTAAGATTTCTGTTCCACTTCTATCCTCCCATTTCATAACTATTAATCCGATAGGCAGTATTTTTCACCAATATCTTTTCTGGTTGCTTCAAACAAGCTATTTTTTACATTTGCTTATCACTTATACATTAAGCAATAATACATTGTAATAATTAACTACATTACTTTAAGGTGTTAGAGGACATTTTTATATTTTTTTAAAAAACCATTATCCTTATAATATATCGCCGTTAGAATGAGGTGTTTTCGCAAAATTGGGGAAAAGAAAGGTTTTAACGAGTATCTGCATATATTAACACAATGAAAGAGCTTAAGAAAATTGTTCAGTCTAAACTCTTTTGTTTTCTAATTCAATGCTTAATTCTGTATGTAAGCGTAAATTTAGTTAGGTATTCGATTTACATACCAATAAGCTCTGACACTACTTTTGAACGACACCTAATCATTAACTTCCTATCAGATTATGTGATATTCAATACCCTACAAGAAATGGGATTCATGTTCCTTCTGTGGTTTTATGTCTCTTTAGTACCGATTATTATATTCTTAGATTATAGGAAAAGTTATGTGGTTAATCTTACAACATTTTTCGTTATTAATTTCTTTTTTTACGCGTTCTTATTTAAATACGCAAAGCTAAAATTCGATTCCGTTTTTTCTGTGCTGTTTCCAAGGACAATCGTGCTTGCATTGTTTGTTCTTCTTAGCACATTCGTTTTATCCTTGATACTTGAGGCTTTAGTAGACACTTTTATTAAACCCGATTATAACAATCTCGAACTATTATACCAGAATAGTAGATCTACTTGCCCAAATTGTGGTGAAACATTCGAATCTATTCCAATCTATTGCTATAATTGCAACGCAATGATAAGAAACGACTTTATAGAAGACAAGGAAAAATAATTTACTTTTAGATTATCTTATCGTACTTTAACATGTGCTCGTCAAGCATAATTTTCGTCATAATTTTAAATATTTTCTTAATATTGACATTTTCCTTCGAGGAAGTCTTGTAATATTGGTCGAGGTTTTGCCGTTTCATAAATTGGTTAATGATTAGATTGTCAATCTTATTTTCGTCTTCAGGTCTAACAAGATCACTCTTAGCGCCAATAAGGATTTTAGGTGTATTTTTCTCATCAAACCGCTTCAATTGTTTAGTCCACCAATCAAGAGCTGTAAAGGTGTTTTTGTCGATTAAGCTAAAGACGAGAAAAATTCCGTTAGCTCCGTTAATGTAATAGTTAAACATGGTTCTAAACTGCTCTTGACCACCAAAATCCCAAATACTTAGGGTGAGGAACCCCTCTTTACCATCTAAAATGATGGGTTGTCGATACGTGTAGAAATCAATGCCAATCGTTAATTTAGTATTGGTATCGAAGGTATCGTAACATAACCTCCTACATATGCAGGTTTTACCAACCGCTCCTGCACCTAACAAGCACAATTTGAATATAAAAAAGGGTTGATCTTTTTCCATTTGTTTTCTAACGTTGGGTATAGATATTTTTTGACGAGATTAAATTTTTAGAATAGTCCTTACTTAATTAAGTCATCTTTAAGATGATGATTTTCTTATAACGATTTTACCTTTAAAATGTTTGGCAAGATGATTTATAATTTTCTATATTTGTTACCATTAAATGATGAAAATTAAAGAGTTAGATACAATTCGAATTATTTTCTGCTTAGCATCTGAAATAATGTGGAATTGGAGCATCTTATCTATTTAAGTCTTTCTATATATTACAAGTGAAAAGCAATATAACAAAATCTTTTATTTCCAAGACAAGAATGTGTAACAGCGATACAAGGCTAGAAGTGAGTATGATATAATTATGATATAATCAACATTAACATATCAAAAAACTCTTACATCTCGATTATTTTTCGTGATCTGATTTTACTACTTACAAATTTTTTTCTTAAAATTGTTTATTTTTTTTGTCGACCTTAATTAGTTAACTAAGTTTTCCCGATACCCCTCCATCAACCAACACATTTAAATATAAGTAATGGCAATTTTATTATTAAATACTTCGAATTTTTTGTGATTTTCTAAGATTCGAGGAATTTTACCCAAATAACCATTTGGAATAAAATAATAATGAAACAGAGTAATTAGTGGAGGAAATAAAAGAATGCCAGCATTCGCTTGGTCACCATTGCGCGCGCTCATGAAAAAAGCAGGAGCTGAAATCGTAAGTCGTGCCGCGGTTGACAAATTAATGGACTATCTTGAGGAATACGCCAAAGAATTAACTGGTTGTGCCCTCGATATAGCGAAGCACTCAGGCAGAAGGCTTAGAATCTATGCGATTTGAGCATGTAGAAAAAGTTACCATGGAAGATATGAAAATTGCTATTAACTTAATTTAAGCATATTTTCATTCTAAATGCGTAACTTGCGTGCTTCGCGAAAATATTAAAAATATCTTTTTTTTTTATTTCTTTATAAGACTAAAGTTTCTTTAGTCGTTCCTGCTCTTTTCTTTTCAGTTTTTCTATTTTTTTCCTTTGCTTTTCGATTTTTTTCTGTGCTTTTATTTTCTGTTTTGCTAGTTTTTCTTTTTTCTTTCGTTCTCGTCTCAGTTTTTTCAGTTCTTCTTTCTGCTTTTTGAGGGCTGATTTTTCCATGTCGATTCGCTCTTCTTCGGCGTGTTCAGCTTTGCTCTTAGTTTTTTCCTTCCACTTGCGTTTACATTTCTCTAAGCGTTCTCTTTCTATTTGCTCTTCTTTTTCGATTTCCTCGAGCCAGTTGTCCAATTTTAGGTTTAATTCTTGCTTTTCTTTAAGAGGTAAACTTAATTTTGGTTCTTTTTTTAAAAAGAGGTTTGCATATTTACTCATTTCCCATATCTTTGCCTGTTGGGTTACTGTCGAACTAATGTCTAATTTTCGCATTGTGTCTCGAGCAACTTCAAAAGCGCGTCCAAGGGACACCATATCGTAATTTTCATCTATAACCTGCTTAAGATACAATAGGATAAGTATCACATTAGCTATAGGAGGATTTGGGAGCTCTTTTTCTTCTACAAATTCTGACTTTAAACGGTCTAATTGGAAGGTTTCTTCCTTAGGTTCTGGAGGTTCTATTCTAACATCTTCTGGAACTTGCATGGGCGTTTGAGGAATTTCAGCTAGTTTTTCTGGTTGTTTATACTCTACTAATCTCTTTGGTTTTTCTTTTCGAATAAACTCTTCTGACCAGTTAATATATGAATCTGCGTATGTATTAGCTGAGTTAAAGAGCGAGTGTTTGGAAACTTTTGAGGAGTTATGGGAAGAATTTAATGTGGAAAAATCAGGTGCGTTTTCTACGAGAGAAAAAAGGTACATCGGGTCGTATTCGAGACGGGAGTACAATCTTTTATGCTGCATTATGCTTTCTTTAACTGTGTTTAAGTTAGTTGAAGATATCGTATCTTTTAAAAGATCGTCTGCTTTAGCGTTTATCGCATTTATACTCGCGACCGAATTGGTATAACCTTTCTTAAGTTCCTCTGAAATATGAGCGGAAATTAGAATCTCATTGAAAAAGTCCCAATGAGCGCTAAGAAGCATGTAACTGGTTTTGTCGATTTGGTATGTATTGGGATCTCGTATCTTTTCCATCATTTCCAAAATAATTTCCTTGTTAGGTGTAAAAAGATTTCTCATCAGTGCTCCCTTAATGAAAGTTAAACGCTGTTTTGATTTATAAGATAAGTTGATCGGAACTTTAATGGCTTTTTCAGCAACGATTACATCCAAATCGTCTTCTAAAGTAATGTTTGGTGAGGTAGCCATGTGGTCGTACACGAAATCTGGGATAACGAGACCGGTTAGGAGTCTATTGTCGGTAACATAATTTCCCGCATCTAATTCAAATTTAACATAAAAATATCCCAATCCAAACAAGAAATATAAAGTCCCAGTTTCGGTGTGTATTGCATAATCGTAGGTTGAAAAGAAAATTACTATGTCTGTGTCTATTCTCGATACTTCGTGATGTGCGTATGTACCTAATGTTGGATAACCGAGTAAGTCACTCCAACTAGGGATAACGAATAATGAATAATTAGGGTGTAGTTTTATGTTACAAAGTCTTTCCTCGTCCATGTTTTGATTCTCAAACAATTTTTCCTCACCATTTACTTG
Source organism: Promethearchaeota archaeon (assembly GCA_019058515.1). Next base: position 67,007 of record JAHPYY010000063.1, read on the forward strand.
TATAACTGGTATTTTATTTATTATATATAATACAAATTAGTTCACAGTAAACAATTCACAAATTCTCAAACTTTATTACGGTGGAGTTTGATTTCGAGATTTCTATCAAATACTTTCCATTCGAACCTTTTGTAGTTACCGCCCATTTATAGATTTTATCTTCGATTTTGATTGATTCACCGTCCGGTATATTACTTTTTTCTAAGTACTCTAATGCAATTTCTTTTGCTTCTTCTTTAGTTGACATGAGGCTTTAGAATAACATCTAGTGTGATATATACCTAAGATTATCATAATAAATTGGTAAATAAAAATGTTAAAGTCTTTTAAATATGATTTTGATTCTTTTGAATAAGTATAACAACTTAAATTTTATATCCCAAAAAATGATAGGACAAGAGGTATTACAGATGTAAGGAGGGTTATAATTAAATTCCGCATGGTTTTTGGATTGTACGGCCATGTGTGGATTTTTTCAATCTCGTAGTAGAAACGATGAATATCGCAGATGTTTCTATAATCAATACCATCTGGATCGTGAGTGTAAAGAATGTTTTGAATGGTGTTTAACACCTTTTCCATCTCGGTTTTTTTAAAATCAAGCATGCGTGAATGAATGTGAACCGTGTCAATGAATAGCAATATAACGAGGACTACAATGATTACAAATCCAACTATTATATTTATGATCCCGTTGTAATAATTATCAAATATGAATATCCAAATGAGTCCAATCGCACTTAAGAAAAAACTTACCCCAATGACGGGAATCGATATGTTAATAATAAATCGACCTATTTTATCAAAAGAGCCAAATCTTAGCTCCTTATAATTAATGCGAAGAGAAAATCCAGGAGTTCCAAGTTTGTTGATACTACTAAAAACTGAGACAATCACGATTATAGTAGAGATACCTAGAAGAGCCGTTAAGAAATTGATGAGAGTTCCCGCGATGATATATACTAGGTAAAGATTAGATATTTGAGGATCGACACCGTGGTAAGTAGGAAACCCAATGTACGCGATACCTCCATACATAAGAGCTAAAAAGAGAGGGATGAATATTTCTGCTTTTGAATTAATATGAGTATTTAATTATTTATTTTTTTATTTCTTTTTTTCCGTGGTCGGTAAACCGACGAAATTTTCTATTGTACGGATCACCCCCGTGATTTTATAAGCGTCGAAAGAAATGTTTGCGTCAATTGTTCTTGATTTTGGTATA
>JAHPYY010000064.1 GCA_019058515.1 Promethearchaeota archaeon
AAATCAACAAAAAATTTTTTACGGAATTGCGGACTTTGAGGTCGACGCTTTTTTAAACAAAAATACGGTGATTCCCGGTTTAAAATTGGATTACGAAGTAATCAACAAGCTATTGGATGCACACAAAAAATCGCGTGAAAAGGACTTATTCCCTAACGTAGTAAAAGATGCAAGGGGAAAAGATCAGATTAACATCGAGATCCATGGAGAGAAGAAAAATAACCTACGCATAATGGGTAAAAAACTAGAAGACCTCATAAATAAACTAAGGTTAGCTAAAGGATTTGCGACGGGTATTGTATGTAGCTCTAAGAAGGTAGCAAATCTTTATATTTTAAGCGATAACATAGTTTTTACGGAAGATAAGATCCCAGAACTTTATATTGATCAAGAAAACCTAAATGTAATCGAGTATGGTATTAATAAAAAGCGTCTTTTTCCTATTTCTTGGTTTAGGATCGACATAGGTATTCGGAGCTTAGAAACTTTAGAATTGTGGGATAAAATAAAAGACGACGAGAAATTACAGAAAGCTTTAGACTATTACGATCGATACATCATTGCGTTGGTTTACAAGAAATTTAAAAATGTAGCACAACCCGAAAAGATCGGATCTAATTTAAACGACGATTTCTATCAAATGAGCCCGCGTCAAAGGAGGAAAGCACTAAGAGATATGGCTGACGCAATTAAAATTTTAACTGAAAAATATAAAGAATAAATTTTTTACTTATCTTCTCTATAAGACATCTTTATCTGGGATTGTAAAACAAAATTTTGCTCCTTGATTTCTTCCGAGAGAAGAAGCCCATATTTTACCCCTGTGAAGATTGATAATTTCTTTTGAAATAAACAATCCTAGTCCAGTTCCTTCGGTATCTATATCCATTCCCATTCCGTACCTTTCAATTTTGCTAAATTTCTTGAATATCTTGTTGATTTCATCTTTAGTTAAGCCAATGCCGGTATCTTCAATGCAAAATCGGGAGTGAAATCTGAGTTTTTCGACTGTTACAGTTATCAATCCGTTATAAGGGGTGTTGTTTATGGCATTAGAAATAAGGTTGATAAACACCTGTTCAATTCGTATTTTATCAAATTTCAAAATTAATGTATCTAATTCTCCAAAATTTGTTCTGATACTTAGATTTCTTTTATCTGCCAAATATTTCATTTCATCTATGCAGTCATTAAGAACTTTAAGCACATCGTATTCACCCTTGTTTAATTTGAATTTCTTTAACTCTAGGCGAGATATATCAAGTAAATTAAACACTAAATTCTTGAGTCTAACTCCACCTTTTTTTGCAATTTCTAACAGTTCTAACGCATCAGAGCTAATCATTTGGTCTTTATGTAGATCGTATAACAATTGAATAGACCCATAAATTGAGGTTAGGGGGGTTTTTAGCTCATGAGACGCTCTATTTATAAAATCTCTTCGTAATTTATCTAGATCTTTTAACCTTCGAATTTCTTCTTGATATAATTCCTCAGCGTGTTTATTTCTGGTAATGTCTCTTTGCACAAAGATATAATGCTTAATTCCGTTGACATAGTATTCGTTAACAACAGTACTCATGTATAAATATATCCCATTCCTATGCTGAAATCGATATTCGTAGGAAAATGTTGGTTTTTTAAGAATAAATCCTTTTAACCTTTCCACTAAAACACTGACATCGTCTATATGGATAAATTTATAGATGCGTTTTCCTAAAATATCTTCGGGTTTATATCCTAATAAGTTATAAATTTGAGGACTAGCGTACTCTATCCTTAATCCATCATCTAACTCAATTATAATATCTGAAATGTTTTTAATTAAATGAGAATATTTTTCCTCTGATTTTTTTAAATTATCTTCTGCTTTGTTTTTCGCAGTGATATCAATAAGTGTTACAAAATCCGCAGGCTTTCCTTGATACAATATTGATTTCGAATAATTTTCAACCCATATTGGACTACCATCCTTTTTCATGCCTCTATATACATAATTTATTACTATATCTTTTTCACCAGCTTGCTTTTTCGAGGACTGCTTCCTGTTAAATTTACGGTCATCAGGATGTACAAAATTGAGATATTCTCCTGGACCCCAAGAGAGGACAGTCTCAACGGTTTGACCAAAAATCTCAGTAAATCGAGAATTAGCGTATTTAATTACATCGTCCTGAATAATGGCAATGCCCATTATTGATTGTTCAGCAATTGTTCTAAACTTTATTTCTGAATCCAATAACGCTTGTTCCATTTCAATTCTTTCAGAAATATCTGATACGACGCCTCTGATACCCACTACTTTTCCATTTCTATATATAGGTCTCGAATGTACTAGAGCGTAGAAGGAGGATTGATCTTTTCTAAGAAGTTTATATTCACACGGATCTGTGATTTTTCCATTAAAAATTGATTTGATGTTCTTAAGTGCTATTTCTATACTCTCGTCGCAAATAAGTTCTCTGAGATTTATCCCTTTTTCCAAATCATCTTCCGTGCATTTAAAGGTATCAAACGCAATTGAATTAATGTATGTAAGGTCTAAATTAAGATTGGCTTCATAGACTACTTCGGGCAATAGATTAACAATTTCCTCATATTTTGTCTTCGAAGCTTTAATCTTTTGAGCAGCCTCAATTTCTTTAGTGACATCGTATATTATCCCAGTAATTCCTTTAATCTCTCCTTTCTCTACGATAGGTCGAGCGTGTATAACAGAATAAAACGACGAGTCGTCTTTTCGGATCATTTTTATTTTAAGGGGTTCCGTTTTCTTTCCCTCTAGAAGTTTTTTATGATTATCAATTGCTTTTAGAGTTTCGCTGGGATGGACAAGATCTATACATTTCAATCCTTTTTTAACATCCATCTCCGTGTAGCCGAATATGCTCAACATAGCTGAATTAACGTAAGTTAAATTTAAATCTAAGTCGCATTCATATATCGCCTCGGGGATTGTCTCTGCTAAGTTTTTAAACTTTTGTTGGGCTTCATACAACAAGGTTTCGGTTGCTTTTATATTAGAAATATCAGAGATAATATACTCTAAGAATAAGTAGTTATCAATTTCAATCAAAAAAGTATGCATTTCAATCCAAAATGGCGGTATGTTATCAAAAACTATCTTTAACTCTATAGATTTGAGTTTATCTCCCCGCAAAGCTCTTTCGCTTCTTTCGTTTATTATAACAAGCTGTTTTGGAGTAAATATTCCTATCTCTTCGAAATTTTTATTTACGATTTCATTTTTTGGTAATCTGAAAAGTTTTTGGATAGCAAGGTTGCAATCCATTATTGTTCCATCTAAATTCGCTAAGATTACCAAATTTGGGAAGTTATTATACAATGCAGTTATAATTTTGAGTTGTTTTTTAGTGTTTTTGATAAACTCAAAGTAATTTACTTTTTCATTAAGAGTTAATTGAAGATTTTGTTCACCAACATTTCCGTTTATATTTTTGATATCACACATCAGTTCCTTTTCTTTTCCTGAAGTACCGTTGAATTTCAATAGTTTTGGATGGAATTGGAGATTTTTATCTAGATTCCTTATTCTATATTCGTACAAATTAAGGAAATCTTTATATTTATAGAACACATCGGAGAATTGTTTTCCAATTATTTTATCCTTAGATAGTTCGAAAAATTGCTCTACTCGATTATTTATATCAATAATTTTCCCATTTGAATCTAATAGAATTATTAAATTGGAGCTATACTCGAATAGATCGTAATAGACTTTGTTTCCTGACATAGAACATCAACTAAATTG
>JAHPYY010000065.1 GCA_019058515.1 Promethearchaeota archaeon
CTATTTTCCAGTACACCTCTTATTTAAGATAAGTTTTAAGATGCTGGAGAGCTAAATGCCACGCATTCTCTGCGGATGGTTGATCATACACCGAACTCGTCTCATTGAAAAAAGCATGCTGAACCCCACTATACAGTTTCAAAGCATATGTTTTTTTGTGCTTAAGCATGGCTCCAATTAAAGCAGGAATTCCAGCATCTACCATTTCATCTTCTCCAGCATAAAATGCTAACACAGGACCTTTAATATTTGCAACAGATTCTAAAGGCTTTGGATTTGCTCCATAAAAAATTACTGAGGCTTCAAAAGGTAGCATGGTTGAGAGTTGAAATACTAATCCTGCTCCGAAACAAAATCCAGTAACTCCGATCTTATCGCTGTTTACAACATCAAGATTTTTCAAAAATTCGTAACAGTTTACAGCATCTTCTACGATTTTCTGTTGAAGAGCTTCTCTTTTTATAAATAACATCTGAACTACTTTCTTTTCAGTTTCTCCCATTTCTGAAAGGAGTTTTTTTAAAGAAGAGGGATCGCTTCTTTTTTCCCGAGGAAGTGAAAATATGGGAATCATTGCTTTACGGATATTTTCTTCTTTTAATACATCTCCAGCCCTACTAAATAAATGCGGTGCCAATACAACATACCCTTCTTGAGCATATATCGTCGTGCAACACCTTTGATCTGGTCATTTAAACCCCAAATTTCGTGGATAATCAATATACTGGGATACGTATTTTTTTCTTGTGGATAAGTGATATATGATTGAACTTCAAGACTATCTTTAGTTTTGATTAGAATATTATCATCTACAATTTTCATATCGCAAAAGAAGATACTTTCTTATTTGAACACACTTATTATGATTTTAAACCCCTTTAAAATGATAAAACATTGCTGATAATTTGTTTATGTAAGAGGAATTTCTTCGTATTTCTCCCTAAGAGATGGAAATTTATCGAGATTATAGTGAGGAAAATAGAGAGAAAAAGTATATTCTCTTTGAAACGAAGGCAAAGAAGCAATTTCCCTATATTTAACTTCGTGTGCAATTTTGTTCGCTATATTTCTTTGTTCAATATCTGTTATGAATAATTGTGCTCCAATTCCAGCAGCATTTCCAATCTGGAAAATGCAATCTTTATAAACTTCAGGAAAAAGCCCTATGAATGCGGCATTTTCTTTATTAATGAAAGTTCCAAAACCTCCAGCTAGAATAATTTGCTCAATAGATTTATTTTTCTTTTCGTCCGTATCTATTAATAAATTTGCAGCGCTTAGAAAGGCTCCTTTCGCTAATTGGATTTCATTTATATCTTTCTGTGAAATTGTAATTTCTCGAATATTGCTTTTTTGATTTGAATCCATTTTTAATTTTTTATTATCCCAATCTGCTCTATAGATAATATAGTGATAACCATCTTCTCTTTTCTCAATCCGGCGATTTTCTATAATATGTTCCGATTTAGTATTAAATTTTCCTGCACGGGTAATGATATTCCGTTTCAACATTTCGGCAACAACATCTATGAGACCAGAACCACATATTCCTAACGGTAGTGTATTTCCTATGACATCAATCGAAGGTATTAAGGTGCCTTCCTTTATTCTAACAGATTCTATAGCACCTTCGGATGCTCTCATTCCAAATGAGATATGGGCACCTTCTAGAGCCGATCCTGCCGCACAAGAACCAGTAACTAAACCTTTAGAGTTTCCCAACACTAATTCCCCGTTTGTACCTATATCTATCAGAAGGGAATATTTTTTAAATTCGTATATTTTGGATGAAATTATACATCCAATAGTATCTGTTCCAACATAACCAGCAATAATGGGGGGAGAATATACATTTACAGTTGGATTACATTTTAATCCTAATGTCCCTGAATTTAAGTTAATAGGAGCTTTAAAAACTGGAACATAAGGAGACACAGATAAAAATTCTGGAGGAACTCCAAAAAAGATGTGATGCATTCCAGTATTACCTACGATGGAAATATCCTTAACACTAGAGACATCTACACCCGCTTTAGCACAACAATCCTCTAGAATCTGGTTAATTCCATCAATTATTAATCCCTTTGCTTGTTCAATTGCGTTATTTCTTACAATATACGAAATCCTCGAAATAATGTCCTCACCTATCGCAACTTGAGGATTTAACATAGCAGATATTGCAGTTATTTCACCTGTAATCAAATATATTAAATAACCTACTATTGTTGTCGTTCCAATATCAATAGCTAAACCAAAAATCTCTTTAGTTTTGTCTTCATTATCGATATCATAGATTTTCCATGAATCATTCAACGAAAACTTTCTGAAATAAGTTGTAATAATTCCACTTTCATTTCTCATGAAGTAGGGTAATTTTTGACTAATTGTATGTAAAATTTCGTCAATGTAAAATAAAGCGCTTTTTTCATTAATTTTAAGATAATTTTGTCCTTCGTTTAGCTCTTCAAATAAACCCGATAAATCATTTCTTGGATTATTTAAATCTGCTGGAGCAATTTTGCATAAATATGATATAACAGCAGGTTGAAGATTGTTTTTATCCTTTAATCCTAGCGATTTTAAATCAGCATCTACCAGAATTCTGGATCCTTTCAACATTAATGCGTCAGTCATATAAACGCGTAAGTCACCATAAATTTTAGTTTGGCAAGCTAATCTAAATCCTTCCATTAATTTTTGCTTACCCAGAACTTTTAATTCCTTTTTAGAAGGTTCCGAAATATTTGGATTTATATCTAAAATACGTATTGTACACTTTCCACACTGTCCTCTCCCTGCGCATAATGCGCCTACTGGAAAATTTAATGCTAAAATTGATTCATAAACAGTGGATCCCTTTATAACGTTAGTTCGTTTTGATATAGGTTCTATAATAAGTGTAATTCTCTGATTGTTCATAAGTTTAGAAAATTTCTTTTAATTTAGTTTGTGGTTAATTTTGCTTTCTCGCTAATTTACGGAAATAACTAAATAATTCATAAAAAAAGTAGAATAAAATTAATCTCTTAACCATTCATCTATAATATCAACACCTTCTAGAGCATCTAATGCATATGCATCAGCATTTGTTTCTTTTGCGATCTCAGGAGTCACAGCAGCACCCCCTAGAATTACTTTTACCTTATCTTGGTAGTCTTCACTTTTTATTAAAGACATAACTTTTTTTATTGCTGGTTCTGCTGCAGAAAGCAGAAAAGATATACCAATTACTTTGACATCTGGTCTTTTAGCTGCTTCTAAAAAGTATTTAGGTTTCACATCTATTCCTAGATCGATAACTTCCATACCATACGATTTTAATAAAGCAATAAGAATGTTTTTTCCTAGACTGTGAATATCACCTTCAATCGTTCCAATAACTACTTTTCCATTATAATTTTTATTGGTAATGATACTATTTCTGCTTTCCTCTTCTAAATTGACAATTTGATCTCCAAGTGCTTCAGCCGCTAAAATGAGTCCCATTTCACCAGATTCTTCTAATCCAGTTAAAACTCCTTTCTTTATTACATCTATTATCGGTATATTTGCGTCTATTGCATTCTTTATTGCAGCCTTCATAGAAAAAAAATCTAAAGAATTAACTGCTTCAATAATCTCATTAATGATATTAGTATAATTGCTGGGTTTTTTTTCCTTTTCTAGGCTCATTTCTCCCATATTCATATACCTCATTCAACTAGAATAACTTATTATTGCTATATTATTAGTACAATACCGTGCCATACAACATAAGGAACTGATTCCTTTGGATGTTCAGGATTAATAACAAATGGTGGCTTTTCACCACATTTAACAGCCGTAGCAAAGACATCTACTCCACATGCTTCCAAAGAAGGTCTTGCTCTTAAATATTGCCGACACATTTGATTATCAAGAACCGGACATTGTGGTATTTTTTTCTGTTGCATCATTTCCTTGAAATATTCTGGAGAAAAGAATCCACATCCAACGCAAGGTCCGCCTTTAAAACCCATAGCAAGGTAATATCCTAAATAAGTTGCTTCTGCCTCTATCATTGAGACCATTTGGTTTAATAGATTTACATCCCCTTGAACTCCAAGAAGAATATCAGGGAAAATATGGTTTTTTATCGGAGGATAGATAGTAACTAATATCGCATGTTGATAAGAATTAACTATCTCTCGCATCTCTTCGGTTGTAGGAGAATGTGGAGGACAGTTAATACTTGTTCCATATCCAAAACACACAGGAATTCTACATTTCCACCTTACTCGCGGATCTAGTACGATATTATCCGTTGTTATTAATTTAGCATGACCCGTTGCCTTAATTTTTGATTTAACAATTAATTCATCAATAATTTTATTAGCCCTTTTAATAAGTTCTTGAAATATTTTTTCATCAGGTTTTAGTTGTATTGGAGACGGTGGTCTATCTTTCTTTTTTGGTAATAATCTCCTCCATTTAAAGGAGATTTTGGACCATTCTTTTTCAACTTCAGGGATTAATTTTTGAGCCATAAATTGTTCACTTTTTTTACTCTTGTATTCTTTTTTATTAGAATTTTTTTACGTTAGTAAAATAAATTCTACATTAGTAAGACCTTGGATTAGATTTCCAAAACATGACTTATAAAACTTATCAGTTTTTTACGGATATGAAAAATTGGAAAGTAGATTAAATAATAATCAACTAGGTATTATTATTATTATTTTCACGGAAAGTTGGTAAATATAATTGCTTTTAAAAGAGAAGAACCTTAAGTAACAATACCTTAATAAATAAGAATAAGCAATTCCTAACTCGCATTTTAAAGATAAAACAGAACAGAATTAGTAACCACCTTTTTTACTTTACCTTCTTATTGTTTTTTAACCCCAATTACCGTAATCCAACCTTCTTTGCCTTCTTCAAAAATCTGAATTTCGGAAAATCCCGCTTTTGTTAAAAATTTTTTGTATTGCTTAGGGGTGTGGATGGTAAAATTCCCGAGTTTTGACCATTTTTCTGCCTGTTTCCGTTTCTTATCGTTACTACAAATATATCCTTCATTTACTAATATTAACTTACCATTGCGTTTTAGAATTCTAAATAGTTCCCTTAAATCATTTATTAAATCTGACCAGAAGTAATAGGCCTCAAAACCAGTTATTAGATCGAAATAATTATCTTCAAATGGCAAGGAAGAAACGGAACTTTGATGAATTTCCACTATACCCTTATCTATGTATTCCTGATTTACTTTTTTACTAACGCTTACAGATGTTTTAGAATAATCGATGCCATATACTTTACCTTCTACTGCTATTTTAGCAAATTGATTAACATTGCCTCCACCTCCACATCCAACATCGAGGATTATATAATTTGGCTTTACAAAAAACTGTGAAAAACCCCATTTTGCTAACTCAGCATGACCTTTATTCATTCCATTTGCGATTAGTCTACCTAATCTACCACGGGGCTTCCTTACTTGATTAACTAATATCTTATTGAAACCCATTCTTTATCTCATTTTAAGCTAATTTTTAATGTATTAAATTTATTTAATCCCCTGTAGTATTGCCATATTCTTCATTTCGAATTTCAAAAAGTTAGGCATTGGAATTTTTTCATTAGTTTCAATAAAATTTACCTCTTGGACTCCCCATTGCTTAATCTCTTTTAATAATTCTCTAATATTTCCATATTTTTTTTGATTTTTGAAGGTATCTTGCAATGAAAATGCTCCACCTTTCTTCAGAACTCGGAAGGACTCGTTTATTAGACTCATTTTATCCTTAATATCTCGAACTTCGTGATATACAAAATTACTTACAATAGCATCAAATTCACCGTCTTTAAAAGGTAGATTAGAAGCGCTAGCTTTTTGAAATACCACGCGTTCTGCAACATCTTCGATTTCAGCGTTTTTTTCGCATTTAATTTTAGAATAATTCCAAAATTTCCCCCAATAATCGATTCCCCATACATTAGATTTAGGAAATCTTTTCGCAAGCTCTATTGCTAATGCTCCCGCTCCAGTACCTATATCAAGTGCTTTTCCATTTCCCTTCCAGTTCAAATTGTTAATTACATAATTCCAAATATTATACTGCAACTTCTTATTGTCTTTCGAAAACTGATAATATAAATAAATCAAATAACAAAACAGTAAAAAAAGCAATCCTGCAATTACCCATAATATTATCCTAGCTACAAAGAAAATAGGAAAGAACGAAGGGATTAAAAGAATAATGACGATGCCTAATATGCTATAAAAAAAATTAAGAGGCACCCAATTTCCATAATCTACTGATTCCTTAATTTGTTTTCACCCATATTGAGTAGTTTTTATTAATTATTAATAAATGTTTTTCTTATTTAAATTTAGTTATACCTAAATTACTCTCAAAAATATTATAGAATGAATACCTCTATTAAGAATATTCCAACATTTAGAAAGATTGTTGAATAAATTGATAGACATTTAACCTAAATTGTATACGCATTCCATTATTTAAATTGTATAACTTCTTTTATTCTGCTTTTAACAAAAAAAAGAATAAAAAAGTAATTGAAATTTAATTTTTTACATTTAAATAGGGTCAAATGCGTTGTTTTCTTTTAAAAACCTCAAATTCTTTAAAAACAAGCGATCCCGCTTTTTATTCACCTCAAGCTCGGATCTCCCTTTGTAATCGTACCACCCTTTGCCGGTTTTCACTCCGAGATGACCTTGTTCGACTTTTTCTGAAATTTGAGGGACATTGGCTCCCATGTTAGTGAAAATGTCGTTTAATAGATCTAAGCCCGTAAAATCATTACTCTGACAAATTCCAATAAATGGCAATCTTACTCCAAGAGTAGTTTTAATAGCGAAATCAATTTGCTCTGGCGTTGCGATTCCCCTCTTGATTAAGCTATACATGGTAGAATTGATTGCTTTTTGGATTGCATTAACTATGTACTCAGGAGAAAATTTCTCAAGCACTATTGGAGTTTTTCCAATTTTTTTTATTAGTTTAATAGAGACATCTAATACCTCTGGCGAAGTTTTTTTTCCTACGCAGATTTCTACTGACGGTATTATAAATGCTGGATGGAAATAATGGTGTGTTAAAAAGCGACTAAGGTTTTTAATAGATTTTTTTACTATTTTAAATATATCCAATGTTGATGTGTTACTAGCTAATATAGTATCTTCTCGGCAATAATCGTTAAGAATGGAAAAAATCTCTTTTTTAAGTTCGGGATTTTCGCTCACAGCTTCAGTAATTACATCAAGATCTCCCACGCTTCCTTTTAAATCAGTTGATGTTGTTATTTTGCTTAAGGTTTCATCAATTTGTTTATTATCAACAAGATTAAATTCAGCAAGAGTTTCTAGGTTCATTTTTATTAAGCTTAAAGCTCGCTGTAGCTGTTGTTCGCTTATATCCATTAATTTAACTGGAAATCTCGCTTGAGCGTAATTTTGTGCTATTGCGTGACCCATAGTTCCTGCACCTACTACTCCAATATTTTTAATATTTTCCAATTCCATGATCAAATCATTCGACTTCTTATTATATTACTGTTAAAATATTATATCATGATTTATATTTTGAGCGAAACGATTTTATATTCATAGATTTAATTCGATAATAAGACTAAATTAAAAAAAGGGAAGTAGATTCAATTGGAAGAAAAAATAAAAGTTGTGTCTGTAATTGGAGCAGGATTTATGGGAGACCAAATTATAAGAAAAGCTGCGTTAAAAGACTATACCGTTAGATTTTCTGATGTAAAAAAGGAAGGATGCGAGCAGTTGGCGAGATCGCTGACGAGAAGTAAAAAGAGAAAAAATCTAAAGGGCGAAGTTACTTTTCATGATACTATTGCCGAAGCAGTCAAGGACGCAGACCTTATAATAGAAGCAGTTCCAGAAAAATTAGAACTTAAGAGAAAAGTTTTTGCTGAATTAGATAAACAATCTCCATCTCACACGATTATAACAACCAACAGCTCCTCGATTCCCGTTTCAAAACTCGAGGATGTCGTAAAAAGCAGAGACAAGCTGTTAAACTTGCACTTTTATCATTTGACGCTCTGGCCAATGGCAGATATCATGCGCGGTACTCAAACAAGCGATGAGACATTTGAGATAGGAAAAGCTTGGTTGAAAAGTATAGATATAGAGCCACTTGTCGTAAAGAAAGAGTGTTATGGATTTGTGTTCAATCGCGTATGGAGAAGCGTGAAGAAAGAATGTTTGAAAATCTGGGCTGGAGGATATGCAGATGCGGAAGAGGTAGATAAAGCTTGGAAAATCTTTACTGGAATGGGTAGAGGTCCTTTTGCGATTATGGATGGTATTGGTTTGGATGTGGTCTATGACATAGAAATTTCATATTACAAAAAGAGTGGATTACCTGACGATAAACCTCCAGATCGATTGAAAGAAATGGTAGACAAGGGAGAACTCGGCTTAAAAACTAAGAAGGGCTTTTATAATTACGGGTCATAGTTTACCTTTCTTTTACTAAATTAAAGTATACTAAGAAAGATATAAATACATTTTTAACTAAAATCTTAGCAATGGTATTAAAAATAAATAAATAAAATAGAAATGAAAACAAATCTCATATTCGACGATAAGGTAATAATTACTGTTGCTATTACTGGAGGCATCCAAGGTAAATGGGCTAATCCAAATATTCCGATTACTTTCGAAGAGCAAGCTCAGGATGCTTTAGAATGCTATGAAGCTGGAGCTGCTATTTGCCATATTCATGTAAGGGGCGAGGATGGGCAAAATACTCCTGATTTAAGCGTCTATAATAAAACGGTGAGATTAATTCAAGAAAAATGTCCAATTATAACCCAAATAGGGAATGGGATTGGCGCTCGAATAGCGTACGGAGTTAAAACCAGTAGTAAAGGTAATAAATATGGTCAAGCTATAGTCATGCCTACTCTAAAAGAAAGGTTAAATCTACTAAATATTGACCCAAAACCAGATATGCACACATTTAACGCGGGAACATTTGAGTTTCGAACTAAGTATGGGTCGAACACCTTTGATAATCCCCTTTCTTTTAATAAGAAATACGTGGAAGGCTGTAACGAAAGAGGGTTTGGTATAGAGATCGAGGTTTATGATTCTGGACATATTGTAAATGTAAATGATTTAGTTGATATGGGTGTACTAAAACCTCCATTGCACTTTAGCCTCGTCTTGGGAATAAAGGGAGGAGCTCCGGCGACTATTGAAAATTTAATAAATTTAGTAGATCAACTTCCAGATGGTTCGAGTTGGCAAGTAGTTACAGTAGGAAAATATCACTTAAGAACCACTATAATTGCGATGTGTATGGGAGGGAATGTAAGAACAGGATTGGAAGACACATTACATTATTCAAAAGGTCAACCCGTTGAAAGTAACGCCCAATTAGTGAAAAGAATGGTGAGATTAGCTAAGGAAATTGGTAGAGAACCAGCAACAGTCGATGAAGCGAGAGAAATATTGCATTTAAAGAACAAATAGAAATGGCTAATATAGTTTAAAAAAGAAACCTAGCAAAAACATTTATAAATACAAAATCTATGTATAATTTTGACATGGTTGAGGAAGAAAAGGTGACAGAGGAACACCAAACATATAAAGTACGAGTTAGTTGCCCTGACTGTCAGGGTCGACAATTTAAAGTCACGTTAACTCAAGATATGATAGATTCTATAGAAAGTTTCCCGTTTGAGGTAGTACTAATGCATATCGCAGGGTCAGAGAAAAGGACAGTTCATACTTTAATAGCCTATATCGATAAGAATTTAGAATGCCATCATTCGGTATGTTTAACGGGGAGAAGAGTGATAATTACACCGTATATCCTATATAATCCAAACCTACTATATTTCTCTTGTTATCAGAAAGGAGTTAAAAAGCCACAAAGTTAAATTACAACACATTATATAGAGATGCTATCTTTGACTTTTTCGTAGTAATCGTTAATTATTAAAAAGTAGTATTATATGTCCCTTTTTGAATTATCGAGACAAAAAAAATATTTTTTGGTAAAAAAAAAGTTATGAAAAAATTAAGGTTTCATAACGGTTGAAGGTTTATCTAAAGCGATTATAGTTTTATCCTTCGGCTCTGGAACAAAGAACAATACAATCATAATTCCGATGTACGCGACAAGACAAAGAATCATACCTGCTCCTAACGCTTGTAGAGATACGAATGGATTCGCTAGTCTTTCAGCGGTCGTGGAAAACGGATTCAATGTGTCTGAGATTAATCCGACAATAAAAGCTCCGAAACCCAACCCTCGAGCGACTGAGAAAATGATCCCATTTGCACTAGCTCGCATCTTCGTATCGTACAATTCCGAAGACCAAACACCAAAAATACCGTGTAGTCCGAAACTAGCCGTTATTAACATTGCCGCCACCATTATCATTGTACTATTATAAAAAAGTAGTGTGAATATTCCAAAAATGCATCCTCCCACCACTCCGAACGTATTATCAATGAAGAATGCTCTTTTTCTACCGATGTAATCGCTTAATGCTCCAAATGAGAATAATACAAAAGCAGCAATAGCCATAAGAGCTAGCATGAATAATAATGCAGTATTACCGGGATTTGAAACTCCTTGTACTGAAAACATATATTCAAAGAACACGGGAGCGAAATCGACTAGCATGTGATAGGCAGCTTCAGCCAGCCAAAATAGAATAATTAATAATAATGTTATTTTGAGCCATTTACCACTGAATATTTCCCGAATTCTTACCTTTTCTTCAATTTTTTGTTCCCTTGTGAGTTCTTTGTACTCCTCCCATATTTCCGATTCAGGCAATGCATACCAAAATAGTATTAGGAATGGTATAGGAAATAAAGCGGTTAAAAAAGTGTATTGCCAGCCAAATGGCGCCATTAACAAAGTAACGATTATTGCCGAGACATATCCAACGACAAATGTCGAATGTACTAAACCTCCAGCGGCACCTCGTCTTTTAGATTTGAAATACTCCGAGATTAAGGAAAAGGAAATGCCCCAAGAAACACCTAAACCTGATGTAAATCTCAGAAGTGCAAACAACCAAAACGCTCCACTTGGTACTAGGGAAGTCATCGCTGAAAATGTGGCATCCCAAGCTATGGATATTATCAAGGCTTTTTTACGACCAAAACGATCCCCAATTTCCCCAAATAAAATCGCTCCTGGTACAGTTGCAACAAATTGTAGCGATATGGTTAATCCAACAACTGCATCTCCCACACCAAAGAAATCCTTTATGTCGTTAGCAAGTAAGCTGATAATAACCAGAGAATAACCGTCGTGCATCCACGCTATTATTGCAGCTAGCAAAATTACGATAATCGTTCCCGTTGATCTTTCATTCGTTTCTGACATAATTCTATTCTTTTTTTATTCGATTTCATTAAATATTTAATTTTATGAATGAATATGCTACCTCATCGTATATAAAGTTTTGATGAAATTGATACCTTTCTATAACTATTAATACTTATGATTAACGAGATGAATTAGTTGTATATAGCAATAAGATTTATCTTTATATTAGGATGGGTTTAATTATCACTATAACATAATCGTTATTTTTGGAAAGAGCGACAAATGAGCGAAAAAAAAAATGTACTTTTCATAATAACTGACGCACAACGATACGACCATCTAAGTTGTTATGGAAACTCTGTGGTTAAAACGCCAAATATCGACCGATTAGCTAGCGAAGGATTATGCTTTGAAAATTATTTTTGTACTAATCCGATCTGTATGCCAAATAGAGCTACCTTGCTTACGGGTTTATACCCAAATGTTCACGGTGTTAGGAGCAATGGAATGATTCTTTCTAAGGAGGTACCAACCCTAACTGGAACGTTAAGAAAAAGAGGATGGCATACGGTGGCAATTGGTAAGATCCACCACCAATTTTGGATGGCACCATTTAGACATAATGTTAAATCTTCAGAAGACATAGTTAGTTGGGTTAAAGATAAAAGGCAAAAATTTCCAGTGTGCGAGAACTTCCCAATTCCATATTACGATTACGAAAAAGTAGAGTTAGTAATAGGAAATGGAACGATATGTAGCGGTCATTATACAGATTGGTTAGAGGAAAAAAACCCAAGGGTCGCCGACGATGTAAAAAGACGGTGTAAAAACTACGATTACTTGTTTAGTCTATATTGCGATCCTATACCAGAAGAATTATACAATACGACTTATGTCAAGGAAAGGACTATCAATTATCTTGAAGAATACACAGAAGGTAAGTACGATGATAAACCTTTTTACCTTCATTGTAGTTTTCCCGACCCTCACTACCCAATTTTTCCCCCCAAGAGTTTTCAAAATATGTATAAACCAGAGGATATAGAGTTGCCAGAAAGTTTCGACCATGTTTCATCTCTCTACGACCACGAATATTTAGGGCGCCATTTAAAAAATCCTCCTTTCAAGCAAGCGTTTTTAAGAGAAAGCACTGAAGAAGAAATAAGAAAAATAACTGCCTTAACATACGCTGCAATAGGGTATGTAGATTCATGCGTAGGACAAATATTGGCAAGGTTAGAAAATCTTGGTTTATCTGACAACACAATTATTGTTTTTTCAAGCGATCATGGAGATTTAATGGGCGATCACGGTTTACTATTTAAAGGTCCATGCCCATTTAATGGAGTGCTCCAATTACCTCTAATATGGAAGGTTCCTGGTCTAACTAAGAAAGGAAGTATAACAAAATCGCTAGTTAGTTCTATTGATTATCCTAAAACCATATTGAACTTATTGGAAATAGAAGAGCGATATCATCCCCCCGATATGCAAGGTTACGATATAACCCCAGTATTTTCAAATCCCGATATAAAAATAAGAGAAGCAGTATACATAGAAAACGACGAAGAAATTGGTCCTCTAAAATCACGACTAAGACACTTAATTACCGAAGATTATAAATTGACATTATACGAGGAGCAGAGAAACTTTGGTGATATATATGATAGGAAAAACGATCCATTGGAATTAAACAACCTATGGTACGATAAATCTTTTAAAGGGCAGAGATGCAAATTAATCGAATTATTAACCTATGAGTCTTTATCTGCTCAATCTAGATATCCAAAACGAGTTGCTGGAACTTAAATATTAATTGTATTTTTAATCAGACTGAAATGTATATTATTATGTTATATCAGCACGATATTATTTTATTTTTTAAAGCTTTTTTAGTATAAAAATACAATTAAAAATGAAGACTTTTTTTTGAAAAAGTGCGGCCTAAGAATATATTATGGTAATTGACGAGCATTCTGAATATTCAAAATTTCTTAAAGGGATTGTTATTTGTAAAACATCCGGGGAATATTTATTAGATCTTATTTTAGACTCAGAAATCAATCCAATTTTATTAAGTAGTTTCGTTGGCGCACTTTCACTTTTTGGAAAGGGAAGTCTTGGAAAGATAGAAGAGATAACGATAAAAGGCCTTGATGTTCAAATGATTATAGTTGCAAAGAACGAATTAATCCTCATTGCTATCATGGATAAGTATTTCGTTTCGGAATCGCTCAGGGAAGAAGCTTCGAAAGCGCTTGACACTTTTTATGGATTATATAAAGAGGATATAAACGACTGCTTGGATGTGAACAAGTTTTGTTCTTTCAAAGAAATTCTTTCGACTCAAATAGAAGACTACTTCAAGAAAATTGAAAAAAGCAAAACCCCTGTAGCTGATTTTGGTTTTTTCACTACCGCTATTGAAAAGATGAGAAAGGACAGTTAAAATCTTATTGTTTTTTAAAATTATCCTTAGTTATTGACTATAATCATCGCATCTAAACAAGCAATTCGAGCGGTAGAATTAATTTTCAAACTCGGAGGTTTTTCTCTTGAAAATCAGTCCTCCTATTTTAACTTTAAAAATCCTTTCCATTAAGCTGCATTTAGCTTTAAGGAGATAAAAAACTTCTTTATCTTTTAACGGTACGCCGTGTAATGATTCGAAATTCCCTTGACCTTTTGTTAATATAAAGTTATTCTTAGAATGTAAATATTTTAGAAATTCAGGAGTTCCAAAATCCATGTCAATTCCGGGAAGAGTGGAAGATTCTATAACTTTTACAATTTCCGTCAATCCAACCTTTATCGCATCATTCATAGTAACATCATTAATTATTGGAGCCGCTCTTACTACATAAATAACCTCAAGATCTTTATATAAATCCATTAAAGTTTCTATAAGGATTTTATCAAATACAATTTCACCTGCATTGTCTCCAATTATCAAGATCTGATTGAAGTTAGATAACGCTTGTTTAAAACTAGGAAAATCGTTAATAACCAAGTTTTCAGGTGAGAAATTACGAATATCCGAAATTAGATCTATTTTATGTTGGCTTGCAAAATCAATCGTGTTTCCCAACGCCGATGCCACTACAGCTGTAAAGAGTGGATCTTTTGATTTGTTGATTAGTCGCTTAACTTCTTCGTAGAAAGATAATGCAAGTTCATTATACTCGTTCTTTAACTCCTTGTACGGATCCTCTTTTCCAAGTGAAGAAGCGATAAGATTGTACAAAAATTCTCCCATTTTAGGAGCTGAAGTACTGTTAACATCGCATTCCAATAGGTTTTTCATTACCTCTTTTTGTAATGTTAATAAATGCTCCCGTGAAACCTTCTCCTCTAAGAGTCTATAAGCATTTATTACTTGGTTAAATAGGCACCCTATACATTCCGGTTCTAAATTCATATTTCAATTCAATATTCTATAAAATATAATTAATAAGAGTTTTAAATAATATGAAGTGCATAATCTAAAATAACTCAATAATATTTTCCAAAAAAAGTGATATAAAAATGGCTGAAGATTCAACCTCGAAATTTCAAGCTGGGCATACTTTTATTATAGGACTTGCTTTTTTCTCGAGTGAAATCGCTTAGGCACTCTACAACGCACAAGTACCAGTGTTGTTAGGAGATTATTTAGGGTTATTAGGATTAATTGGACTAATGATGGCGTTAGACAATATAATAGGATTAATAATCCAACCTATAATGGGTCCCATTTCGGATAATACTAGAACAAAATTGGGAAGAAGGATGCCATATTTAATTGTAGGGATACCGTTGGGGGCAATATTTTTCGCACTCATTCCTACACAGACATCTTTCTTAATGTTAACTATTTGGATGGTGTTGTTTGGAATGAGTATGGGATTTTATCGCGCTCAAGCAGTGTCCTTAATGCCAGATTTTGTTCGACCAGAGCATAGAAGCCAAGGAAATGCTATAATTAACTTGATGGGAGGGATTGGAGTTGCTTTTGGATACGGATTTAGTC
>JAHPYY010000066.1 GCA_019058515.1 Promethearchaeota archaeon
CCTACTTACCGACAAGGACAATGTTTTCTCCAGGGCGTCTTGGGTATTTACCGAGGAGGAACGAAAAATTGCAAAGGGAATCTGTATTCGGTATGGTAAAAAGCTGTACCCCAAGGGGCCACTAGGTTACGAAGACTCAGGGTTACTGCTAGTGTTTCATTACAATGTACCGAATAATACCCTACCTGTGATATGGGGAAAGAGTACAGATACTGAATTACATTGGGTTCCTTTAAAACCTAGACGGGAAAGTAAGAAATCAATCGAATTCAACGAAAAATAGGAAAAGCAAATCACTTTTATCATAGATACAGAAAACTTCCTAAAAGATATTTTCCAATCCCACGTTTATAATATAGATCAAAACATCACCAAATTCGATACTATTTCACTTGTAATAAAAGGTTGGGCTATAACTCTCTGGTCGGCTTTATTGTTTTTAGGTTTGAGTAACTCCATTTATGAAATCTTTTTAATTCAAGCGATTGGATTAATAGGATTTTATTTATTCGACAGCTTATATAAAAAATATCAGAGGTATTCGGTTGTACGTAAACGGCAAATAAATGATTTTCTTAATAACATTCAGTTGAAACTGGAAAAACAGACAGATGGTAATGCCTCTATCAAAATTGAATTTAATCAAGATGTGACATTAACTTTAGATTTTGCACATCCAAGAGAGTTTAAGGAAGATTATAAGACTAAATTTAATCTAAGAAGAGCAATGATCTTAAGGGCAGTAATTTTCTTATATTTAACGCTAATGGGAAGTACATTCTTGTTAGCGGGATTATATTTGTTCCTTATTATCGAACTAGCTATAATAAACGGGATATATTTCCTAGGAAACATAGGTTTACTAGTCGTAGGGGTAGTTTATATCATTGACTCGTGCATATTTTTTGGTTTAGGGTACGATGATGCTCTTAATAAAGGTAAAAGGTCATTTAAAAGTTCAAAATGGAGAAAATCCAAAACTAGTTTAGTAGTCTTTGCCATATATTCACTAATTCCGTTCTTAGCGCTGGGACTATTATGCTTAATTGCAAATCTTACAATTTTAAAATTTTTTCATTAGATATCCATTGTTTTTGGCTTAATCTGATGATTTGATTTTCTTTAAAAATTCTAAAACTTCTGATTCTTGATCTAAACTATTGATATCTTTCCTCAGATTTTCAAGTAAAAACTTCAACATTCCAATGTTTTTGCAATAATTGCTCATATCTATAAAAAAGTCTATAACATCTTCTGTAAATCTTTTTATATCGTCTCTATCTGAACCCGTAATTTTATTAATAGATTCATGGACGAATAAATTCCTTTTTTTGTACAATAGATCAATTTGCTCATCAATATCGCGGTTATTTTCGCTCTCAGGATAAATAGATTTAAGTCTTCTAACAATCTCAGCTAAAGGAGTACTAGCATTATTTAGTAGTAATTCTTCAATAATATTCCAAAATGTAAGAAAGGATATAGAATATTCAGATATATTTAAAGCGTCATAAAACTTTGTAAATGCGTTTATTACTAAGCTTTTTAATTTTTGGCTTTGAAATTCATGAATAGCTTTAAAAAAATTTGTAATCGAATTCAATTCATTAAAGCCTATTGATTCTATCTTCTCGCTTCTATAAAGCTTATAAGAATAAAAGAAAATGGTCTCTACTTCTTCATTTAAAAACACAAAAATTACGGGTATTTTTATATTTCCAATGCTTTTCTCAAGATAATCTCCTCCAAAAAATGACACCCCAATCTTATAATATTTTAAAAAACTGTAAAGTCCAGCATTGGCAAGTATTGCATTGTTACTTCTTTTTGCAGCGTATCCAATATTTCTGGCGAATATATTGACAATAAAATAAGAGTTATCTCGGTTATCGCTTCTCTGAAGCAATTCGTACTCGACTTGCTTGTAACCCTTCACATATTTTCTAAGTGTTCCATACTTATCTTCTATATATCTATCAATTTTTTCGAGGTATCTCATGTAATTCGGATAAGGGAGCAGATTTATATCAAGATCATCTTTTTTTCTTAAAAATTTAATGGGATATCCCGCCTTAAAGTTAAGATTTATTGGAAAAATTAACTCATATTTATTCAATGGTTTTTCTTTGATGGAATCTAAGTAGTTTTCTAATTTGGTGAAAAAAAGTTGGAATATTCCATCCGTAGAAGACTGTTCTTCATGTATTCCCCTGAGTATGTTTAAAAAAGGGGAAAAATAGTTATTCTCTCTTAATCCGTGAGAAAATCTTAGCGCCTTAAGCTTTTTTTCCAGATTGTAATTATCTTTTCTATCCAAAAGTGCACCTAATATTTTACATTTCTTTTCAAAAATCGATATATTTAATTCCCCTGTTAGATAGCTGTTTGCTAAATTATGAGTCTCATCAAACAATGCGTACATAGATTCAATTAACTCAATAATTCTGGTTTTATCTTTAAGTGTTATATCGCATTTCAAAAAATTTCGCACTCTTTGTTGTTTATTTGAATATTTCCTATAGCTCCTAATAAATTTGATGAAAGAAAAATTTCCATGTCAAGTCTTTGTCTTAATACAAGAAGAACTGATCGAGCGAGTTTTTCTTTATATGCTTGGGTATACTGATATAGGTAAATTCCCAATTGGAGGTACTCCATGGAATTCAAAATCAAAAGCAAGTGCCTTACGGTATTGTATGTGGTCTTTTTCGCGTTTTTAACCGTAACTAGCATCTTAGTGCTAATGTCGGGCAAGTACATCTCGCCGTTCATATAACACGCCTTATAATTTCTCTTTTTTATTTTAGTTTTTCTTTATATATTTGGGATTGAATTAACTTGTATGAACCAAGACAAGCTCTTCGTGAAGATTGTGTTTGACGGCTCTAAATCGCTTATTGTCGAAACCACCGAAGACGAGTTCGAAACCTTTCAGAACGAATTCAACAACAGCGAAAGTCATTTCGTCGCGCTCGACGCCTTTTCCGGGCTTTCCGTGTCCAGAGACAGCATCCAACGGTTTGAGGTGTATTCGTGCGAGTTAGAGGAAGAGATCTTCGTAGGCCAAGCCGAATTAACCATGGTTCTTGCTGAACGACCAACGGTAAGCGCGTAAGTTTCGAGTCGTTCGATGTAGGACTCGTACTTCCTAATTTTTATTAGAACTGGTTATAACCCGAGGAAAAGGGGAATTTCACTTACCCCGACACTTCCTCGCTACGCATGAAAATTTTGGGATGTACGAGTGCTACCACTAAAAAGATCCATACTTTTATTCCTTTTTTAAGATTCTTGCCTCAAGCGTTTCCCAAATCAGAAAATCGTCGATCTCCACGCATATTTAACTAGGCGTATCTTTCTAAATCCTACTAACCAACAAAGGAGAGTGATAAAAAAGTGAACGAGTTTCAGGCGTGGTTGACCACCTTTATAGACGAGAAAGGGTTTAACCTCGAAGACACCTATTTTGAATTCGGAAACGAGAAAGCCTACAACTTTATGCCGTTAAGCGTGGTCGTAGAATTCGCTTCTCAATGCCCCGAAGCGATCCAGCGCACAATAAAAGACGCTATCGTAGAGATCGACTTCCAAAACGGAAATGCGTTCAAGTACTTCGAGTACTTGACGAAAGGAATCGCCCAGCAAATTACCAATGAACAGGTTAGGAGGGACGAATATCGTGAATAAAAGAGTAATGAACAAGTATTGGACGCAGGTTTTGGTCCACAGGCTCGAACGCACCCGCTTGATCAACTTCGAGTCATTTCGAGAGTTGAGAGATTACCTCAGAGCATGTCTAAAAAACAACCAGTTTCTCCAAACCACCGAGAAGTTGTTCGAAGCGTTGAAAGAGCCGTCCTACTTAACCGCCCTCGAACACCCCGAGCTAATCCAATCTTGAGAAGAACCCCCCATGACCATCAGAGTGTACGAATACAAGAGGTATGTCGTGTATTCCAAGCTCAAAGCTAGCCCTAACGAGCAAGAGAAGCAAAAATATCTTAAAA
>JAHPYY010000006.1 GCA_019058515.1 Promethearchaeota archaeon
ATATCAAAATTTGGTGTTAAACGGAACAGATGACGATTACTACAATATTTCACTAAATGCGGGTGAAACCATTACCATAGACTTGTATTTTGAGCACATCGAGGGTGATTTAGACTTGTATTTAGATGATCCGTGGCATGTAGAGGTAGCTAATAGCATTTCGTATGATGATAACGAATATATTACATATCAAGCAATGACTTCAGGTAATCATACTATAGTAGTCATATCTTGGACCAACGACTTGTATCAATCCTATTCCTTAGAAATCGACACAGACCAAGACGATAGTTTCGAAGAAAACGACGATTGGTGGGATTATAAAGTTATTAATAACAATACAATATACAACGACCTAATCTGCATAGATTCGGACTTTTATGTGTTCTGGGCTACTGATGGTTACTTGATAAATATAACCATATGGTTTAATTACGCCGAAGGTGACCTGGACTTGTATTTATGGAACTACACTTCATACGTTGTACTTAGCCAAAGCACCACCGCAACTAACTATGAAACCATTTTATGGAGTGCAGATTACACGGGATATTACAAATTTGAAGTATACAATTACGAAAATAACCTCAATTATTCGATGCGAGCCAATGTGTCTTATGTAGACGATCCATATGAAAAATCTCCTGGTCCCAATAATAATTACATAAATTTGGCTAGTCCCCTGATTCCCGTTTACAGCTATTACCCCAATTTAGTATGTATGAACGACGATTATTACAACCTAACGCTGTCGTCAGGAATATGGATAAATATAACTATAGAATTCGACCAAGAACAAGGAGACCTCGATGCTGTATTGTATAATGTATCCAGTTGGGAAGATCCGTTTGAATACGAGGTATTAGTAGTCAGTCGGTCCTTCTCAGACAATGAATATATATTTTTTGAGGTATTAACGCCGGGAAATTATTACTTGCGAATTATAGACCAAGAGATGAACTTCAATTACTCGATCTCGATAAGCGTAACTACTTCCGTGTGGGATGATGATTTTGAAGAGAACGACTGGTTCGATAACGCCACCGAATTATCTGTAGGTCCGCATTACGAAGACTTAAGCGCCTTAGATTGGGATACCTATAAAATTGAGGTCAATACCACCCACAAGTTCACATTTACATTAGACTATAATATCTCTCAGGGAAACTTGGATTTGTACTTAATTGACTATAACGAAACCGAGGATGTGGGTTATATCCTTGAGGTCAGTTCCGAGACAACGGGTACTGAACAAATAATATACACTCCCCCGTCAGACGGTTGGATCTTCTTGTTGATTTATTTGGATGGAATTAACATGGGCTACAACTTATCAATTACTGCTGAATATATTCCTCCACCTCCTCCCCCACCCTCACCAACTGATGGAAACGGCGGAGGTGATGACAATGGGGGTGCTGTGGACGATGGAGAAATGGAAGAGAGTAGCTTAGATGTATCATTTACAGTTAATGCGACAAGGATTAATGAAGGAGAGTATGTAAATTTCACTTCAAGTGTAATTAATGGGACTTCCCCATATACTTATAATTGGAATTTTGGTGATGGTACTAGCTCAAACGAAGCAAATCCCATTCACCGATTTACCTCTGAAGGGACTTATAATGTTACCTTAACAGTAACTGATGCAGAAGGTCGTACTGCCACCTATTCAAGAATAATTACAGTTTTGCACCCCGACGACGAAACGGAACCTCCTCCTGCTATTATTGGATACGATATGTTCGTCCTAATTGGAGCTATACTGTGTTCGACTCTAATTTTAGCAAAATTAAAGCACATTTCAGTGAAAAAATAAACGATACGTTAATGCTTGCGTTTCTTTTCTTTTTTTATGCTTTTTAAAACGCTCAACTCCTGTTTGGCTTTTTCCAACTCGACTTTTTGATCGTTAACTCCAGTTATACTTGGTAAACTTGCTCGATACTCGGGTACATTAAACAGTGAACGCCTACTCGCAGTGACGCTCCCTTTCGCTCTCGCTAGAGCCTTTTCTTCAACCGATCTTATCTAAGCCCTTAAGTCCTTTATCTTTTTCTTTAATTGCTTTATTCTCGATTTTCGCTCATCATCGCTCAAATTATAAAGATCTCTCAAATTTTCCAAATTTCATGCCCTCCTTGCAACATCGCTCTGTGATAAACAAGACCGCCTACAAATAAAAAGTTATGCGACACTTTGGATCCTAAACCTTCCGGGATTTTTAAAAAAGCTTATTGAACTGCTTCCATATCTTTTATTCTCAATTTTATATAATCAAAATAGCTAAGTCCTTTCATTTCTGCTTCTTTAGCAATAATTTTCCTTGCAATGTGAATTTGCTGTAAAGCAAAATCGTTTGGAAATTCTCTCTCAATTTCTTTTCTAATTTTTTCTAGTTCTTCTTTTTCTAGCATTAAATATCAGTGTCTATCATAATAATTCAGCAGGAGTTAATATTTCTATTTGTCTTAAATTCTTTAAACTGCAGATCATTCTAATAATATCTTCTGTTTTTTTTCTAACTATATGCCTAAAATTCCAACTTAGAAGAAAATCCATATCATTTGTTATCGCTAGAGCAATATGATAAGCATCTTCAGAATACGATGCATTTATCGCCCCTTTTTGGATTATTTCTATTACTAATTCTTCAAGATCATCAGATATAGAAAGAACTGTAAAATTATTTACACTCTCTTTCATTAATCTTCTAAGATTATTATCAGGTGTTTTTTCAATTTCTAATAAAGTAATGTTTGAGATGTAATTTTCAAATCTATCTTTTGTTTCAAAAAAGAATTCTATAAGAGATTTCCGTTCAGGATTTACAGCAAAACCATTATAGTCAAATATCCTATACCAATTAATACGTGTATAATCGCAAATAATGCGCCTATTTTGAACAAGCGTCTGTAATTCAAGTCCGTTACTTCGTTATCCTTGCTTATTTGAAGCGTCATCATATCAGCGGCGCTACCTTGT
The DNA here is from genome assembly GCA_019058515.1 of Promethearchaeota archaeon. The sequence goes on from JAHPYY010000006.1 coordinate 2,986, forward strand.
GGTAGAAAATTTCCGCCTAAATTTACCCCTAAAATAAACGCAACAGCTAATGGTCCCCTGTTAAATTCTGGTAATCCGATAAGAATACCAAGAATCGGAATAAATATAACCGTAACTGGCATATTATCCAATAGTCCGCTAGCTAAAGAGGTAACGATTAAAATGAGTATAGATAAGGCTAATTCATTATCTCCGGAGTAGTTTTCTAATATTTCCTCAAAAAACGCGATAGTTCCGTTTACTTCCATTAATCCAACGAAAACAAACAAGCATATAAAGAAGAAAATGAGCCTATAATCTGCTTTTTTTACATACTGGGAAATAGAGATTCTAATTTTACCATCCTCACGTTTGATAGGATTTACAATTACAAAAATCAACATTCCTAGTATTCCAGCAAGATATATTTCAGGGATAAATATCAATAATAAGATAAACGCTGCTAAAGCCGCTATGTTTCTGTAAAAAACCTTGTTTTCGACGGCTTTATCCTCTAAAAGTGAAAGTTCTGATTCTTCGAGTTCTGGACCACATCTTTCTTGTTTACACCTGACGATATCTTTCCTTAATATTAGCTTATCCAATATGACTAGCGTGACGATCAATGCGATTACAAAGTATAATCCGAAATTTATAATAAACCAAATGAAGTCTAAGTCAAATTCGCTTGCAATCAAAATATTTTGAGCGGATCCAAACGGTGTAAGAGTAGCAGCCAAATTTATACATACGGTCATTCCCAGCAAGTAAGCAGCCGGAGAAATCCTTAATCTACGACACGCAAAAATAATGATTGGACCGAATATCATCGCAATGGATAAATCTTCTACTATGGATGCCATTAAGGTTGAGACGATGCAAATGACATAAAACATGGTACGAGGCTTGTTTTGGTACCGGTCAACGATCCGTTTTGCAATTTCTTCAAAAATTCTTTCTTCTTTTAGAATTTCAACGATAATAAACATTGCAAGCAGAAAAAACACCACGTTCCACTCGATAGAATTAATATAAAATTGCAATTCTCTAGCTTCTGGAGTGAATATGGCTGTGACGATCGCCGCGATCGTAATTAATAGGATTGAATAGAAAATGTAGTCTTGTTCTTCAAAAAATAATACAATCACTATCCCTATAAAACATCCAATAACTACGATTTGGAGGAACAAATTAGACATCCTATTTCTTTTAAGATTGTTTTGATTTTAAAATTTTGTACATAGTATTTCATAAATAAAAAATGATTAGGGTTTAAAATAAGGAGAATAGCGATACTCGAACAACTCATAGAGAAAATAAACCAAAACCAAATTTTTATAATACTTTAAAAAAAACTAGTAATTAAGATTAAGAAAGAGAAATTCTTGAATAATTAGTGTCATTTATTAAATTGAAGTGTTTAGTATGAGTCTTTCTGAGAATATACGTAAAGAAATCATTGAAATCCTCAAAAAACATGGAGCGAAAAAGATATCGATATTTGGTTCTTATATAAGAGGAGATGCTACTTCCAAAAGCGATCTTGACATAATCGTGGAATTTGAAGAACCTAAGGGTTTAATATCGTTTGTTGGAATTGAAAACGAATTATCAGATACATTAGGTATTAAAGTAGATTTATTAACCGAAAGAGCGATTAGTCCATATCTTATAGATAGAATTCTTAAGGAAGCCGTTGTGATTTACGAATGATTTAGAAGACCAAATGGTAAGAATGTTTGTGTTAAATAGTTCCAAAACTTCTTTTAGGTTTGCCCTATCTGATCTATAACTTGTCGTTGAATTTCATATAACTCATCCAATCCAACATCTTGATATTCCTCAAGATTCAATTCAATTAACCATTTTAAACCGAATTCTAATAAATTATCAGCTAAATCTACAAGTTTATTTTGCTGTAATATCTTGTAAAAACGAGTCATTTCGATAATAGGATTTTTGAATTGTATGAAATAATTGTCAGCAAGTGATTCTAATATCGAATCGTAATCATCGTAGTACCCCCATTTTGTCTCGCAAAAGTCTCTCTCGTATTCTAAACTAAAATAAAAATTTAGGTCAAAATCTATGAGGGTTTCAGAAATGCCAATCGAATTTAATTCGCTCTTTAATTGTCTCCCTAAGTTAATATAGGATTGAGTCCAATTGTGTAAAACGGGTGCAAACAAGTTGGGATCGTTTAAAAACTCCAATAATTCAAGCGGAGTAAACCAAGTTTGTGAAGGTACTTTGCTTAACGATTCGAATTTATCTGTTTTTGGTTTGTCAAATGACACTATATCGTCAAATTGGGACACCCAGAACCAAAAAGGGTAGTTTGGTTCGAGCAAATTAACGAGGAGATTAGGTGAAAAACGATTCCAAAGCTCAAGGAATTTCCTCTTTAATTCTTCGACCGATAATGTAGAGATCCAAGTTTGAACTGACATAGACTTATGCTTAAACTCCTTAGATATAATTATGTGGTCTTCTTTTTGCTTAAAGCCTTCCTTAAGAGTCGGAAATTCCGATGGGGATAAATTTTTAAATGCTTCTGGATAATATAAATACTGTAAGCACACTGCCACACAGTGCTTGCAACTAAACCCTATTGGACATGTACAATTTCCCGTAATTGTGTTATTGTTATGCATAGCTATCTGCACAAGATAATAAGATTTGCAGTTCCCTCTTACCTTTGCTTTAATGTAATTATCTATAATCCATCCTTGTTTAACCATCCCCTTTTTTTGATAATCCTTTCCGCGCTCGAGATAAATAGAGTTAGTCATATTTATAATCATTTGATGAGTAATCACGGGATAAACTTTCTCACTCATGTGTCAAAAATCATAACTCTAAAAGATTAAAATTATTGTTAGATGATTAATAATTCAGATTTTTTAAAGCTTAAAAGTCAAACTACTAAATACCTTAGATTGAGATACTTGCTAAGCTAGATTAATATCGCCCATGAGTTTCATTTCGATTATTTCCATGAATTTTTACATAGTATTTTTAAATTTCTCAGGGAGTATGGGGAGACATTTAATTTCAGGTAAATTTTCATAATGCCTATCAAATGTATAGATCTCTTTAATTTTTTTTTCCTTCATCAATAGATACGCAGTTATATCGTTAGAATCCATATTATAATCTGAGATTTTATTAACTGCATTAATATACATTAATTTTGATATTTCAACAGTTTCTAATGATTTATTTGAAATTAATCCCATAATAAATGCTTGTAAATCTCTCCAGGACATTACATTTTTTAAGAGATTAACCACCTCAGATAACTGAATTAAGGAAATACAAAAATTATTTTTTTCTTCATTTATTTTTTGAACTATTTTTTTAGCTTCTTGTTTACACCATTTTATTTTTTCTGATGAATTTTTCCTTTTTTTGGTTTGAAAAATGCATAAATAAAGATATTGGCATCTAAATAAATCATTATTTCCTACCTATACTTTTTATTGAAAACGTGATTTTCAAAATCAGACCAATTTTCAAGTTTATCAACAAGATCATCATCATATTCTAAAGAATCAAAGAATTGAGTCAAATCAATTTTTTTCTTTGGTATAATTTTTAGAATTCCTTTTTCTTCCATAATGATAACCTCATCTCCGTCTTTAAGCTCGTTTTCTCTCCAATCTCTGGGTAAAACAATTCTACCTTGAGAATCAACCTTTCTAATTTCAGTATTCATTCATATCTCACATTTGTATTAAATCTTATTTTCCCAAAATAATTTAGAAATACCAAAATTTAAAGTTATTGGGATTTTGGTATTTTACTCCATTTATATTTATAATTGTCTGTGCCGAAAATGAGTGGCCAATATTCCTCCTTTTAATTATCTTCGTGAGTTTCTTCTTTCTTTTTTTTATAAGTCCAGCTTATCAAACTCAAAGGGAGTGAAAAACCTCAAAAAATACCCATAATTATTTATTTTTGGATACTTCATATACTCAAAATACAATTTATAATTGCTTGACTGTTTTTAATCCATCAAACACAATAAATACTCTACTTACATCTCATCATATTATTGCCTTAAAGACTGTGGAATGACTTTGTTTTAACACTCTTTAATAAATATATTTTTTATAACAGTTAATACATTAGTAGATATATATTAAGAAGGTAACGAGATGACATCCTTAACAGTATACGACGGAACCTCCACCATTGGTGGAAATAAGATTTACCTAGAACAGAACGAAATGGGGCTATTTTTAGATTTTGGCATGAACTTTGCGAAGTACAAAGACTATTTCCACGATTTTTTGAGCGAGCGGTCGTATCGAGGCATTCACGATTTGTTATACCTCGATCTAATTCCTAAGCTTGACATTTACCGCAGGGATTTAATCCCTGCTGACCTGGACGTATTGGGATATCCCAAATTGAACATCAACGCTATGTTACTCACCCACGCGCATATGGACCATTATGGGAATATTGGATTACTCGACGAAAGCATTCCCTTAATCGCATCCAGCACCAGTTTTGCGATACTGAAAGCCATATTTGACACGACGAGGTCCAGAATCGGTTCTGAAGCGTTATATACCTTAAAAAGAGAAATTAATGACGAGGTGGTGTTTTCGAAGCAAAAGAAATACATAGGTCGAGATTTGATCTGCACGGATAAGTGCACACCTACCTTTGAGTGCTTTATGGCATTGGAAAGCAAAAGTAGGAGAGAGTTCGAGTGCGGGGCGATATCCAAAATGAAAGATCCTTCAACTGAACTAATTTCGCAAATTTCCAAAGAATTCGAGATCTCCTCGTATACGGTGGATCATTCGATTTTTGGTTGTAGAGCGTACATTTTACGGGGAGATACGACGATTGCCTATACTGGGGACTTTCGAATTCACGGTAGAAGGGCGCATAAAAGCAAAGAGTTTGTAAATCGCGCTAAGAACGCTTCAGTGCTCGTTATTGAGGGTACAAGGGCTTCTCGAGAGGAGAAAGAGGATTTCGAGTCTGAATCGGAAGCGTTAGTGTACGAGAATAGTCTAAAAGCGGTACAAGAGTCCAAGGGATTAGTAATCGCGGACTTTACCAGCCGTAATATCGAGCGGTTAGAATTGTTTCGGGATATCGCCAAACAAACGGGAAGGCAATTAGTCATCTCGCCTAAAGACGCTTATTTGCTATTCGCGTTGGAGCAAGTGGACGGAATCAACCGAATTCAGGATTATTTAGTCTACGAGCGGAGTAAAAGCTACAAAAAATATTGGGAACAAAATATACTGGGGATCCACCCAGAAATTACCTATGTGGATCACGCAGAGATTAACAAAGATTTGGAACGGTTTTTGCTCTGCTTCTCGTTCTACGACATGAACAATTTGCTAGACATTAAACCATCTACAGGGAGCTATATATATTCCTCATCGGAGGCGTTCGAAGAAGAAGCGGAATTTGATTTTATTCGAATGTACAATTGGATAAAATTGTTCGATTTTAAGATATACGGCTTCGAATTGACTGCAGAGGGAGGTCATATAAAGCCTGTTTTTGAATCGGGGTACCATGCGTCGGGTCATTTATCCGCAGAGGATATAAAATGGGTAATTGATACCATTGATCCCGAAGTCATTATCCCTGTACACACCGAACATCCTCAGTGGTTTGAAGATAACTTCGAAAACGCGGTATTGTTAAAAAACGGTCAAAAATTAGACTTATAAAATTAAAAAGATTATGATAAAGGTTTATTTAACTTTCTCTTTTTTCTCTGCGTGTAGAGCTTCGAGATTCTTTCTCATCTCATCGAGCGTGTCTCTGCGAAGTAGTGGGTGGAAGTAGAGAACAACCAAAGATATTGTGACAGCAATCGCAGGTATGAGTAAGAAAAGAATTTTGATCCCTAATATCGCATCGGCGGTTTGTATATCGGAACCTTGAACAAAACCAAAAGCGGTAAAAATTAGCGTGGCAATAATAGGGTCTAAACTCGTTGCAGGTTTTACAAAGAGAGCGTTCATGCCTTAAAACATGCCTTCTCGTCGAGAACCATGTTTTAACTCGTCTTCATCCATAGATAAGTACATTATTGGGTCTTTAAAGATATTGTACGCACCTAAAAATGTCATAAAGCTAAATCCAATGAGTATAAGAAGGGGATTGTCCATTAAAATAGAAATTATGAAAACCATAAGCGTTACTGTAACTCTAATTGTGCCTAAGGTCAGCATGATCTTTCGCATACCAAACTTAGGACGTAATGCAATAAAGACAAAGTTGGAGCCATACCCTATGCCAAACACAATCAAAATATAATATATCAAAGCTCCTTTGCCTAAAATAAACGATTACGCAAATAAGTAGCTTAAACCAATCGAACCCATGAACGCGTCGCAGAAGTTATACGCCATGAAGAGGAGAAAGGACTTGTACTTTAGCGTTTCTTTAAACGAGACTCCTAACGGCAATCCGGGATCTCTTCGAAATTCAGCACGCTCTTCGGTTAATTGGGCCGTTATAAAGAACAACACAGTACATACGACCGCTATTATCACTACAAAGATTTGGAATGTCAACGAGGTCGGGTCAAAATCAGTGATAAATAGAGTTATAGGGAGTACCGACACTATTGTAAGGATACCTGCAAGAAATGTTGTTTTATTGCGTTCGTCCAAGTCAGAAGTCATTTCGGGGAGGAGTGCCATCCACACTAGTGCGATTAGAGTAGGCATGGTATCGAAAAGGCAGAGACTAAGGACATAGTGAATAAATATTATAATTTGATTTTCTAAGCTCCATGGAAACCATAGAAGTAGAAATGTCGCTCCATATATCGGTCCTCCGTATCTGATGTAAATTTTTCTTCGGCTACCCCACTTTTCTACATTAGTTCTATCAGAAAGCTGTCCCGTGAGCGGGTCGTTAAGAGCGTTAACGGTCATGTAAATGACTTGCCCAAAGATGAATAACGTAGGGTTTAGTTGTAGCTTGTCGTAGAAAAATTGTATGTATTTTAGCGAAAAGATAAGTACATATAGAGCGTTGGGAATAGCTCCGATGGCGTATCCCCATTTAGCGCATGGACTAATTTGTGCGTATTTTTCGGTTTCCATAAGAAAATCACATTAATTAAATGGTAACTATTATACGATGGTAATCGAGTAGTATAACAAAATGTATAATATTTTACATTTTTATAACATTCATTCGATTTAATTCTATATAAAGATTATTATCTAAGAGAAGAAAGCCAAAAAAAGAAGAAAGAATTGCAATTTCCAATTTCAATTAGCTGAGATATCCGTTTCTGATTTTTCCAAGGATTATTTAAAGCGGAGGTCTCTTATCTTGCCAAGGAGCGATATTTTCATACGCTTTTGATACTTGAAGAACAGTTAACTCGTCTTGTCGTTTTCCAACTATTTGCATTCCAATGGGTAAGCCGTTACTCGACCATCCACATGGAATAGACGCCGCAGGATGTCCCGTTAGGTTGAACGGATAGGTGAACGGAAGTATATCTAACAAGTCAGGACCGATCGGTTTCCCGTTTATTTCTTTTGGCGCGTCTATTCCTAAATCAAACGCAGTACAAGGCATTGTGGGGGTGATCAACACATCATACTCCTTCAAATGTCTGCACACTTCTTTTCCCACCATCTCGCGTTGAATCCCGGCCAGTTTTATGTCCTGCACTGAAAAATTCAGTCCAGTTTCGATGTTATCAAGTATAATCTGGTCTAACATCTCGGGCGATTGTTCGTATAACGGTTTAAAGACGTAAGCGTAACCAGAAATAATAAGCGTCCAAGCTGCCTTTCTAGCAACTTTTAAGTTAACTTTTACCTCCTCTACCGTCCATCCATAGGATTCAAAATTAGTTAACGCAGCTTGCACTACCTGAATTACTCCTGGATCTATAGCCTTGATCAAACCGAAATTCGAAGAAAATCCTATTCTCAACTTAGATGGTAGTTCGTTTAATTTATCGAGAAAACTAAAAGTGGGTTTTGGTAAAGAATATCTATCCGAATGGTGGATTCCGGACAACGCATCTAACAGTAAAGCCGCATCCTCTACATATCTCACTATTGGTCCTTTGTGCACGAATGTGCCCAACTCTCCGAACACATTCATTACGCCGTGAGGGATACGCCCAAAACTGGGTTTCAAGCCGTAAACACCGCAAAACGAGCTTGGCATTCTAATAGAGCCGCCTGCGTCTGAGCCAATAGCGATCGGCCCCATACCTGAGGCATTTGCGGCAGCAGCCCCTCCACTTGAACCTCCCGTCGTTTTCGCTAAGTTCCAAGGATTTTTACTGGCGCCAAATATCAAGTTATCAGTAACTACTCTCGCTCCAAAGGCGGGAGTGTTAGTTTTGCCGAGAAGTACGCACCCTTCGTTTTTTGCCCGTTGAACTTCAACCTCATCTTTTGTTGGAACATGGTTTTCATAGACCTTGCATCCGAAAGTAGTTCTGATTCCTTTAGTTTCCGTCTCGTCTTTAAATGTCATAGGAATTCCATGCAACAGCCCGAGCTTTCCTCCGATCTTTACCGCATTATCGGCCTTTTCGGCCATTTCCATTGCCATTTCAAAAGAGGGAGTACAAATCGCGTTTACCTTAGGATTTATGGCCTTTATCCTTTCGATGATTACGCTGGTTATTTCTTGAGAAGTTAATTCTTGAGCGGCAATCTTTTCCCTCATTTGACAAGCAGACATAAAGTAAATTTCTTCAGTTTTCATAAGTTAAACCTCCTCTTTACTCTCTTGAGCGCAGTGCACGCCTTTTCCTTTCGAAAGCGTGCGAATGCATCCGTTACAGTATATACATTTAACTTTTACTTCGCCTTCGCTTTCTAACCACTTATTGGGTAAGTCAGGTTCTCGAATTAGCGGTCTACTAAGAGCGATGAAATCGGCAGAACCTTCTTTTATTATCTCTTCCGCCAGCGTGTTGGTGTTTATACCTCCAACTGTAATGACGGGAACATCTACAATACTTTTTATTTCCTTAGCAAAAGGCAGATTATACGCAGGAGCGTGCTCACTTCCGATATTCACCCTGCATTCCGTTAATGTTACGGGTCTCCAATCAAAATTTTCGGTAGGGAGTTTAGTCACTTCCCACATACCACCGCTGATTTCAAAAGCGGCAAATCCAACGCTTGCTAACCGTTCGGCAATCTTCTTCGCTTCCTCAATTTGCAACCCTCCAGGCATGAAATCGGTGCCGTTCATTTTAAGCATGATTGGATATTCTTCACCTACCAATTCAACAGCTCTGTTGTAAATTTCAACCAAAATCTTCGATCTGTTTTCCCAGGATCCCCCATACCCATCTTCTCTTCGATTAGTATAAGGCGATAAGAAGGAACTAATTAAATATCCGTGCGCGCCGTGAATCTGGATGCCATCAAATCCCGCTTCCTTTCCACGCCTAACAGCTTGAGCAAACTCTTCGATTACTTCCTTAATCTCCTCAGAGGTCATTTCTCGGGGTAATTTTTCTGAAGACGCTTCGTATACCGCTGATGGCGCTATTGGAGTATCGAGGACTAAGGATTGTCGTCCGCAATGCGCGATTTGAAGTACCACCTTGCAATCATTCTCAGCTTCGCGAATAACTTGGACTATCTTATTTAATTCGGGGATTAACTTATCGTCGAACACCGCAAGTTGGCCGGGAACGGTCTGTCCCATAGGGTGCACATAGGCATTTCCCGTAATAATTAGTCCAACTCCCCCTTCGGCTAAATTCCTGTAAAGGTTTAGATGGAGGGCAGTGACATATCCCTCGTCTAACCCCATCGCTTCATAAGTGGCTGATCTAATCAGTCTGTTTTTTACGCGTATAGTTCCAATATTCATAGGGGTGTTTAACAAAAAACTCACCTTCGCATATTATACGATAGATCTAAATTACGTAATATAATAAATAAACAATGAAGTTATACATATGGTTCAAAAATAAGATTTTCTTAACTTAAAGAAAGCGTTTTAACGGGGATTTTCGAAACGATTCGGCCTTTTTCAACAACTTTTTAGCGTTGTTGTAAGTTAGGCGTTTTAAAGCTTTACGATAGGGTAACCAAATAAAGTTCTCGTGCTCGAAGCTAATTTTCACATCTTTAGTGTAGGAGCGAATTAAGTAGCATGTGACTGTTTTGTGAATGGGTTGGCCTCTCCAGTTAAAGGAGTATTCGTAATTTTCTTTGTAACCACTCACGAGTTTGGCGTCTAAGATGCTCGTTTCTTCGTAAAGCTCTCTAAATATGGTTTCCTCATCGGTCTCCCCCTCATCTTGATGTCCTTTCACGAACTCCCAATGTCCTAGTCCGTATTTCAATAACAAATATTCGTCGTCCTCGTTATGAAACACTATAGCAGCAATGGAGTGCTCTTCTCTGACCTTCACCATTCAGTTGTCCCCAGTTAAATCTGATTTTTATATATTTTACAATTTATCCAATGTTCTTAACTTTTGGATTAAGATATATGAATTTTGCATTTTTTTAATTCTAATTTTTGATCTTTTGCAAGGGTGATATTTTTTGGAAGGTGAATCAATCCATCTCTTTCAACATCCACGCCATATCCTACAATTTGCTAAAAAGAAATAAAGATAAAAAAACACGGTGTCTATAGACCTAATTGCTCCTTAATTTTTCCGACTAACCGTCCAGATTCCTCAGAATCAGTTATAAATTCGATCTTGTCAGGAGAATTAATTCCAAGTCCGAGTTCTACGGCACGCTTTATCTGATCTTGCTCGAAAATCGGACCTTTGGTCACCTCTCGAGTGGTTCCAAGAATCCGCAGAAGTGCTACTCCCATAGCATCGATGGCAATCTTATCCGTACCAACTAAAAACGCAATAGATTCCATGCAGGTACCCTCCATTGGACCACGGTCTACAAAACAAGTAGTAGCGTCCATTATTACCATGTTGGGTTTGTACACCGCGTTAATTTCTGCAATCATGTCCCTTTGATGAGAGGAAGAGTGCAACTCACTCATATTCTTCTTGTTAACCATACCTACAGCGTTTTTCAGAGCCATGGTAAAGTGACCTCCGTACATGTGAGTCTTTAAACAACAGGTTTCAATGATACACTCCGCTTCGTCGTAGATTTTAGCAAACAGAAATCCATTTTTCCAGTGGTTTCCCTTCGGATCTTTCAGGACATACTCGTCTTTTGGTATCGCTGTCAAGTCGATAAGTGTAAAATCTAACTCCTTCGCTAACTCGTAAATCCCTAATATCTTGAAAGTTTCTGAAGTGTTAGCAGGACCACTTCGCTCCGCAAGGGTAACGGATTTGGCACCCATTTCTTTTAATTTTACGATAATTTGTCTTACCGTTTCGATTGAACTTGAAGCAGGGAAAGGATCGGCAGTGTTGAAATTGGGTTTGAACACGACATTCTTTCCCTCAACAGGATTAATTCCTAATAACTCAAACGATTTATTTACTCCATAAATTCGGTCGTTTGTAGAAATTACAGCTACTTTAGTCATATTCTTCACTATTCATATTTCGATTTAGCAATACTACAGATAATAATTAGCTATTAAATTTAATATTTAGTTCGCTAATTTATCAGACACTGCTTTATAGCTTTTGCGAGGGCAAATGCAAGTAATGGGGGAATTGCGTTTCCGATTTGTTTGTATCGATCTTTCATGCTGCCGAAAAATCGATAATGATCGGGAAACGATTGAAGTCTTGCCGCTTCTCTTACGGAAATAGCGCGATGTTTAGTTGGATGTATAAATCTTCCAGGGGCGCTCACACAACCACAATTACCCGTTATAGTATCAGCTGGACGATTTAAATTTAAGCGTCCATAGATATTCGGGTATCCCCCTTTAAGTTGATATTTCTTTGGCAGGGATGCGTGATTCTTTCCTTGTTTGATGTGAGAGATTCTCTCAATGACTTCTTTGCTGTGATTTGGGGCAAAATGGTCGTGGAGTCCTTCGGAATCCTTTCTTAAATATTTCTGATACTCGTTTTGTGGAGGTTTAGTGTAATTTCTAACTTTTTCGTCATCGTAATCTTGGATAAATGGTTCAATGTCTAAAACATCTCCGATGGCATCATTAACTGTTAAGTAACTGGGTAATATATCATCATCTAATAACTTCCTCTGTTTAGTATCAGCCTGTCTAACTTTTTTTAACTTGAAATTATCAATTACGCCGTTTTTACTGCCAACAAAGAAGACTCTTTCTCTTAATTGAGGAACGCTATAATCTGCTGCGAGTAAAGTATTCATTTTACAAGAATACCCAATGTCTCGATACATTTGCTTTACTTTATCCACGACTTTCCCTTTTCCCATAGAAAGGATTCCTCTCACATTTTCCATAACGAAAAAATCTGGTTGAAAATGTTCCACCCATTTAATAAAATAGAATATAAGAGTGTTTCGAGGGTCGTCAGGTCGCCTATTACCAACAGTTGAGAAGCCAATGCAAGGAGGTCCTCCTATAATTCCATTGACTTCTTGATTTTTAATATGTACTTCTTGAACTTCGCTACAATCCAAAGTTGTAATATCTTGGTTTAGACAGGTTGTGTTCGGATGATTATATTGGTACGAGTTGAAATAAGTTGGCTCCAACTCAATAGATAAATCGGGCTTAAGTCCCGCCAACTCGAATCCGTAGGAAAGTCCCCCAGCGCCAGAGAAAAGGTCTATAATCATCTTTCCACAGTTCTTTTTTCGTTTATTACTATTTGTTATACTTTACCGTTAAGTTTCATCGCGTAAGGCTTGAGAAACTTAAGTACGCCATTGGGATCAGCTCCAAACATGGCAAAAGTGACGAGTGTCCCTCCTTCAAAAGGAACAATAATAACATGTCCCATCCCTCCTTCGTGCGTGCTTGTAATTCCTTCAGAGGTAGCACTGTCAACAGTGAATTTGTAGTTATTTAGCGTAAACAAGCGTTCTCCTTTGAAAAGCTCGGGGATAATGCGAGCATCTTTCCTAAGATCCCAATTTTCGGTTTGGTGAATTAGCTCACCTGCATCTGAAACTACTGCGATGCTAGCAAGTTTCGTGTTGGCTTCTAGGGCGTCAATACCCAAGTCATTCACGATGTTTTTTATTTCTTCCATAAGGTTATCATATTCATTAAAAATATTAAAGTTCATTCAAAATTTTTAATACACATTGTTAACACGAAGGTTGCATCTTATGTGCCTTATTCGTGAAGGTTAAAACCAGTAACCTCTATCGAGTAGGTGTCGAAACCATCCCCGACTACTTTTCTGAAAAGTTGTCGTGTTAGCACTATAAATTTTGCCAAACGGGCTTTCAGTTTTTCCTTCCTCTCGAAATGAGAGAGTATTTCTACAATTGAGGGAACTCCTCGGGAGCTAAATCTTAATTTCTAATGCTGGCTGTATATTAAATTCTTAGACTTTATATCACCCTCAATTCTATTTTAGTGTGAAATGAAATACCTTCCAATTTAAATCAAGCTACCCCTTAAATTTTTGATACAAGTAAATGAGCATGGAGCCATCTAAAAGATTTCGAAGAAGAAATTTTTATTAAAAAAATACATATTTTTCAATATATTTGACTATTTATGTGATGATACGCAATAATATGTAGCTAGCTATTTAATTTAAATCGTTTTTGATTAGAGTTGGTTAAGTGTATTAATCTATTACTAAGCTTCTTTTCTAATTAGTGAACTGCCTACAACCTAAGATTGTGGCTTCCTACGAGTACACAACCGCTTCTAATACGGGTTGGCCTGTATGTCGTAGAAAACCGTTCCATTGCATTAAGAACGATTCCTCGTCCACCGAGGGTTTGTGCGATAGGAAATCGTATTTACACTTAGATACTAAAAAGCGAACCATGATGTTGATGGCTGAGTTAAGGTCTCGGTCTATGTGATTTCCACAGTCGCAATTAATATGTCTTTCGAAAATTGGTCTTTGCTCGATCTTTCCACATTTACAACAGGCTTTCGTTGTCTTCGACTCATCAATTCTTATTACTCTTTTACCCATTTTTTCAGCCTTATAGGTTAAGAATTCGACAAACCTCGACATGTAGCCTGTGCTTTGAACCGAATGATTGAGTGTTTTATTTATTCGGGTTTTTTTAGCGTTACCAGTTCCCTTTTTCTTTCGTGCCATTTCTTTTACCTTTAATTTTCCCACTATAATTGTATTTGCTTTTGTGTGAGTTACTATTTGGTTTGAAAGCCAATGTTGGAAATCTTTAAGTTGATGGGTTCTTTTCTTGATCATCTTTTTTCGTGTTTCATTGTATGAATACCATTTATTACTGTACTTTTTACAATGGTCTCGTTTTGATTGTACTTCTTTTATTTTTTTTTTCCAATAGATGTCTGCTCTTCTATTGGTGAATTGCACTGATTTTCTAAATAGGTTAATAGCCACAACTTGGTTTATTCCCAAATCAAATGCTTGATATTGCCTATTGTCAACATATTTAAGTGGTTCGACCTCGTAGGTGAGGGAAACAAACCACTTCTTATTCCTGTAGAATATCTCTATTTGTTTGATCCGCCCTTTTGGAACGAGATGAGAAGGAAGCTCAAAGGTAAGGAAAACTTTAGATGGATGTTTGTGAGAGAAAGAAATAGTGTTTCCTCGTAATAAAAATCCTGACTGATTGTAGCAGAGTGTAGTGAAATATCTCTTACCCTTAAATCGTGGTGGTCTCACATCTTTATCTCCATTTTTCAATAGAGCAAAAAAAGACTTGTAATTAGAATCGAGTTTTCTAAGTGTTGTTTGGAGAACTTTCGAATACACCCACTTATATTCAGGATATTCTTCTTTCAACGAGGGTAAATTTCTTGATTGTTGTAAATAATCAATATATTTTCGCTCTTTTTTTGGCTTATCCTTGTACTTTTGCCATTTTTCTATCCGTTCCGCTAACGCAAAATTATACAATAATCTACATTTTTCCGATAAACAAAACAGTAAATGTTCTTGTTCCTTATTTGGAAAGATCCTAATCTTTTGTGTTAGCTTCACTATAAATGTAAAAACAACTGTTACCTAAAAACGATTAGGGCGTATTAATTTAATAATTTCCTTAATCACACTCAAAACACCAACTTTTTCTAATTAATAATAAGAATAAAGTAAATAATATTGTGCGATATTAAATTGCACTTGACCTAGTTCTTAATAACTTACCTAATTTCTGAGGAGAAGTATCCTGTCAAGATTATATGAAAAAATTGTGGAGCCTGCTCCTGGAACCGAGAGATTATTGTTGGGAAACGAGGCAATCGTTCGAGGGGCGTTAGAAAGTGGTGTAGATGTGTATACCTATTACCCAGGAACTCCAAGCTCTGAAATTGGAGAAACATTCTTGGGTATTTTCAAGCAAGTAGGAATTAAATGGGTGGAAACCAGTATCAACGAAAAAGTTGCGGTAGAAGTGGCAGGTGCAGCGTATGCCCGGGGAGCCACAGCTATGGTCGGTATGAAAAATGTGGGATTGAATGTAGCCGCTGATCCGCTTCTTGCGCTCGCAACTACTCACCCAACTAACCCTAACTCCGCAATTGTTATCATAGTAGCAGACGATCCTCAACAACACTCCAGCGCAGTAGAGATGGATTCCCGATATTTCTTAAAGATTTTAAAAGTACCAGCATTAGAACCAAGCACTCCTCAGGAATGTTTAGAGTTCACGAAACTCGCGTTCGAAATATCGAGGAAAATAAAGCTTCCAGTAATAGTAAGAACGGTGACGATGGTCTCGCACGCTAGGAGTAATGTTACTTACGGCGACCTCAAAGCTTCAACTATCCCTAGCGATTTTGAATTGTTAAAAGAAGTCAATACCGCATCAAAGCTTTACTTTTTGAAATTGAAAGAAGATCAAATATACTCTCGGCTCAATCGAGCTTTAGAAATGTCAGAAAATAGCAATATTAACAAAATCAGTTATAAGGGAACGAATTCTGAAAGCAAGCATGAATTAGGGATTATTACCTGCGGAGTATCCTATACTTACGTAGTTGAAGCGTTAAATTTTCTCGACTTATCGATACCTGTAATGAAGATCTGTTTTATTAATCCACTTCCACAGAAGAAGATAGTAGAATTTTTAAAACAATGTAAGAATGTATTAGTAGTAGAAGAAATGGATGCTTACCTCGAGTCCCAAGCTTTAGCAATTGCTCAAAAGCACGGAATTAAGGTCAAAATTTACGGAAAGGATCCGTTTTCGTTCTCAAATTTGAGCGAAACTTCTCTATTGTCTTATGTAGGTGAGTTAAATCCTACCAAGGCTACGCTTGCTATTTGTAAATTAGCTAAAGTTGCTCCAAAAATAGATTTAGAAACAATCGAGAGCGAAAAATCTAGTTATGTGGGACTCAGTCGCAAACCTATCATGTGTCCGGGTTGTCCTCATCGAACTACGGGGTACGTGCTTAAACTGGCGGCTAATAAAATTAAGAAGTCCACTGGGAAAGAGGTCTTTTTTTTCCAAGATATTGGGTGTTACACGATGTTGTCATATCCACCAATGGGATTTGCTAATGTAAAGTATTGCATGGGTTCCAGCATAGCGTTAGCTCAAGGAGTCGCTCACACAGACGATAGTTTGAATGTTGCAATTATAGGTGATGGTACTTTTTTTCACTCAGGAATCCCTGCTTTTCTAAATGGAATTCATAACAGGGCACCAATAGTAGTGTTAATCTTAGATAATGGGTGGATCGGGATGACGGGGCAACAACCACACCCTGGAAGCGATACACAAAATTATTTAGGAGGAAAATCTAAAACAGTGATAAATTTGGAGGATTTTCTTAGGGGTACTGGAGCATTTATTAGCGTCATTAAGCGATCCGATTATCTAAACACATACGATAATATTGAGATTAACGAAAAGTCGAATGATAAATATACGGAAAATTTAAAAAACGCAATTATAGAAAGTGGTCTTGGTGCCTTAGAAAAAAGGTGCTTACATGCGATATTAGTAAAAGACGAGTGCGTTCAGAAATACATCAAACGACACGAAATATTCGTAAGAGAAGTAAATGCCGAATTGTGTACCAATTGTGGGATGTGTTACGAGGTTTTTCTATGTCCTGCTATTGGTGTGCAAGATTCGAAAGCTTTTATTAGTAAAGGATTATGTTTGGGTTGTGGAATTTGCGAAGAAATCTGTCCGAATAACGCAATAAAGAAAAAGACTTAACAAGTAGAATATCACTAAAAATTTATTTAAGATTTTTGCGAATTAAACTTCTGTTCCATATCTAATTATACCTAAGATTCCAAAAACGACCCCTGATATTATACCTAACATAACTGCTTGACACTGAGTCAAATAACCAAGAATGACCCAAAATTCTCCAAATAAAAACCCTAAAAGCACGATAAATATCAAGGGAAATACAAAAGCCATTAAAAAACTCAAAATCTTTTGTCCTTTCATAATTCATCGCTCCCCAATTTCTAGTACGAAATAATATATTTAAAACAACAATAGTCCAATTTTTGATAAATAACAGAAATTGTTAATATGCGAGGTTTTTGTGATATATTTTAAATAAAATACCAACATAAAAATACACTACTGAACTTCAATTCAAAAAAAAATTACCTTAGGAGTAAATATCATGCAAACTCAAGAAGCAAGTCCATATGACAAAAAAATATGGCTTAAGTCGTACGATCCTCACGTTAAACCAAACTTGGAATATCCTAAAGAAAGCCTTGGAAAATTATTTGACGAGGCAATGGCTGCGTATCCTGATAGAGTAGCGGCGTATTTTATGAAGAACCAAATGACTTACAAAGAATATAGAGAGAAAATTCACATATTTGCAACCTTCCTGCAAAAACATGGCTTGAAGAAAGGGGACATCGTGGCAATTAATTTACCCAACTGCCACCAGTATTTAATAGCACATATTGGAACAATTTTGGCGGGAGGGGTAGCATCTGGCTGTTCGCCGCTTTTAAGTCCAGAAGAAATAGCGTACCAATTAAACGACAGTGGTGCGAAATTTTTCGTTACTTTAGATGTAATCTATGAGAATGTACTAGCAAAAGTAGTGGATAAGATTCCTAAACTCGAATGGATTATAACTACAAACATTTCAGATTACATGGGACTATCTAAGACTTTAGTAACTCTCGGAAAATTAGCGGGGAAAATACCTAAGGGGAAGGTTGTTCCATTTGCGGGAAAAAATACTGTTAACTTTAAAGAAGTAATGACAACAGCGAAAGATTTAAAAGAAGTGTCTATCGATGTAGATAAGGATCTTGCGCTGCTTCAATACACGGGGGGGACTACAGGGCGTCCTAAAGGCACGGAATTGACTCATGCTAATCTTATCGCAAATACTATTCAAGTGTTAAATTGGATAGATATGACGGAGGAAGACTATGACACAGTTCTTTCAGCGTTTCCAATGTTTCATTTAGCCGGATTAGCGTTAGCTATGATAAATATATACGCAAAAAATTCACAAATAATAATCGCAAATCCACGAGACACGGATCACATAATAAAAGAAGTAATAGACAAAAGACCAATGATGATGGTCAATGTGCCTACTTTATACTTAAACATCAAGAATAATCCGAAGAGGAAAAGTATTCCAGTCACCGCCTTAGACTCGCTTGAAACTTACATTTCCGGAGCTGCACCATTTCCCGCAGAAGCGATTAAAGATTTTGAAAGCGCTATGAACGCGGGAAACAAACTGTTAGAAGTTTACGGGATGACGGAAACATCGCCTATTCTCACTATGAATCCTTTTTACGGGAAGAAGAAAGTCGGTACAGTGGGACTTCCCGTACCAGATAGCGAGTTAAGACTTGTGGATGTGGAAACGGGAGAACAGGTTGACCTTGGCCAACCAGGAGAGATTATTTGTAAAGGTCCTCAAGTGACGAGGGGATATTATAACAAACCTGAAGCGAATGCTCAAACTATTATTGATGGATGGTTCCATACAGGGGATGTAGGCGTGATGGACGAAGATGGATTTATCACAATCGTAGATAGGACCAAAGACATGTTAATCGTTAGTGGATATAAGGTTTACAGCGTACACGTCGAGGACATCCTAACTAAGCATCCAGACATAGAAATAGTAGCATTAATTGGTCTGAAAGATCCAGATCGTCCCGGAAGCGAGATCGTCAAAGCCATCGTCCAACTAAAGGAAGGGATTGAACCTACGGAAGCCGTAAAGAATAATTTAAAAGAATACGCAGCAAAAAATCTCTCAAAATATGAAAGCCCGCGAATTTGGGAATTTAGAGAAAATTTACCATTAACAACAGTTGGTAAAGTGCTCAAAAGAGCGCTTCGCGAAGAATAGAGAAACATAATTCTTTTTTTATTTAACTTATTTCTAGGAATTAACAATTCTTATTATCGAATTCATTAAATTTTTATGAAATTCCTCTTTTATTTACTTGATGGAGACAAAAAATGAAATAGACGACGATGAGTCGTGCC
>JAHPYY010000067.1 GCA_019058515.1 Promethearchaeota archaeon
ATGCATGATTTAGTACAACATATAAAAGATCTTTTTTCAAGTTATTTTCTAAATCATCGTAAAGCAATTTTAAATTTTGTATAAATTGAGTCAATTCGTTTTTAGAAAATTTTGCCTGTTTTATTAAAACATTTGCGATATACAAGTTAGCCTCAATATAATCAATGGGATTAACTTTTCTCCTATTTTCAATAATTATACTAAATGATTTTAAGGCTTTTAGAAAATTTCCTATATTATATTGTAATAATCCCTCTAAATAAACAAGAACCATAAGATCTCTATCTCTACCGTTTTCTGTAGCAATATTCTTTCCTTCTCGAATATAAGTCTCGCATTTCTCATATTCTTTTAATAAAAAGTAATATTTAATAATATCAATTAAATTTTCTATAACTTTATTTATATCCCCTTTTTCTCTGAATTCGGTAAGCAGGATTTGAATTTCGCTTACATTAAGTTTTAAATATAACTTGCGCGGGTCTGAATTAATCGCAAATGCATTTTTCAATATCTGCATATTATATTCTGCTATTTCCTTCAACTCAGGCGGAATAATGTTTAATAAATTACTTACACTATTATTGAACATCGTATCTCCATTACCATCTATTAAATTTAAAAAAATTTTCCAGAGTTTTATAATCTCAGTTTCCCACTCCTCAACCCCATTTAAATCTTGTAGTATGTGTTCTACGATAAGGTAATTATCGTGAAAGTCTGACTCTCCGTACAAATTAATTATCAACATATGAAAAGTGTTTATTAGATAACTCCAAAATGAGTATAGTATACGCTTATTCCCTTTCCTTAATAGTCGCCGATCTAAATTCTGCAATATATATATAAAGAGTTGATCTCTTAAATTGGCAGATTCATTAACTCCAAGGCGAGTGGTATTTCTAATTATTTCCCCTTTAAGAATTTCAAGAACTCTTAAGCTTGTTAACTCGATTAATTCTTCAGCACGAACATTTTTAATACTAATTCCCATGAAGTCTAACAATTCTTTATTAAATGGATTATTTAAAACGAAATTTCTATCTAAGATTTTTAAGTTTTTATTGAGTATGCTTGATTCCAAATATTTAAAACACCAATTAATCACCATTTTATAGTCATCCAGCATCAGACATTCAAGAATCAAATGTTCTATTGCAAATAATTCAAATTCAGGTACGTTATTCTCTCTTGATATTTTAAATATTCTTTTAGATAGTTCCAGCGATTCTTGAACCTTCTTTTTATTAATTAAATCAATCTGTACCTTTGAAAGATTAGATAAAAGTTGACCGTATCCCGCTTTAACTTGATCCCAGTCATAATCCTCTAAAATTTTTAATGCTCTTAAAGCAATATCTAACGAATCGTAAATATTACTTTGTTTTTCGATGTTTTGATTCATTTTCAAGTAAATCGAAATAAATGCTCTTTCATACGTTGCCATGAAAGGCACATCTTTTAATTCACCAGTTTCAAACAGGTTAATATATTTCTTAATTAACTTTTCATCGATATCCTCATTTAAAAGATCTTCTTGTACAAATATTCGATCGACGAATTCAGCGATAAACCAAGCTAATGCTTCTTGCTCATCTTGAAAATTTTTGTCGTGAATGAATATTAAAGCCTCCTTATTAGCCTGTATTATCATCTTTTTCTTAATTAGTAGAAAAATCTTTAACGATTTAATCATCAATCTATTTTCATTCGAAATATCTTCCCGATTTTCTTGGAGTTTTGTAATGTCTTGTTCTACCTGTTTATTAAAACTCTCTGAAAGGTAAATCGTTAATATCTTTATTCTATTGGATATTTTATCGTTTAAATTTCCGTAATGCTCTAAAATTGAATCAATTTTTTGCAGAATCTCTAAAGCTAATGACTTTTCCCCTCTTCTCTCTGCTAAGATCTCGAAAACTTTAAAAAATTTTAATTCGGTTGCGTTTGTTCTTTCGTGTATTGAATTTTTTTCTACAAACTGATATATTTCAAGAGCCAAGTCCAAGTCATATAAAGATTGTGCCGCATCTGCTAGAACCATAAAAATGTTAAGAAAATTAAATTCTTCATGTTGGAGCAATAAATCTAAATTCTGAATCTTTTCGTCTAATTTATTGTATTTTCCAAACATTTTCCGAAAAAAGAGAAATATTACATAAAGGTGCTCTCTATTTCTTATTTTATTCTGTACAAGCAAAACATATAGAGTTGGGATTTGAAGTAGGTATTCAATAAAGGCATCTTCGTTCAACTCTTCCGCTTCTGAAACCTTTTCTTTTACTTCCTCAATAAATTTGTCAATTTGAACTTCACTTTCGGGTTGACCTAATTTTCTCATTGTTTCGATTAAATTTGATTGTCCAAAGAAAAACTGATCTGGTTTTTTAAACAAACTAAGAAAATAAATTGCCCAGTCAGGCCATTTTTGGTGAATCTCTTTTATATTGGAAAGATAATTGTCAAGATTTTGGAGAAAATATTCATAAATGCTAAATGGACGATCCTTGAAAAAAGGAATCTTTTCCATTTGATCTGAGATCTTTTGGATCGTTTCTAAATATTCCTCCTCGTAGAGAATCTCGATTAACCTAAATATCCACATTATTTCAAAATCGTTAGTTTTAAAGTTATAATTATTAAGATCTTCAAGATATACAGATAAATCGTTGACCAATACCTCTTTTTGCCCTTTTTTATAACTATTTAAAATCCTTAGGATCTTAACATGAATATTCACATCTTTATCTAGTTTATCTGAAGATCTCGAGACATCTGACAAATAAATGTCTGATTTGTTATAATTTCCCTTAAGATAATTTGTTTCAGCGAGTCTTAAAAGCGATTCAAAATAAAAAGCAGAATTATTAGATTTCTTGCTCAAAATTAAAAGTTCGTCACTTAGAGCCAATGCTTTATCTAGATCTCCTCGTGCTACATTAATATCAAAAATCGAATTTAATGAATATTGTGCTTCAGGATAATTCCCTATTTGCTTATACAGTTTATATGCTTTCTCATGTGCCTCTATAGCATCTCCATATTTTCTCAATCTCCAAAAAGCATCGGCCATCATAGAATAAGTTGGCTCTAATCTAAAGACAACACCAGATTCCTTTGTGTATTTTATACACAACTCGTAATGTCTTATTGCTTCCTCGTATTCCTCGAGATTGAAATATTCTGTGCCTAATTGATGATAGATATCCCCCGCTAGATATATTTGGTTATGCTCTTTAGCATAATTCACGCATTCTTTTAACTTTTTAATCCCCTCCTGTGCATCACCCGAGGGATTAAAAATTCGCCAATTCAAGATTAAACCAATATACGCTCTTACATTATTCAACTCTTTTGCCCATTTTTCAGCAGTCCTGAGTTTCTCTTCTATGGATCCAAGCCAATTTTTGTTTTCAAGTTTTAAATAGTAGTCAATTTTACCATACCGCATAATAAAATGCGCAGTAAATCCTGACCACAAAAATACGTAGCTCTCTTGGTTTCCCGCTTCTATAAAGCATTCTGAAGCCGAAAAATAGATGTTTAGAATCTTTTTTAATGGAACTTTTTTTTTGTTAAATAAGTATTCACCCCAAAAACTATAGATTAATCCTTTATGAAGAGGGGTTAAATCCGCATCCTTTACACCTTCTTGATAAACTTTTTCCGAGTTTTCGGGATTTTTAATAGCGCTTACATTAATCTTTTTAAGCAAAATAGAGCTATACAAATTTTTTCTTGCTTCTTTCTCTTCTTTCAGTAGCTTAAGCATAATATCGCTTAAGTCTATGATCCCATCAAAATCTTGTAAAATTAATAGAATCTCGGTCATTGAATTGTAGGTTTCAAAGATTTTCATTGGTTCTTCTTTAATAGCGTAGGACATCCAAGTATGCTTTATCTTTAGTACTAGATCTTTATAATTCTGGGAAATATCGCTTGCTAGGTAAGGATCGTTAAGTGTTTTAGCTGATTTAGGAGACTCATACTGGATTTTAAGATTTTGGAAGAAATTTGATGCGTAAAGAGGGAGAAGCCTAAATAATAATTGTATTTGTACAGAGAGTTCTTCAAATGATTTTACCTCCTTCCAATTGTCAATTTTTTGAAGAATTGTTCTAAAATCACTGTAATTTAATAAATTCTTTAAAATCCCCAATGCATTCAAGAAATACCTTGGATTCAATTCTAAGAGCTTGTCTACTAACTTAGATAATTCTTTCACCATGTTTTTGTCTTTTAACCATTCAGATTCAACTACCCATCTCATAATTGCGTATCTTTTGAAAAAAATCTGATTATGAAGTATTCTTATCCAATCTTTTGTTATAAGACTTTCAATAAGATTTGAGTACAGCTCTGTATCTAAATCAATAACAGGAGTTTCGTGAATGCTAATATTTCCGCATACGCTCAAAATCCTAAGAAACTCTTTTTCATCCTTGTTTAATGATTGATTCCATAATGAGTATACTCTCTCTTTAAATCGGGTTATTGAACTCAATCCATTGGAACTTAGACTCCCTAATTTATCTTTTTTTAGAAAATGCAACTCATCTTCTATAACTTCGATATACCCTTGAGAATAATCTAAAATAGAGTTGATAGTTAGAATATCTATTCCCTGTTCCAATAAAATCCTCACTGCTTCGTTTTTCAAATTGATATCTTTAAAATTTAAAGGATTTAATTGAATTCTTTTTAAAAGTTCTTCGTTTCTGTGAAAATAGTGATTAACTACAAAGTGTTCTACTAATTGACCACCTCCTGAAACAACAATTAGCTTTATTTGATTAACCCTTAATTCAATTTGCTGAAATTCCTCTAAAATTAAATCCCAGTTTTGGATTCTGTCGACATCGTCGATAATCAGAACTAACTTTTTATTCTCCTTTTGGATCAGTTCCTTTATGAGTTCCCATGATATCTTTTTATTGGAAAGTAACCAATAAAATTCCCATTCCTCTCCATTCTCTATCGAAGATTCAATTAATAAACGAGTTTTTCCAACTCCATGGTCGCCTGTTAAAGACAAGATTTGAAAATGGCTAGAAAGAAATTCTTGGATTGACGATAATTCAATTTTTCTACTAATAAATGGTAAGGTATCTTGATATCGCATTAGAATAATTTCTGATTTTGCCCAGAACCTGTCTAGTTTTTTTGGTGGAAAAATAAATGTACTATTTTCTAAGCATTCCTTTCCATAATACTCCGTTCCAATAATCCAGTCTTTAATTAAATGTTTAATGTACTTTTCATTTAAAAATGAGACTTTACAGAGGTTTTGAAGAGAAATTTCTACATGCATAGGTGATTTAAAGACGAGAACTTCTATATAAGCTCTTAAGATGATTTCTTTAGGACAAATTGTGGAATGTAAAAATGTGGTATAGTCAGAATTTTCCATGGTTGGATACGCTTGATTAAAATACCCACGCCACCATTCGAGAAATATAATACTTTGAACTTGTTCTAAAACTTCTCGGGTTCTATCTGTTATGTCAAAAGTTCTTCTACTCACTTGTTTTATGTAATCCCAGCTTTCTAACAACTTCTTATTTACTCTTCGCCCTCCATCGAGTGTCCGGCCAATCTCGCCAATATGATGTTGGATAAGCTCTTTAGGAATAAAATAGTCAATGGTAAACAATTGGACTTTTTCATTTTCATCGTGATAATGAAATTCTGGTTTTATTAATTCATTCCAATAGGCATTTTTAATTAATTTTGGATTTATAAAAACAGGTTCTATCAACCCCGTTTGAGTTTCTAATTTGTATCCTTTTAATAAGTAGAATTTAGAAGGTCCATTGTATAATAGATAATTTTTTAATTCAGGAGAGAGTTTAGACATTACAATAAGATCCATAAAGGTATCGCTAATAAGACCTTCATGCTCCCCCGGTTTTGCATTTATCCATAATACTGATTTACTTCCCTTTTTATTAATTTCGTTTGAATCGGAGAGAGATTTTAAAAGATCTGAATTAATTATTTCAGTAAATTCTGTTTGTAAATTCTCCTTCTTTGGTTGAACTGAATACGTTAAGCTCGGAAAATCGTAATTAATTCCAAATATCTTTCGAAGAGATTGTATAAATGGATTAAGTCCGGATACTTTCAAAAAATTACCATTAATTCCGTTAAGTCCATTGCTTTTATTCAGTGGTTCCATCTTTTATCCCTTCAATATTTTTTAGTAGTTAATATAAGGATTTCTTGGTGAATATAATAAAATTGCTCTCCAAAATTTAAGACAAAAAAAGTTTAAATAAAAAAAACATAGAATGAACTGTTAATAGTTTATAGCTTAATCTACTTGAATTTTATGCAAAAGTATGCGTATATCCGACCACTTAATTTTGATAAACATCTGAAATCTCAAACTTTTAGAAACGCATACCTTTAAGCTAAGCTTTAAGCTAAGCTATGCCATATACTGGCGTTTTTCGGATCGATTTTAATTGCTTTTCAATCGCAAATCTTTAGGATATTAATGTACTGCGAGTGAAAATTCATTAATCCTATCTTTTAGGAAATTTATGGTTTTATTCACTGCGTCGTATGTAGATTCGACTTCTGTTTTTGTTATGCTTTCATCGTCAAGAAATGCGTGTATTATCTTATGCCTTTTCTCAATAACGCTTTGGAGCGTCTGTAATTCCTTGTCTATAGGTTGTGTATCAATTGAAAAGAAATGCTTAAACACCCATCTTACACCACCTACTTCTTTAATCCTTTGAAAATTAAGCTTACCCCTCATATTTTTTAATGCCTGGTATAGAATCTGCTTGAGAATCTCGTAAGCACCGATTTCTTCCATTTTATTTGCTATTAGGTACATTTGATATTGGTTTAAAACACCAAGCTTTTTGCATAGCTTAAACACGTAACTCTTCCGCTTAAGATTCTCCCATTGTTCAAAATCTGATCCCTCCCTGTAGGATAACTCCTTGTTTAAGTTCAATTTATCGTAAACATTTAACCCAAGTAGATCGAGAAGTGGGGTAAAATCGGACTCTTCAAGAGAGAAAAACCAGAGATAATTATAGTTAAGAAACAAGTCTTTGGTAGCGTTTTCGAAAGCAGAAGTGAGGAAGACCAATGCTACTGCGTAATGCCCATCCTTAATTAATTTTTCTACTCTCTCCATATTAAGCGTGTAAGCATTTTGGGATATTGCTTCTTCGAAGATTTTATACGCTATTTCACTGGCTAATTCTTTTTTGTTATAACGTTTATCATCCAGAAAAATTTTACTAACATAAAAATAGTATTTTCCCTTCTTCGGAGTTTGAGTCAAAACGCATTTAAGCTCGCTCTGTCCTTCATCTATTAGGGATACCCCAATTAAATCGTCCTTGAGGAAGTAAATATTGATAGTGGGTTGTATTTTAAAGAGATCTTGCAATGATTCGTATTTACGACTCAATTTTCTTAAAATTCTTAGGATTTCCTCGACTACCTCACTTATTCTAGCTTTTATTATTTCACGATTGATGACATTCATATTTCCTATAAAATTCTATTTTTATTTTTTGGCTATCCAAGAAGATAATAACTTTTTAATTTTTTCAGTCTCTTTTAAATTTTTTCAACTTAAAAAGCAAATAATTCTATTTTTTACCATTTTCTTGACTTATCATATATATACTTTATCAATTACATGGCTATTTTTTATAATGAAATAATCGTTTCTTTCCACCTACAATTTCGAACTTAAAAACATAACTCTACTCCCTGCAAAGAGTATGAAAAACGAAAGTAGATGGTTTAAACATAACTAAAGCTAAATCCAAATAATAATCTTATTCTTTTTTTAAAGACTTCTTGTAAGAAAAATGTGGATTTTAACTTGGAAAGGTACTCCTTAAAATAGTTTTGAATTGATTCGATCAGAATTATTGGATTTTCTTCGATGTAATCTTTTGTTTGAGGTGTACCTGCCAATATAAAATTACCTTGTTTGATAGTGAAACATTTACTTTCCTTAACATCCAGACTCCCTAACCAATTAATTAAATTGTTGTGGATGGGTTTGTTTCGGAAAATATCGAA
Organism: Promethearchaeota archaeon; assembly: GCA_019058515.1. The sequence continues at coordinate 8,062 of JAHPYY010000067.1, forward strand.
TAAACTTAATTGCTTGCTTTGAAAAAGAGGATTTTCGTAAGTATTTGCTAAATTTATCGCTGGGATAAGACCACTAAAAAATCTCTTGTTGCTCCTTAAGAATAAGTCTACACGATACCCTCTAACCCAATCCTCGGTATGCACTAGTTGCGTAAAAAGATCTAACAAAGACCAACACATGTTATTAATTGGAAATGTGTGATAGTGAACAAAATCGCTTTTATCGATGCAATGTCTTTTATATAGAAAGCTAATAGGAGTAAAGAACCAATGATCAATTCGATTTTGTAATTGTGTAGTAACTTCTTTCCAGTCTTGCGAATTTTTAAACTGATCCCAGGTAATTGTGTTATTAAAACCTTGATCGGGGCGATATCCTGATAAGAAAGGTTGAAGTTGAGTGGCCATACTTGTAACCAGGTTTTCTTAAAAATTAATCTATATATCATCCTCGTATGGTTATTTCGTAGTTTAGTTGTAGAAGATCGAAAAGTAGTATATAATGAGAATACAACCTCCATAAGATAGCAAAAAAAAATCGTTCTTTGAGAAGTGGAATTTAACAACATAATGTTAAAAAATGTAAAGCTTAAAGAATTTTATTTAAAGGAAAAGAACCCATTTGTGGTAAATGAGGGTGCATAAACAATTTGATAAAATTTCCATTAGCTAATCTTTTCCAAGGATGGAATATACTGAAATAACCTAAATTCTCTTGACTCGGTTGCTAATCTATATATTAGAAAATGAAAGAGATTTAATCGAATTATCTTAAACTCTCTCTCCTATCCATCAGCTCCATAAATGTAATTTTCGACTTTTTTCATCATCTTGATATTGTTTTCAAAATGTATATAGCCACTTCAAAGAATGAGTCTTCGAGACCAAATCCTTTTTATCCATTCCAGATTAAATACTGGAATCATCCTTTTAGTTTCCTCTCTATGGCGAATTTTTTAATTCCTTTCAACATTTCATAGCGAATATGAATTTATAGGCTTATCGAATCGATAGAATAATAGCCAAACACATTTAAGATGGATTATATCAGTTATAAAAGGACGACTCCATTCCAACAGACCTAAAGAGAAGGTCGAAATGTAAAAAGGAGAGAAAAGGCGAACGCGTAGCAATGCTACGCTTACCAAAAGACAAAAATCCAGGGTGTTGGATGGAGTCGATGGATTTATATGAGAATTAAAGCAATGCAATTTTTGTCAAGGTATAATAGAATAAGACGCTATCTAAGTATGCTGACAACTACAAAAAAAAAGAAAAGAAAATAAATCTTCTCAAGGTCGTAATTTAGAAGCCAACTCGAATATTTCCTCTCTATACTCTTTAAGATAATTCAGAAGGCTTTCTTTTGTAATAGTAGACTCGGAAAAATCTCCATCCTCGATTTTTTTACTAATAATCTTTAAAATATTCCCAATTATCTTAGAAGGTCGTTTTATACCGTATAAATCCATGATATCAGTTCCATTTATAGGCAGTAGCAATTTGTTTTCTTCCCTATTTAACTTCTTGAAAAATTTTTCAAGACTAGCTCTTAGTTCTATGGCCTCCTCTTTTCTAACTTCACTAAATTCGCTTATTAATTTCAATTCCTCAAGAACTTGGTTTAACTCTCTCCGAAATATGATTAATCCTTTTTTCTCTATTAGTTTAATTATGAATTCTTCTATCTCTTTAGTCTTTACTTTAATTTCTAACATATCATAAATGTGTCTACTTTCTATTAAAAGTTTTAAGGCTTCAGAGCGCTCAGGTATATCACTATAATACGAAGCTAAGTAAGAGAGATAAGTAGCTTTTCTTTCTAAATTCTTGGCGTCATATAGCTCGTTTATATCAGTAAGAATATCAGGATTTTCTAACTTGCGCTGAATAACTCTTTTGAGAGTATTATTTAGAATCACTATCCACTTCTCTAATAAATCGATGTGATAATGAATTTCTGGATAATTTTGGATGATTTTTTTGATTTTTTGTTCCCAATCGCCACCGTGAGATAATGCACTACGAATATCGTAGGATTTTTTCATGAATTTAAACATGTCGATGAAGGTATCTTTATTAGGTGCGAGAAATAATGACGAGTTAAATGCAATTTTAAACACAATCTCCTTATCTGTACGATCCCCAAATAAATGTTCGAATAAGCTGAAAATATTAAAAATAACATCTGGAGTAAAATCTAAATTATGCAATTGCATGTAATGGAACCCGATAGTTCTATTTTCATCGCGTCTAAAAACTGCACTTTTAACTATATCGGGATACTTCGCAAATATGTCCTTACATTGATTTGTAGTTAGACGAATCGTAGGACCGGTGGTCTCTTTAAATAATTTCATAAACTCTGTAACCTCAAATTCAATCCACCAAGGATATAGACCAAAAAACCAATTATAAGGAAAATTAATCTCACTAAGATAAAAAGTGAATATGATCTCTTCGATTTCACCTAGTTTTTCCTTCCAATCCATATCAAATTTATGCTCAAGTCGTTTATTTTCAATTTGAAACTGCTCTTTAGAACGGAATAGTCTTGCTGGAATCTTGGTTTGATACACTAATACACTCTTCCAAGAGCTTATGCTACGACTTTCGCGCTTATCTAAAATCCAAGTGTTAAGCCTACTCTTAATAATTAATTGAGGATCTATGAGTTTTATATCCCCTACTACTTTTATATTAGGCATAGGGATAATAAAACTCACGTTAAGTATGTCGTTTTCAAGAAATTCTTTCCATTGGTTTTTTAATTTTAAATATATTTCTCTAAAATTACCTTTCTGAAGCAAAGATTCATATACAATACGGTATAGCAAATTTAAATATAGTTTTTCAGATGAAGTATAAATAGTTAGATCATAGTGTGATATAACAAAGCTTTCAGGGTTGATCTCATATTCCTCAAAAAATTCCGCTTCAAAAGCCTTACTTCTTCTCATAAAATCCTCGTTGTTACCCCTATTTGGAATTAATGGGATATTAAAACAATATCTGTTAACTAGTTCTTCGAAAAATTCAAACGAAATCGCAAGGTTAAGCAAATTAGGATTCCATAAGAGAGGATGATCCGGAAAATTCTCATTTAACTTGTTGAAATCTTCTTCAAGAAACTCTATTACATTTGTATTCATTTGGTTAAAAATTAGGATAATTAAGGTCTTAAATCTTCCCTTAATGTGTTTTTACTAGTTAATAGAAAACATAAAATAACACTTTCCTTACTCATGGCGAGTAAGGCAATAACTATACCCAAGAAACCAAAAGTTGTTCCTAGTGGCTTTGAAATCTCCCCTAATGAGCAAATTACTACTAAAAAGCTGTTTTTTATAGCAATAAGGTGAATTTCATATCCTCCTTGAAATGCAGTGCGTACAAATGCCAAACTTCTCACAAATTGCGAGCAGGGAAGCGTACAATTGAGTTCACGGGGATAAACGCCATTACTAAAGGCGTTCCAAACTTCTACAGTTAAAATTGGCAATATATCTAAACAACTATAAAGTTTTTAACTAAAATTATCGGAAATTATTTAAACAAAAATTCCTCGTGAATCTTTAGATTTTTCGTTTTCTTTTATAAGGTTCTACCCGAATTGTAGTGTAACCCTTCAAAAATCGTAAAATAACCGAGAACATGCCAAAAATTATTTCTACTACGGTCTTCCTTTTTCTGCTAACAAGCGCTTCTTATTGCGCTACAGGATTGAAAAATTCTATGGGGCCGTGGTACGAGTACGGACCGTTCGTCTGGGAACACATCGAACACTTCGAGATAGACGGGAACGAACAGTGGCGAACCTTTGCCGAAAATCCCATGTACCCGTTTGTGATTCGCTCGGGAGGGATTTACGCAATTGGTTACACAGACTTTGGAAGCACAAATCTAACGATTAAAAACTCGAACGTACCATTCTACATAAGCTATAGTAGGTGTGGGAGTCTGATCTTGAACAATGTTTCCCACGCAATCATAACGAACTTTCCCTGCTTTTACATACAAATGCACCAAGCAAGCGAAGTATTCGTAAGTTTCGGAGAGCTACAGATGGTAGTTATTTCGAATTCGAAGGAATGTTCTGTCTCGCTTAGCAACGTAACTCATGGAGGAGGGATGGAGATTACCGATTGTTCTAATGTAGATATAACCACCAATAGTATTTTGGAATCGGGGTTAGACGGGATTTGCGTCAGGAATTCCAACAACCTTTCCATAACGGGTAACCTTATCAAAAGTAGCTATCACAACGGGATATTCTTAGATTCTTGCGAGCGCGCTGAGATCAACAACAACACCGTTAACGATTGTCGCGAGTACGGAATACTGTTTTCTTCGAGCTCTCACAACTTCGTTGCAAACAACAACCTGCTGTACAACCAAAAAGGCTCGTATTTTGAAGAAGTAGGATCCACTGAAAACCAATTTGAAAACAACAAAGCCGAATACAAAGCTCCCAAGTGGGCGATCTACCTGTACCTGGCGATTGGAGCGCCTATTGTCGTCGCAATCATTGTAGTGGCTATGAAGGTAGAAAAAGCGTACCTAAGGAAAAAACATTCTAATAGTTCTTAAGCACGATATAATTATTCTTTTTTTTTGTTCTAGCATAAATTTAGCAATCTTAAACCAATTTACAACCAGGATTCTAAGGTTCGGTTCTTTAAGTGAGGCTTTATCCGTCGCTTCTGTTTGCGAAGGAAATATTTCTTGTCTTTTGGTTCGAGCATTTTATACGCGCATTATCTTAGCCTTCTGTCTTCTTGACCGCGATTTACTGTCGTGTTGGAGTGAGTCTATCTTTCTAAAAAGATTACGAGTAATCAGGATTTGATGGATTCTAAAAAAAGAAGCGTCGGTCAAGACAAATAATTCGCATGTCTTTTTCTATAAACTTACGGATTTGACTTCGTACTCCACTAGGATGAATGGTTAATTCTTCTGAGATCCAATCTCTCCACATGTGATCGTCCATTCTATATTCTCTTTCTTTAATATATTTTATCTTATCATATGTGATGCGAATTATCTTTAAAAGATTGACTTTCTTTTTACTTTATATGTAACTATATAAGTAAAATATATATAAAGTTGACCTTCATGCTTGTACATATTCTTTTCGCTATGATTCTTTATTTTTGTACAAAACGAGTTAAAGATGTACAAGTTTTTTTGATTTCGTTTATAAAAAAAAACCTGAATTCTCTGATGTTAAGCCAAAGTTAAGGGGATATGTCAAGATATGTTCGATAGTATATCTAAACCTAATTAAATTGAGATGGAAGTCCTAAAAGATTGGATAAAACTTGTAATTCGAATAGTGAAAACTATGTACAAACCAGTATACCTATGTACATTATAAGACTTTTGGATAGTAAGTTCATTCAAAATTAAATTCAAAAAACTCACTAAAATTATAATGAACCAAATCTGGTAATAAAAAAATATAACTTGATGTTGATAAGTTTTTAACTACAGAAGGATTTGTGTCTAATAAACGCTGAGAATATAGAAAAATGCCAAGAAAAAGAAAAAGGCGACCTAAAATTACTCCGAACTCTACCCGAGTTCAATATGTAGATACATCACTTGGATACGAGTATCCTACTCCAATATACTACGAATTAATTGAGAAAAATGGTAAATACATAGTACGCTATTACTCTAACGACAAATTTATGAGCGCCCGTGTACTAAAAAAGAAGATTGACGTAAAAAACTTTAAACCAGAAGACCACGGAGGTCAAAACCTTTTTACTGCTCGGTATCAGCGAGAAGAAAACTTAGTTAATATCATAAGTAGCCTTTTCAAGCGATTTAACTTCGAAGTCTCTCTTAATCCTAAGTTAGGGGTATATAAGCCAGACATTAAATTAAAGAAAGATAATAAAATAATATATGTAGAAGTCAAAGCCTATCATGCGAGTTATATTTGTGGAGACCCAGAGATTTGTCAGTGTTTAAGATACTACAACCAAGCAAAAGACATAGATCAGGCCAAAGTCCTACTAATCACCTCTGGAGAATTGATTGTCCCAAAAGATTCGTTTTTAAACAATCCAATTAAGAATCCTATAGAACTTGTAGGAGATTTTTACAAGAAGAGGGTTATTTCAAGAACCCAAGCAAAAACTTTAGATTTATTTTCAGCTAGAGACATCTATCGGCAAGCGAAAAAAAAGTTCGAGAAGAAGTTCGATAAAGACTTATTAAGTATAAACTGTGTCTTCCTTAAAAATCGGCATATTTCTAAATTCCCAAATTGTCTAATTGAGGACGCAAATTTCGATGTGTTGTTAATAAACGCAACAATTTTTAAAAAAGTATTACGGAACTTAAGAATGTATAAAGAACTGAGCAAATTTAAAACTCTAAGACAAGAACCAATGGAAAGACTAATTATGAATGCGAACCTTTTAAATTTTTAAAAGGAGATTAGTCAAAACGCTTCAATACAACTACAAATTTAAACTATATTGCTTTAACCACCGATCTCGAAAGATAAGAGCCTCATTAAGAAGACAATTTTCATTATGTTTAATGATGGAATCAAATTCTCCGTTTTCATACAATCTCTCTACGATTTTGTTGTGACGAAACAAGGGGTCATGTGTTGATGCGTAACCTAGTTTAAATATCGCCTCAGCCATCGTCTCCATATCGTACTCCTGAAGATTTACGATAAAATGAGATTGGATAAATTTGTAATTTTTCAAGACACTTTTTTCTGTATTATTTGCCATTAAATATTCGTAGGTGCGAGCGAGTTGAGAATCCTCGTAATTAGAAAAAGCAAAGCACTGTATCTGCTCGTCCCTTAGGATTTTAAGGGTTTTAAATATTGCAAAATACAATTCAGCGCGTTTTTTATCTAAATCTTCCACATAGATGGTGATAATAGAATTTCCGAGGTACACTCCCATCAAAAATATATTTCCTTCGAGATCTATGATGCAAGCAGAGACATCCTTAGGCATCTCTTTAAAAGGAAAAACATCGCGAGCTCTAATCTCTTTAAGCCGAACAAACACTTCAGGGTCATGTTTTTGATCCAAGATTTTACACACTACAGCGCTATAGTTAACAATTCTTGTTCTGATTTCGTGTGCGATATTAAATTTCGTTAACTCATTCATATTTCAATTCAATTTTTTTCCTATTAATCAAGAAAAATTGTTCTATAAAATTTACAACGCAAAAATATAGCAAACAAACCAAGTGAATCGCTCCTATAAGAGACTTACTTTCGATGTCCCCGCTCCGAGATTTTTTAGGGATAACGGCACAGTAATAAATCGATAATTCAGCAATCTGATGTAATTGTTGAGAATAGGTGATCAATACGTTTTTCTGCCTGTTCGAGATTCGTGTATCGTTATTTTTAAGGGTCATTAATCGACTAACGATCTCTAAATTAAATTGAATAATGTTTCTAAATTGACCTACGAAATTAGAAAATTTGTGGATGTCTGTGAACAGTTCTCTGAAAGAAATTGATTTTTCAAAAATATCGCTTTTCATGTTAAAGAAAAAATCGAAATAGTAAAGAGATTCAAGTTTACTTTTTAGCAGGGCGTAAGAAATTGAATTGCTAAGCAGATAACACTTCAGAAGTCGTTTGATCTCCTTTAAGAGCAGGTTACGATCTAATAATTCTTTATCCCAAGCAGATTTCTGAGGATAGAATTTGCAAATATTCAATATGAATTGGATGGCCTGTTTAGGAGCTTTATCGAACTTTAGGGTCTCGTGGATTAGGTGCGAATAAAATACTTTTGAATCGTAAAAATATCGCCACCAATTGTAGGATCCAACGCTTCGATCACAGACATCCATCACTCCAAATCGGAGTATCATTAAAAACTCCGGGTAGACACCTCCTGGAGAAAAACGCCGCTCCAAATTGGACTTTTTAATGGCATTTGGTGTTATCAAGAACTCGTTTATATTATTGGCTTCTAGACGGGATGCAACGGACTCAATAGAAGAGTACTGCTTTAAAGTGTTAAAATCTTTAGCATAGTCGTAAAATTTGCCGCGCTGAGGATCGTATATCGGGATAGAAACTAACCCGGTTTTGTTATGTATACTAAACACCCTAAAAACACCTGCGCCCATGGAAGATGTATCTAGAAGGATTTGGACTAAATTACGCTTTTCCTTTTGCAGCGTAAAGAGGTTATTTTTATGTGAAGCACTTAAATCTTTCCGAATTGCTTCGGGAATTCTAATTTTTACCTGATTATCAAAGACCATGTGGATGCAAATAGCTTGAGCAAGAGTTTTAAAGAATTTGAATTTATCTCGCATCACAGATTTCTGCGATTTTCGCAAGTTGTTTATCCCTGGGACGAGATTTTGGTAATATAGTTCTGGAACATTAACTCTTCCTTCGAAGTCTTCTACGATGCCTGGTTCAATACGCAAAATTAAGTGGCATCCCCGGGAACCCGACATGTTAATGGAACATCGAGGGAGACCGAGTTTTTTAAGAGTCTGAAGAAAGGCTTCGCACACAGAAAGGGTTAAATTCCAGACATCTTGCTCGCTATATCTTGCCTTAATATAATCGGACATGTCGACATCAATGATAAAATACACGCAATGTTGTCTAGGATCCGCAGTCCTTACCGACACATAAATTCCAGAAACGAGATTTTGCAGTAATACTTTACTAAACGCTTCGGGTGTAGTTGTGCTATCAAAAAAATTGTGAAACGATATTCTCTCGTTCTCATATATCACTTTTCTTCTCTTTTGTGCGGGCTTGTCTTCCAATACTGTTTCTATTGTTACCTCGCATTTTAGTCCAGCAAATGGAAAAAGATACGTAGCTAATATTTTTAGGTAATTAGGGTTAGAAATCAATCGACTGATTTTGTCAAATTGCTTAATAGTAAAGAATTTGTCTACCTCAGCAATGGGCTTTTTTTCTAATTTTGTGGAGAAAATGTCAACATAGGATTCATTTTCACGCGATTTTGAGGCGATATTCAGTTCGATGGCGCCCACAATCGCTAATTCTCCTACGCAAAACAATCTTAATATAGCTAAACAACTTTGGTAAGGTATTCGTTTTGAATTAAACAATAGGACCACATTATCACACCGTATGTAGAATTTACCCCCTTGTGTAAAGGATTGAGTGTGATTTATCTTAATGTTTCCCCTATGCAAAAGATTTTCGACTGTGTACTCAATGTTGTTTACCAGTCTCCCAATAACGCTCTGCACGTCTCGAAACATTTCGTTAAATATCGGTGTAATTTCGTGACTCCTAATTTTACCTAGATCAATATTTCTTCTTATTAGGTCGAGATCAGGGGATCTAAATGATATACTAACCTTGACTTCTCGCGACATGTTGTATTCATTTTTCAACTCTTCAATTTCGTTCCATGGCAATTGAAATGTTTTAGTTGCCAGTTCTTCCCGTAGGTATTTGATCTGCTGACTCGACAGTGCCCCTCACCGTCTTCTACACGCTGTTGCTCGTTAGCAAATATCGGGAAAAAAAATCGTGGATTTCGGTTTGAGCTTCGGAATCTAACAACTCGCAAGATTTCTTTATGATTAGCCCAATATCGGCTAGAATTGAAGGTAAAATTCTGTTTAATGAAAAGAAAGACTCGTTTTGTGCTCGTAAATGCATTTTTTCATCGAAAAACTGCCTAAGTTCTTCCAGAGAAGGCTCAACTTCGAAAATATTGTTGATGAATGCAACTGTAGGGTCCTTCAGGAAAGTCTCAATCGTACCATCCAAGCTTTCTATCTCGGAAGTTGTAGATGAAGATAAGCTTTCTGGTATTTCGTTACCGATTTGTAGGTTTGTTATTTCCGATAATGGCATCTCGTATTTAAGGTCAATCTTGGATTTTTTATCTTGGGAAACTAATGTTATGTTTTCCAAAAATATTGATACTTCCTCAGGATGGCGCATCTCGTCAAAATTTAACGAAAAACTTATGTTGGCTTTAAAAACCTCAACATTTTCTCGATTTATTCGAACGAATTCTGATAATATATCGCATTGGATATCTTTTTTGAATAATTCATACTTAACGAAGATCCATCGTAGTTTTTGATCGTTTAAAAGTCGGATTTCTTCCTTAGTCTCCGCCTTTAACTGCAGGTTCAGGTTCCGTTTAGCATCATACCAGATTTGTTCTAAATACATAGTAAATTAAACCAGAATAGTTTTAAGGTTAATAATTATAATAAAAAAAAATTAGTTGTAATTTGAAATAAATTCTATACTATAATCTACAATTGTGTCGATATTCTCCCAGTCAACTTTAGCCCAACTCTTTTTTTCAGAATTATAGTAAGTCCAAGATGGGCGAGTTCCGTTGTGGATCACTACCAGAGAAAAAAAATCCTTGTATTTGTCCCCTACAGCGCAAACGTGAAATTTTTCTTGTCCTTCCTTATCTAATATGAAATAACCATCGTAAGCAGGACGATAATAGTACATAGAAAATTCTTCGCTTTTTTTCAGAAAATTGTAAATATATTGATCCACAAGCTCTTGCACCACATTTTTGATGTTATTATGAACGATTTCAAACTCTGTAATTGGAATTGGATCTATAACCGATATTATATCCTTATGAGAAGGTTCTCTCGAATCTTCGTCCTCATTTTCACATTTGGAGTTCTCTAATTGGCTACGTAATTCGTTTAGGATTATATTTTGCACCTCACTCTCCAATATAGGGAAAAGGGAAACAATTAAATTGCCAAATTTTTTTACTCTATCAACTTTTTGTTGCAACATTTTATTTTCTGAATCTAGAAGTCCAATTTCTTTTTCCTTCTCATCTAATTTTGAGTTTAAATCAGTAAGATTCTTTTTTAATTCCTTAATCTCAAATTTAGTTAAATATCCAATGCCAGCATCCCAAGATTTGTTTCTCTTCCTATTCTCACCAATCAATTTCAAGGTAAACCGCCCTACATCATCGTCCATGTTACTTTTATGACAATCTGTGCATAATGTAATTAAATTATTTAAATTGTTGATATAATTCACAGTCCAAAATTTCATTAGTTCCAAGTATTCTTCGTGTTTCCCTCTCACAAGATATTTATCCATATTAACAAACTTTAGAAATATGTTATACCAATAGTCCCGAGAAATTTTATGGTGCGCTTCGAGAGCTTTTGAATCCAATTCCTCCCCATGACAATTAAAACATTTATACTTGTCCCTATCTAAGATAATATCTCTTATTTCTTTTGTATGATTGTCAACGATTTTGTTAAAATCTGTTATATACTGGGTCATGTTTTTTTTGAGTCCCATTCTCTACACCTCTTCTTATAAATCCCATTTAAGATCCCTATCCTTTCGCTTTCTTCTGGTATCATTTTAAGTTGAGCTTGTCCAGCACCTCCAGATCCTGGTGACAAATAGACATAAGGAGTTGAAGCACCTCCTTCTTCGTCGTTTCTTCTCTCTTCACATCTTATTTTGCTTGATTTTTTGGGTTTAGTGCTATGGATTAACGCGTATGTCAAATTTTTTTGAAAGCGCGAATCTCTATGACAATCCGTGCACACTGTAATAAGATTATTAGGGTTGTTAATGAAATTATCCCCCCAAAACTTCATTAATTCCAAATATTCCTCGTGTTTGCCGTTTAATAGATACTCACTCATATCAATGAAATTTAGAAAAAACCTCATCCAATCGTTCCGAGAGATAATACTGTGTATATCGAGAAAAGATGGATCATATTCCCTGCCACTAATACAACATCTGTATTTATCTCGTTTTAATATTTCTTTTCTAAGTTTCCTTGATAGATGGTTAAGTATTGAATTAAAATCGTTCATATATTGTTCCAGAGCTCTCTTTAATGTCATTTACCACATCTCCTTTAAAATCTCCGTTCTTGGCTTTTTCGGGTCTGGGATGCAAGGATCCTGAGAAATACTTTGATGTACGAAAAGCTTTTCGCAGTCGTTGCATAAAGGTATGAAGAAATCGGGATAATCGCTGAATTCAGGAATTTTGTCTGGATCAATCTCGATATTAATACTAGTAAGAGCGCTTTTTATCGGTATTTTTGACATATATTTTATAATATTATATAATTGATTATTTATAATTTTTTCACGCAATTTTATACACCAATTTTTTATTTTTTTTTATCACATAAATAAATTGGTATTTTCTAAGAATAAAATTTCCTTTTTAAACCTATCCGCGCTAAATTGCGACAAATTTGGTATTTAGAAGTAGCTAGAAATATCACATTATTTATAAATAAACGTCGATATTTTTTGGAAACGAATCGTAATTTACAAGGATTATAATAGGCACTTACGCTTTCTAAATAAGATCTGATAAATTTGTCGCTTTTCACAATTCGATGTTTATCACATTTATCAGGACGAGCTCGAATGAAAACGATCACTTGGCCTTTATACATTTTTATCTCAATTGATTTGAACTGAACAAAAAATGAATTACTAAACGAGATTTCTTATTTCTTCAATAAGAAGTAATTAAACTCAATAAATAAATTCAAAATATAATCTAAAATCAAGATAATACATCGAATAAATCAGACAAATTACCTAACTCGTTATCTCTAAGGGCAGGTCTCATCATATGAGTCGTTAATTGAAAACCAAGTTGAGTAAGATTAACTTCCGTTCGCTTACCCCCTTTCCAAGTAATTAAACCCTCTTTTCTGAGTGTTGTCATTAATTTACGTTTATAGCTCTCAGAATTGCCAAATTTGGGATTATTAAGGATCTCATCTCTTGTAATACTCTTGTCCTCGTTATTATAGCACTTCCTCAAGACCATTAGCAAATAAATGGCTCTTTTGAACATGTATTTCTGGGATAACTGCCTAATTCTCTGCTCGCGCTCGGATTCTGCATTATTTATATTATCTTTATTCTTTTCTGGCATACTAATCTAATCCATTGTGTTTATTATTTGAGGTTAATTTCACGAAAAAATGTATTTTTAATTGCTGATGCCATTTTTCTAGCGCGTTTCTCAAAGAAATATCTCATGTACTCTACACCCTCTACTCTCGTGTTCACTTTGCTGAACTTCTTCATTTCTTCTTCATAACCTGTCGGAAAATCCCACGCCTTAAATGTTTTATCCAAATTCGAGGAATTTATCCCTCCATTCGCTAGAATTTCCTCTAGCCAACTCCAAGGCCGATACTGCGTCAGCCGTCGCCTTGAGCGACCCATATAATTTATTAAAATTTTGTTCAAAACAGACGCTGGAGATATAGTATCCTTACTAAACCAACTTTTATGAAACACTTTAATCCATGCAATAGATCCCAACTGCTTATTAAACAAGAAATTCCCCACACGAATTCTTTTACTGTTAAAAATTAGGGTATCAAATAGCGTTAGGTGATAAAGGAGTGCAAGATCAGAATAATTAACTTTGCAAACAAGAAATTTCTGGGGAAGAATTTCCTCCCAAAATTGAGAGTCTAGTTCTTGATAGATTCTCTGCCTTAGATGTCTGAAATCTTTCGAGCCGTCGAGTAGTGTACGCAAATCACGATGCATATCAAGTTCCCGTTTATTGAACCTATCTGTAATAATGTTATAAACAAAATATTTTGCTAGAAACTCATGAAACTCCTTTTCCTTCTGCTGGTTTTTACAAAATAGATAAACGCAATAGCACGCGTAAAGCGCAGTTTTTGTTTTAAATTTAGTGATTATATCCCTGTATTTAGTTTTAATGTCTTTACGAGGAAGGAGATTCATAATCGCATCCTCAAGCGAACTGATAAATTTCAGGAAGCTTGAATTATTAATTATTTCACTTAATAGGCTATTATAACTATTAAAATCAAATTTTGTCCATTTTATTTCGGAAAGCGAATAACTTTCTGGATCAGCGAGGTGTAACGCGATAAGAATTACATCGTAAAAATTTAGCTCGAATTTCTTACTTAGCGTCTCTCTCGTAAATTTGCTAAACTTCTTTATATTGTTGCGACTTGAAGGATTCCGAATTGATACCAAAGAGAAGAAGAAGTCTAATGGAGAAATATAGGTTGCCCGGTTTCGCTTTTTCATAAGGTTGTGCGCGAATTCTAAATCATCGCCTGTATATATTTCAGTTTGGATCTCAACACCCATCATTCCAAATATCGATCCAACTCTATTTGTAATTTGCAATATAATACTCGTATCCTTTATTTTATCGATTATGTTGCTGATCTTTTTTAAAAAATTATCTGACAGCTTTTTAGGAATATGTCGTGGGCCATAGACCTCCTTTAAATTCATCCATGTTCCATCTAATTCAGAAATCTCATCACTAAAGGCGAAGGTATCCAAAAGAAAATTGTAGTATAAGTCAAGGTTTTGTAAGTGATCGTGAATTTTCACTTTTCTATCGGAAAATACTAAGGCTAACGCTGTTTGCCTTTGAATTCCATCGCATGTTAACAAGATATCTTCGGTGGGAACCTTCTTAGACTCAACAATCTTACGAAACGGTGGTTTTGTATATTCTTTAGCCGAAGGGACTTTCCAAAACGACATAGAGCCTATGGTTGTTCCTTCATACAAGGATATTATAAGCTCCCGTACATCTTCTCTATTCCAAACAATTGACCTCTGGATAGGAGGGACTAATACTAAATTTTTCTCAATATTTCTTAGAAGGGTATGAATTTTTATACTCGCATAATCAAAACTACTCCCGTAGCATTCGATATTCTCCTCAAAAATTTCCTCATAATTCGGTTCTTTTTCTGCGTATTTAATTCCCCAGGTTGATGAGTTTAAAAGCATATTAATTAGTTTGCGAGCAGGATCCTTCCCCGGTGCGATATTTTTCCTTTTAAGATTAGTTTTGTGTTTTTCCGTTGTAACATGCCTCTGGTCGAGATATTTGATTTTACACTCGCAAACCGGGCAGAAGTTCCAACCTGCTGGGACTCCATACTCTTTTAACTTGGATTGGTGTGTTTCCGATGTTATGTGAATGTACGCGGGTTCTTGAATCTTTAGTTCACAAATAGGACATTGTTTATTTCCCGATTCCTCATTTTTGTTTATATATTTATTATTTGACAAATTTGTTCGCCTTTTATCAGTAATCAAGATTTGTTCGCTGTCGATCCTTCAGAATTCGGCAGCGGTTTTACGATAGTAACTTCTTATGTAACACTTATTTATAAATTATTTCATCTTGGATTTCATCTTGGATTAAAGTTTTATAGGTAAATTTAGCTTGTTAAAATTCAATTGGACTTATTTGTCTATTTTTCATTAAAAATGTCCGGCGAGTTATGCTAAATGTGAACCCTATGATTGTTACACATTTGTGTTTATGTTAAAAACATACGATAATACATTTTAAAAAGTGAAAAAGAAAAGAACAAGAGAAGATCAATCGGAATCTTTGGATACAAGGAAATCCCTTAGTGATAGTTCAATTAATCAAAAACTATTAACTAAAATTGTCTTTACAGTTTTCTTTTTATCCTCCATGATCAACTTTATTTTAATCTTCTTTCTTAGGGACGATCCCTTCCTTTTTGAAGACTATTTTTTATTAATTGTAGTACAAGGTCTTGTTACCATAGGTGGTTTAGTACTGTGGGAATTTAAGCGTTACCAGAAAGACATGCGTCGTGAGATGATTTCAATCGTATTAATAATAGCAGGCATATATGCGTGGTTATGCTTGCTTAACCTAAATTTTCTCGCAGCGTCGTTTTTAATATCATCTCTATTGATAAATGTATTATCTTCGATAATAGCCGAGTCTATACGAGAAATAAAGCATTTTTTCTTCGATACGATACCAAGGATTTACTATAAGTATAGACTGTTTTTTTTAATATGCGGGATATTTACTTTTTGTGTTGTATTGTACCTGCCCGTACTTTTCGACGCTGGAAGCATCTTCCTTTATTACGCTCTATTTCTATTATGCTTAATCGCGTTTATAGTCAAAACAATAAAAATTGAGGATATTTCCTGCAAAATCGAAAATTTAGGTAAAATCAACGCATAACTCTAAATTAACATAAATAAAAACGACTTAATATTGGAACAAAAAAGTCTTAAGTTAATTAAAAAGCACGGTAAGCGTTTATTTAAGCAGCTTTTCCAGAACCTTTCGGTTTTATTTACGGTTGAAAAAGAATATTTATCTAAAGGTTTGTACAAGTATTTGGAGATACCTACCCGCGAACTTGAAATTCTACTTCCTAATACCTGCCTCCAACATATTTACGCTATTAAAAGCATATCATC
>JAHPYY010000068.1 GCA_019058515.1 Promethearchaeota archaeon
GTGATGGTCACGTAAACCCCGGTGAGGAGCGTTGAGCTTCTAGTGTCGGTGTAGGTTACGTTTATGGGGATTCCATCGTTCCACTGTCCGGTATAGGACTTAGAGCTTAGCTTGTCAGTATCGTTAATGTAGAGCATGGACAGGTAAGTGGTTCGATTGGTGATCGTAATGGTAACAAATGTAGGATTAAAGGTATAGTTACCTTTATTAGCGATTATGGTAAACTGTTTTACTCCAACGTTAAAATCCGAGGTGTCTAATTCAACAACATATTGGGTTCCAACTTGTGTAAATTTTTTATTAAACCCTGTGCTTGTGATATTGACATCTGCGTCTAAAATTGAGTAATCAGTCTTATTATCTAAATATGTAATATTAATTGGTAATATCTCGTTCCAAGGCATCTCGAACGATTTTTCAGTAGTTCTGTCTGTATCGTTAATGTACAGGTTTCCCATTTTGGTTTCTCGCTCAACCACATTTATATAGATATCGGTCTGAGATACAGTGTAATTATCCTGCTCTGCGTAAATAACTAATGCGTTTAACTTTAATTCTAAATCCCGCGATGTGTTTACCGTCAGATTGTAATGGTTAGCCTGTTCGTCAAATTCTCCTATGATAGTCTCACCAGATCGTAAAGTCAAATTTGCTCCTTCAATGAAATTATCCGTCAGCGTATCATTATAGCTGAGTTCAATGTCCATAGTCTCGTTCCATGGAGTGTCTATTTCATTAGTGCTGGTGTCGTTTAAAAGTAAGTTATCATTGTAAGTTTCTCTCTTAACTACCCTAATAGTTAGCCTTATATTTTGCTCTTGGAAGTATCTTTGATCAGCAAATAGATTTATGTAATTATCGCCCGGAAGAAAGTCCAATTCTGTGGTGTTTACAAGAACGGTGTAATTATTATATCCATAATCAGTTAAACTTTTTGAAATTCCCGATCCATTGATATTGACTATACCATCTGGCACAAAAGCTCCATCTGTCTTATTGAGATATTGTACAGTAATATTTGCTTCCTCCCGCCACGGAATCTCGTAAGATAACTCGTTAGTCCTGTTAATTCCATCAAAATACACATTAACTCTAGTTTCCGTATCTATAGTTTCGATACCATATCCAATCACTAAAGAAACATCGTCAATGGTTAGATGTAAAGTATCGTTGAGAGCAAACTCGTCTCCTATATATAATTTGATAGATAAATTAACATAATCGTCTGGTTGGATAAATGAAGCAACATCATAGTTTATTGATTGGAAATTTGCAGTAATATTTTCTTTTAAGTTAATTTTCTCCGATAGTTGATCCCCATTTATTGAGACTCGTAATTCTGAATTTGGGGAAGAAGTTGGCCAATCTCCACTTTCAAATTTGTATTTAAAGTTTAATGTGGCATTTTGAATAACATAATTACTTGGTACTTTATCCCCATCTTGTTTCCAAGAAGCCTCGCTTAAAGGATCTATTAGTTTTTCGTATGTAAATGTTAAATTTAAAGATTTAATACGTAATTCATCCCAATCATCATAATCATACACATCATAATCATCTTCACAATGAATTTCTATTCCTGCAATTATCGTAAAATTTTTGTGATCAGGATCCTTATCAAAAACTTTATTTAGATAATATATTAAATCTTGCTCATCCCCTACAGATTCAATTGTCTTGTCTTCTATAGTATAAAACGGTTCATCATCTCTTCCTAAATTATTAGTTTGATTATATGCAATTCTATAAATAGATTTCAAATCCATATCTGCAATTTCAATATAAAAGAATGCATGATCAAAAATTCCCGGTCGATTAAGTGGCAATCCAGGTCTACACTCATCGTCATATTTCGTATCAATATTTTCGTTGACATCTGCATACATTGTGGCGTTTAAAAAGGCTGAGGTTATATTATATTCAGACATATCGTGATCCTCCAATGTTACATTATATCTCCAAGTAATCACAGCAATTTGATCAGGTGTATTATCATGCCATGAATGAGTTACATATATCCCATTATCATCGATTGTATAGCCGTCTGGATTAACTATTGGTTCAGTTTTATTAAAAGCAACCCAATTTGATGCTGTTGTTGTGTTAATAGGATCTGATATCTCTTTAGTGTGGGATTCTCCGATGAGTGAGAAATTAGCTACATCTCCACTAATAGTCATATTAATGTCGGATTTATCCCCTTTAGTTTCATTATACCAAAAATCTGTGGCATCTGGTTCAGTACCAGTTGAAAAGTTCCCAAATTTGATCCATTCATCTGAGTAGTAATCCCACTCGGACCTTTTGAGCTCATTATCATTAGTAGGTAAATTCGTAGTTCTAGTCCCATTTAAATTAATGGAATTATTGAAATCAATAGCAGCAAATACTTGTAGTAAAATCACAAGCATTCCTGTTAGGATCAGAATTTTCTTATACTTATTAATCTTAATTTTCATTTCTTACAAACCACCATAACTTATTATTTAATACGAGAGTTTTTCTACTACTTCAAATAGTATGGTTGAACCATTTTATATAATATTGTTGATATAAAAGGAAATTATTTACTATGGTTCACATTTATATCAATTTTTTTAAATATTAATTCAACTATTAACAATACAATGATTATATTCTTACTTTTAAGGGAAAGCAAATTATTAAAATTGCTTCTTAAAAGTATAAGAAAAAACATAAATTTAAATATTTATTTGATTTTACGAGATGTTGAGAAATGATTCAAGCAATATTATCTTATCAATTTACAGTAAACGAAAGAGAAGATGGGGATATAGAACCGGAATTTAAACCCATTGAGCTTATTTTTAATGATGAACAATTTACTAGTGAGGATTACTCAACTCTTATAACCGAAAACGATATATTTGCTGTATTTTACCAACACACTACCAGCGTTCACGAAATTTCGGGCTCATATAGCAATTTTTATTCTGGACGGTTAAAAGATTCACCATTTCAGGTAATATCTTATTTTAAACAATTAGCAAATGGTGCTCAGTATATGACGCTTTCTTTATTTTCTCTAACGGATGATCTCGGGTTATTTGAAAATTTAATTCATAACTTAGCAAAACGCGTTGAATATTTATTTGATTCATTAGAACGAGCTAAGAATACAAAGCAACTATCGTTGCTCACAAATATAAACGAAAGACTTGAAAACGAAATCAAATTCACAATATTCCAGGTTGAACGATTGTTTCGTTTAGACAAACTCCAAAAAGTAGCGTTAATATTCAGTAGTAACGAGCGAATTAAAATTTTAGATGAGTTAAGGGAACATCCGATTTCTAAAAACCGTATAAAGGAGTTATTAGAGGAAATAAAAGAAAATTCAAATCTTGATCTGATGTTAGAACCATTTTTAGAGCTAAATCTTGTAAAAAGAGATTGGATAAAAGGAGAGAGAGATAAAGAGACAGGTACCATTAAAAACCAAGGAGAATATCTTTTCTTGACCAAGGATATATATCTGATTCGTACTCCCAATTTAGAATTAATTAATCATTTAAAAGACAGTAAACATGAATTAGCAGAAAAGTACGAACAGAAGGTTGTAGATTATTTTGCGTCTTACGATCCTACAAAACAAACTATGGAGGAAACTAAAGAGATAGCGTTAATTTTACTTGAACCCGACTTATACGATACATTCGTATTGTTGCGCAGTAAATATTATCCATTAGAGAAATTACCAAAAATATTTTCTGAATTCGCTGATACACAGAATATAATTGATTACCTTACGAGAATAAATATTTTAACGTTAATTAAAGATAGTACAGAAAGGATATGGGTCTTTCTGCTAACTGATATTAAGCCTTTAATTATCTTTCCAGAATATTTGCTGCCAAAGATTAGAGATTCTTATAAAAGTAAGGATAAGGAAACAGCTATTTCCCACGAAATTGCAAAAAAAGCCATGGAGTTATTGGAATTGAGTTATCCTGAAAAAGTTGAATTCTAAAATATCAAAAATTTTAATATTATCAATTAAAATCTCTTCTTTTGCATTTTACCGTCTTTTAATAACTAAACAATGAATTTTTAATAGAATTAAGCATATTACTAATCTGCTCGTACATTTCTACTCTATATTCTTTGCCAATTTTAAAGAAAAAGAGGGAGAGCGAATTCCTTTCAACTTCATCGTCAATATTGAAATCCTCAATGAATTGTGACCAATCTGTTTGCTCTAAAATTCGTATACCAACCATTAACGCTCCATTCTTAGGCATTTTTTTTGCGATATTTTTTAAGGATTCATCCCATTCAGGTATAATCTTATCAATTTTTCGAGCATCGAATATACATAATACCCCGTTGGAGTCTGAAACTTTTTCAGTACCAAAAACATAACTCTTCAACATTAAACCGTTGTTATAAATATACTGTCGCTCCTTTTTCTTTTCTTTAATGCTTGAGCATTTTTTTAGACCCTCAATTTCGGTTATTATTCTTAGTCCTGGATTCCAATAATGGCTTTCAGTTATAAATGTAAGCGTTAAGTTTTTGGATTCATTTAAAATGTAATTTATTTCAGACATAATTTCCCTTTTTAATGTTTTTTCTTCAAATTCTCTGCTTTTAATTATGAAGTGATGGGAAATTAAATTGAAAGCTTCTTGTACATTTTCTCCCGTTAACGCACTTGTCTCAATATAAGTAATTTTCGAATTTACATTTTCTACTACGCCTGATAAATTCGAAAATACAGATTTATTTGATTGCTTGGAAAACTCTTTCAATTCAGACAATTCCTTGGCTATTTGAACACCTTTTTTAAATGAAATAACTCTATCCTCTGTGAGATCTTTCTTGTTTCCTACTATAATTATGGGTAAATCTTCGGTTTCTATGAATTCCATTAACTCGTTGTGCCACGTATAGATCTCTTCAAAAGATTTCTCATTAGTCAAATCAAATACAATAAATGCTGCTTGAGCTCCTCTATAATATGTTTTCCGATAACGCTTAAAATATTCTTGAGCACCAATATCCCATAATGTTAAATTTATTTTGTTATTGAACGCGTTAAATTTATGTGTAAGTATATTAAGTCCTATAGTTGTTCTATAATCCACAGAAAACTTATCTTCTACGAATCTTCTAACAATAGAAGATTTTCCAACCATGTGTTCCCCAATGATAATGAACTTAAAACTGTAATCTCCATGGTAATCCAACTTTCCATCGTATACTAGGTTCTTTACGCGACCAGAATCGTCCACAAATCTTGCATGATACTCGAAATCAGGAAAAGTTAATTGAATCAATTCATCTCCAGAGATATTTAGGATTTGTGCAACTTTTTCAGATAAAAGGTAAGCGTAGGGTGAGACTTTATCAGCATTAGCCATACTTTCAATAACCAAACTTAATGTGGTGCTTTCATTGATCGATATAAAAACTAAACGATGTTCCTCTGTGTCAAAACTTGCTGTCCCAAATTTTTTAAAAGCAAATTCACTCCTAATGCGTTCTAACACTGGATTTATTACCGCAGTTAAGAAAGAAACGATTTCCATGTCAATATCCTTCCTTTTCTCACCTGCAATTATCAAACCCTCTTCATCAGAGATTATAACGGCTTCTATTTGCTTGTTAACATTAAAGAAATTTTCTAATAACTCTTTAAACAATTGACCTTTATTTATAACCAATCGAAGTTCCTCTTAGTATTATTTAGAAAAAATAATTCAATTTTATACAAGTCTCTATTATATTTATATGCCAGATTTATAATTTAAATATTAACCTAATTAAATTTTGGGAGAATTCTAGATTTAAACAGTTTTATGTTTGGAATTAAAAAAAATAAGGATTCATTTTTATTAGTAAATTTCTACTATTACATTGCAAGATGATTATGAGTATATATTATTAATATTGCTTACTCATCTAAAAAAAGGTTAGAGGTATTAAATTATGCAAATCTTTGAGGAGAACGATAAGACTGAAGTTAAAATTACATGTAAGGTATGTATGGAAGAAATTAAATATTTTATTACTGAGGAAGAATACAAAAACACCGTTAAGTTCCCTATTCGTAAAGAAAACATCCACGGTGTTCCCAAACACAATTTAATTGTATTTCTTAATAGAAATTTAGAGATAGATAATTTTAAAGTGAAAGAAATATTAGACACAGAAGTAAATTATTCTAAAGAATTAACAAGACAAGTATTAAGTGAGATAGATCTCTCTGAAGAGGAGATTAGGTTGTTTTTCCTAACTACAGGAAGAGATGTTGTATCGTTAGGAGAAATTGCTTTACTATTGGAAAAATCAAAAGAAGAAAGTCAACAAATCGCTAAAAAGTTCGTTGATAAGGGACTTTATAAAGAAGTTATTGGTGCTACCCCTCATTATTCTGCATTACCTCCATACGCAGCTCTTTTAAGCCAATTAAAAAACTTTCATTCCTATATATCTACAATTGAGAAAGAAATTCCCCCTCAATTAAGTAAATCTTTCTCAGAAATAGAATCTCAAGCTGAAGGTGTAAAAGACCTAAAAGATTATACTAATTTTATGTTAGATCTTAAAGAGAATGTGCTATCTAAAATACAATCCCAAAAAGATAGTATAGAGTCTACTATAACTGGTATTGAAACGATAAAAAATCTTTCAAAAGTGATTTCAAACTTAGAGTCTAACGCAACGCAACTAATGGAAGAACAGATTAGAGACATAAAAACTCAATTTGGACTTATTAATAACAGAATATCAGACAGTATGAACAAACAAATAGCTAACCTTACTACGAACTTCGATAAAATGAATGATAGAATTGCCGAAATCACTAAACAGCAACTTGATCAATTAGCAAATCAATTGGAAAATGTTATGGCAAGAGTCTCCGAAAATCTTAAAAAATTGCATTTGGGTGTCGTTCAAAAAACTGTTGAAAAAGTTATTAATAATGTCTTTAAAGGTTGGTTGAAAGATATGACCCATAGTTTTAACCAACAATTAACTGAATTCGAGCAAAATACTTCTAAAGGAGTTTCTCAAACAGTTGAAAGCCTTAACAATCAATTATCTGAGGTTGAAGTAGTATCAAAAGAAGCTCTAGAGACCACAACTACAAATTTTAATACTAAATTAATTGGCAATCTAAAAAAATCTATTGATACTACGGTAAACGAGATTAATCAAGTGACTCGCTCTACGAGTCAATCCGCAGAATACATAAAGGAAATTTTCGGAAGTATAAGCGAAGATTTCAGTAATGCTGTATCCTTAGCGGGAGACAAAATAATGGGCATTTCAGATAACATTCTACATTCCTTTAAAGAGTTACAAGAGACTTTCTCAACCCAAGTCTTATTTACTCTAGAATATGTCTTGAAAAAAATTATGGAACGATTAGAAGTTAGTGAAATAACCACTACGGAGTTCTGGGATCAAGCAAAAAAAGCATCTTTATTTACGGTGAAGGATATCTGGTTTATTAGATCCATCGAAAGCGCTAAAGCTTATGTTAGGGAAGAGTTGAACAACGCTAAAATGAGAGTTTTAATCGTAACTCCTGAAATTAGCGATATTGATGTTTTAGCTATAAAACAAAGACCTCGTCATATAAATATAAGAATTGCATCTTATATTGATGTAAGGAATTCTGAGCATGTGATGATTTTAAATCAATTAGATCAATTACCAAATGTAGCTTATCGCCATCGAGAGTTAAGAAATATGTGGGCGATGAGTAGAGATTACGAACAAATTATTTTATGCGTTGTTTCTACAACAGAAGCAAAAAGTAATGTAATTACAGAAATCGCAGGCATCGGAAGTATAATTCCAGAGCATATAAAGATACTAGTTCCTATTTTAGAGGATGCATGGATTGGGGCTCGAAAATTAGTTGATTCTTATAATGTAATTGAAGAAGTCAAAGCCACACCTAGCCGTCAACAAATTCTAACTACTCCAGGGACTTCGATGAAGAGACAAAAATTAATTAAAACACAGACTTATACTGAGCCTAAAACCGAAAAAGTTGCAGTGTCTCCCAATATTCAAAAACCAGTGGAAAATGTAAAACAAAAACCTTCTTTGAAGCCTGTTACTCCTCTTAAAAAGAGTTCCCTTTCTGTCTCGGATATTCTAAAAACTAAAAAACAAGCATCCCCAAAAGAAGAAGAATCAACACCAGTTAGTCCCTTATCTACACCGAAAACATCAGAACCAATAAAGCAGCAGGCTAGTCCAGGAAAAATCTCAAGTAAAGCTGCTTTATCGAATTATATCGACTTTCTTAAGCAACAGGTATCAAATATAACCGCACAGGTTCTTTCAGAAAAGCTATTGTACCTTGCAGAATCAATTGAAATGGTGCTAGGATACTCTCGTGTATTAGATCCTATAAAAAAAGCCAGTACCGAAATGTCAGTAAAATCTGGTTTGTTGAAAAAACGGGATAAAAAACTAATTTTGAAAAGAATTAATTTCTGGAAAGATAAATTAAATTTATAAATCTTTCTAGAAAGCATACTTATTTATTTAACTCTTAATCTTGAATTGGATACTTTCCTATGGTTTTAGTGGCTCTAAGCATTGCTTCTATATGTTCTGGAGGCATATCTCTCGGTATCTCACAACCGAACGCTAACCAATAGCCTCCACCTTTACCAGTAGTTATTATCTTTTTAGAACAATCAATATATACATCTTTGGTGTTTACGATAAGGAGTTTGTTATAATTTAGATTTCCCATAATTGTAACTTCCTTTCCAATAATATTTTTTGCCCAAGAACGGTCTATTTGGTAATCAAATTGGATTGCCTCTCCCGGATTTGTTTCTTTTACGAAGTGAATACATTGAGGAACATATGCATAACAATGAATTTGTACGGCAGTTCTATATGGTTTATCTTCTTGTACATTATTTTTTCAGCTTCTGGACAGTATTTTTCGAAAAATTTTGGATACATAAAGTATGCTGATGTTTCTCCTGCCCCTATAATATCTGCCTCGGCTTCATACATGCCTTTTATAACTTCGACTTCGTAATCAATATACCACTCTAAAATTACTTTAAATTCGTCAGGTTGGTCCAATGAATAGAAGATTTGCATTGGGTCAGCACACCAAGAAGATGAACTCCTTGAAAAGGACCCTCTATCCATCCAATTAAAGGCACTTCGTCATCCACTTCTTTGTTAGCTATTTCAATAGCGCTATCTGACTCCACTTGTCGACCCGCGTTTATGGAGTCTGGTACGGATAAATTTTAGAAATATTAATACATTTTACCATGACTTAGAACAGGTTTCACAATTGTTGGGACATCATCGTAGGGAAGCTCGACTTTCGCTCCACAAGCTTCAGCATACGTTCCAATATCAGACGAAAAACATAATGCATCTCCTCCAAATGCATTATACGCTTTTAATTAACTTTTAGCTATAAGTTTTTCGTCACTAATGTATTTTGAAAATGGAATTTCTGCGAATGTGGCAGAAAAAGTTTGCGTAAAAGGCATCATTAACACCCTATATGGTTCTATATGCTTAAGTAAAAACATAACACGGTCGAAATGTGTCACCTCTTCCTTGAGATCTTTTGAAAATTCTCTTGCCTTCACAATAAAATCCCTAACATTCGACACGTATTTTTCTTATCATGAAATTTCCATATGATCGCTTAAAACAAGAGATTGAGAAACTACACCAAGAAAAGAGAGAGAAATTAGAAGATGCAAATAAATTATAAGGATATTTTTTTAAACTTTTAAACATCATTATCTAGGCATAGGATCGTAGATTTGATGTATAATTTTCATTCTCTATAAGTACAACTAAAGTTTAATTGGAATTAATTTTGAATAAAAAGAAATTAAAAAGAAGTATTGCCGTTTTTCAAGAAGCAGATGTAAAACATAAACTTAACTCTATTACTTTTTTTGTAGTTTTGGTCCAACCAGAAACCGCAGCAAATATTGGGTCTATTTCGCGTGTTATGAAAAACTTTAATTTTAAAAATTTAATCATTTTCAATCCAACTGAACATGTGAATGAGATACATAGCTATCAAACTCAAGGTTACGCCATGCACGGAAAGGATATTCTTTTTAATTCTGAAATAATCATACTAAGGGATTCAGATAATCATCTAACTGAATTTGAAAATTTTTTGAGAAAATTTGATCTAGTCATAGCCACAACTGCAAAGGGGCGACATTATAGAAACATAACGAGAACATCAATTTTTCCAGAAGATTTAGACTTACCTACTTCAAAAAGACCGCTTAAAATCGCTATTTTATTTGGAAAAGAATCGAGGGGTTTAACTAACGAGGAAGTATCGCTATCAGATATCTCAGTACGAATTCCCACCCACGAAGACTATCCTACTCTTAATATCTCCCACGCATGTGCGATCATTTTATATGAACTATTTTTAAAAACTCATCATCTGCAACTGGGCAAGAAAGATAAACCAATTATTCCCGCAGATAGAGAAGATCGCAAACTCTTGTACGAACTAATTAACCAAATTATATCTAAATTAAAAATAAGAACTCATAAGATGGAAAGAGTTCTTATTTCTTTCAAAAACATATTTGAACGAGCATTCATAACACAAAAGGAGTTAAGTTTAATTACTGGAGTATTTTCAAAAATCCGGTCGATTATTTTCAATTTAAAATTGTACGATAAAAATTCTGAAGAAAATTAACATTAAAGCTAACCAAAACAAACAAGTTGTAGGTAAAGTTTTTAAAAACCCGCAAAAATTAACCTATCTTTAAGATATTTTCATATCTTATCTTTCTAAATGAAAGTTTTAAGCTGAAGATCGATGTAGTCGATATGGGGTTTTAAATTTTCCACGATGAGCTCGTGAAATATTAAATAAAATTGCTCAAACAGTTCTTCGGGAAACAACCGCATTTCGAAAATAAGCTTATTTGTTATCTCTTCGCATAGAATATTGGTATTAAATGGTTGGTTAAACACCAAAAAATCCATTGCAACTTTTTCTGTTTTATCGGAAATGACTTTTTTCGTCAAGTTAAGTGCAATATCTTTTTCGGAATCTAAAAAGTACGGATAATGTTTACCATCTAAAATCTTAACATAATCTAGAACTCCAACGATTTGCGAAACGCAGTATTCCAGTGTGCTAACCTCAATACCAAAAGATCTAAGGAAAGTTTGTTTAGATGTATGCATAGGAAAAGCTCTAGGATGCCTTTCAATAATATAATACGCCGCAATGAAGAAGTTGTAGAGATTATGAGGAATTTTTCTGATTTTATTTAAGTATCTATAGATAATGCCTACGGCTTCCATAACCATAGGCTTGTTTAAGTTAAACTTTTCGAGAAACTCCTTTCCGTCGCGAATGAGTTCAATAGTGACTCTCTCTTTAGAATTTAACGATTTTTGGTTTATTTGGATGAGTTCCATCATAGATCTTCACACAATCAATGATTAAAGTTTGAATATTAAATGAATATCATGTAAATAGTATCGGAATAATATTCACATATAGATTAAAGTTCCACGCTTATATAAATGTTTGTGCATTTTCGCGACTTAGAAGATGCACTATGCATTCATTTAAATAGGTTAATTTCCTTCATAAATATAAGTCCATATTAAAATCAAGCAAATTTTTTCTAGGAAAATGACTCCCCCTAACGATTCATCATCAAAGAAAAGCGAATTAGAATTACCTAAGGAGAGAATCACAATCAATATGGATAAGTTAGACCACGAAATTGTTATGGAACTTATGGGCACGATGGGAAATTCAAAATCTTCGGTTATTTGTCAAATTGTTAAGGAGTGGATCGTTCAAAACTCAGAAAAAATGATGAATGTATGGGAAATCGATCTTGCGGGAATAAAAAGAAGAGTAAAAGCGGAAGCGATGGGGGTTTCGCTTGAAAAAGATCTTGAAGACTACGAGAAATCTATAATAGAGCAATTCCCTGAAATATTTAGCAATGTAGAAGAGATAAGTATCGAGGAAGTTGCAGAAGTATTAAAAGTGAATAAAGCTACAATAAGAAAGATTGTGCTGAGTCATAACCAAAAATTAGAAGATCTTGCTTTAGACCTGAAATATAAAAATGGAATCATAATAAACAAAAAATTCGAATAAGGTGGAGAAGATGAGAATGATTTTAAAGAGTAATAAGCAAACTACCGAAGAATACGAATTGAGAACTAAACCTAAAGCAAAGCTTAGTGGTAGCTTTTTAACCGAACAAAAATATATTGATCTTTCGGGTATTGTTGTACCTTTTTCTAAACTTCGAGCTCAGAATCCAAGCGAGTCCGAAAAAGAGTTATTAATTAAAAGAAGAGCTGAATTAAATAGCATCCTAAAACGAGAGCTGTTGGGATTTTAGGTAATCAATTCTACACTTGTTTTGTTGCGAAACCTTTCCTTTTTGATAAAATTAAAAGAAGGAATTAATGTTATTAATTATCGAAAGTCATGGTTCAGATTTTTATCTTAATTCAAAAATTACTCATTTGTGTTTCAACGGGATATCCCTTTTTTTCCACGAAATATTGATAAAGATTTACACGAAGTGGATATGACTCTATTAAGTGGACTTATCTCATCAATTGGGGCTCTAGGAAAAGAATAGTTCAAGAAAAAAATTGTGAAAATCTCAGATGGTGAATCACCTATTGATAGTTCCCAGATATTTATTGTCACAAAAGACAAAATCTCTGAAGGCAAATCAATTTACTTTGTGTTTTTCATAAAAGGAAAGTGCGATACAAAGCCCATAAAAGAAATTTCCACAACTATTTTTATTGATTGCAAAAATATTTTGAAAATGCCTGAGTAATATTCTGGCCAAATCAACAACAAGGTTAATCTGATATTAGAAAACCGAATTGGCGGTCTAAGAAGCTGTTAGCATCTTCTTTCAACATTTGATAGGTTGCTTTACCTTTTTAAGTCATAGATCTATTTTTTTATAGTTTTTGGGACCACAAATACATTTTGGCACAAGGGACAAGCGTTATGTTTAGCTAACCACTCTGCTGAACAATTGTAGTGAAATGCATTATCGCAATAAGGACAATTCACAAACGCGTGGAATTCTTCATTGATCGGTTGGTGACATATTGTACATTTAACTGAAGAGCTTTTGGAGGATTTTTTTTTTATCAGTTTCGCTCCACAGTTCATACAGTAATTAGTTAATTTTTGGAGTTTTATTCCGCAATTGTAACAATATTTTCTTTGCTTTATTGTAATCATGATTTTTATGAAATACTTTTCCTATTCAATTCAATTACGATCTATTAAATAATTTATACAATAATAATAATATTGAGACCGATAATTGACATACAAATTTGAAGATAGATTATTTAACTAAAGAGAACAAATCCAATATTTCAAGAATTTAATTCCTTAATAATAAAGTAAATGATTGAGGATATAGAGGAAGGTAGAAATTTTCTAAGAAGTCTCTTTTTTTCCGAGAAAAAGCGATTTTTGAGTGATCAAATGAAAAAAATTCCCGCTCCTCCGCTTCAAAAGGAGTACCCGAAGGATACCAAGCTAATCGACCTTATTTATCCTGAGGAATTTTCAATAGGAAAAATGAGTTTAATAGACACTATTAATAAAAGAAGAAGTAAACGGTGTTTCAATAAGAATCCCCTTACATTGAAGGAATTATCTTTTCTTCTATGGTGTACAC
>JAHPYY010000069.1 GCA_019058515.1 Promethearchaeota archaeon
GAACAAGCCGTAGTAGGAATATCCATAATTCAAGACAACCAAGTGAAATATGTAAATCAGCGATTACTTGATTACTTCGGATATACTAAAGAAGAGGTTGAAAAATGGCCCCCAGAATACTTCATTAATGTAGTTCATCCAGATTTTAGAGAAATAATTATGGAAATTTCAAGAAAAAATCAATTGGATGAAGCTAAAGGCCCATCACATGTAGAAATTAAAACTGTAAAAAAAAGTGGCGAATTACAGTGGACTGAGATTTACATACGCTCAATTATTTTTAATGGAAAACCAGCTTCGATGAATATTAATGTCGATATTTCAGAAAGAAAAAAAGCAGAACATAAATTAAGAGAATCTGAAGAAAAATATCGATCCTTAGTTGAGGGTTTAACCCAAACAGGTATTGGTGTAGATATTGTTGATTCAAACTATAATGTTATATATCAAAATCAATTTCTAAAGGAATATTTTGGAGACCTTCAAAACAAAAAATGTTACGATCATTACCTAAACAGGGATACATGTTGTGAAGATTGTCCTATGATTAGAGCGATCCAAAACAATCGAGTTGAAAAGGAAATAATAGTTGCCCCTAATGATCGAATTTATGAAGTTATATCCGCCCCCTTACCTAGCCCAAGTGGAATAATAGAAAGAGCGGCAGAGGTTGTTATAGATATTACCGAAGCTAAAAGATTAGAAGAACTAAAAAGTGAATTTCTAAATAGAGCTTCTCACGAGTTAATAACACCGCTGGTTGGCATAATCGGATATACGGAACTACTAACGATGTTGTATGAATCAAAATTAGATGAGATGGTAGTGGAATTTCTAGACTATATCAAAAATGGAACCGAAAAGTTGAAACAATTGTCAAATAAGTTAGTAAATGCCGAGAGATTAAACACAAAAACTATTGAGTTAGAAATTACAAAATCAGATATAAAAGACACAATCCTCCAATGCGTAAATAACTTATACGGTTATGCCAAGATAAGAAATATCCGTTTCGACGTTCATTTGGAGGATAATTTAATTTTTAACTACGATGCAGAAAGAATCCACGAGGTATTCGACAATTTAATTTTGAACGCTATCAAGTATTCTCTTCCGGGAAATTCGATTAAAGTTCAAGCTAAATGTGCAGAAAAAAATGTGTTAATTACCGTTAAAGACGAAGGTATTGGAATTACCGAGGAGGAACAACAACGGATATTTAAGAAATTTGGAAAAATAGAACATTACGGTAAAAAACTAGCTGTAGATATTAACGGAGTCGGGATGGGATTATATATTGCAAAAAAAATCGTTCAACTTCATAATGGGAAAATTTGGCTCAAATCTGAGGGACGAAACAAAGGATCAACATTTTATGTGAGTCTTCCCTTCTTAGAATAGAATTTTTTATATTGTAATATTCACATATTTAGTGAAACTTTAGAATTGTAAAAGTCAATACCTTTTCTTAGCATAGATCGTATTGGTAATTTATAAGGACAAATTTCTTCGCAGGAACCACATTCAATGCATTCTTTAGCAACTTTCACATCTTTTTGTTGATTTTGAATAAAGTTATCTTGTGGCCATAAATCCCACATAACTTTTAAATTAATTATGCCTGGAATGTAAATTTCTTGGGGACATACGGACATACAATATCCACACCACTGGCAAAATTTATTTCCCAAACTATTTCTTATTCTCTCAATTTCTTGTTTATCAGATTTATCTAATTTGTGTTGTTTACTAGCAATCTTAATGTTGTTATCAACTTCTTCTATTTTTTCTACTCCCGGTATAGGAACCACATCTTCAAATTGAAGGAGGTATTTTAACGCCAAATTTGTGTTTATGATTCTCCCTCCAGCAAAAGGCTTCATTGCTATAAACCCAACGTCGTATTTTCTCACAAGATTCAGTAAATGTTCCTCAGCATCATTGTTTACGAAATTAAACGGAAATAATATAACATCAAAAAGGTTTGATTTTACCGCTTTCATCATCACCTCTAAATCGTGGCTTGTAATTCCAATGAAGTTAATTTTATCTTCTTTGAGAGCTGTTTTGGCTACATTATAAGTACCGTCTTTAGCCATGATTGCTTGATATTTTTCCTTACTTACGTTATGAAATTGCCATATGTCGATATACTCCGTTTCTAACATTTTAAGACTAAGTTCTAGATGATTCGCAGCAATTTCGTTATCTGTAATCCATGATCTCGTAATTATTATTAGATATTTTCTACGACCTTTTATTGCCTTGCCGATTCTTTCTTCGCTCGTTCCATATCCTCTTGAGGTGTCAATTAGATTTATACCTGAATCAATTGCGTGCCGAACGAGGTTTACTGCGTCTTCTTCTTTCGGTCTTTGTAAAGGAATTCCCCCTAATCCAATTCGAGAGACTTTTAGTTCCGTTCTGCCTAAACGAATACATTTCATTGTTACATATCACTTAGCATTCGTATTAATAGTTTTAAATATAGAAGTTCAGTTAAAGTTCTTCATCAAGGTGAAGTTCTTTCCTTTCTTAGAAAAAGTTTTTAATTTTTTTTTTTAAAAGATTGAAGTTTTTATACCTGCGTTTATAAGGTATGTAATGACGCTTTCCCAGTCCTCATCGATACAATCAAAGGCTCTTAGGAAAGAGATTGAAAATGTTCACTATATTTTAATATTCAATAAGCCTGGTACCTGTATTTACGGGCTAAACCTCTCCAATAAATATCATTTGGAAGAAAATTTAATCTCAGGATTTTGTACCGCCTTTATGTCGTTTTCAAAGGAGATGATTGGGAAAAATGTTAGATTAATTGGCATGGGAAATTTGAACTTCCTAATTTTCGAATATACCTTGTTTAACTATGGGGTTTTGTGTAAAGAAAAGGAAAATCTCGATATGATAAAGGAGCTTGTTTCTAAAGTCAACAGGCTATTCCAAAAATACGTTACAGATAACAAAATCAATATTCGACTTGAAAATATTTATGATAAACATCTCGACAATGAGATTTACAACATTGTTCGAAGTTATTACTTACACGAGTACGATGTAGATACCGAAAAGAACCTTATTGCCTATTTAAAATCCATTAAATTGCCAGAGGAATTAAAGGGCATGATTTTGCTTTCAAATAAGGGACATGTCGTTTTCTCTTCTTTAGAAACGGAAAATTTGATGCAATATTTAAAGGAAATCGAATTCAGGGTAAAAATCTGCAACAATAATATTTTGAAATTGATGTACACCTCAAAAGATAGAGATTTGATCTCTTCAGAAAATATTAAAGATGTTTACATCATTATTCTCGTGTATGAGTCGTCGCTAACCCGATTTGGATTGGCTGAACTCGTTACTCACAAAATAAGCTCGAAAATCAGAAAAATATTAAGTTAAAAAAAGAATTATATTTTAAATTCAAATGGGATTAATTATACCGATTTTGTTTGCAAAATTGTGTATAAAATTAACCTTATTATCCATTCTAATATCTACGAGAATTAGTACTGTTTAATGAAGATAACATGCTCGATTGTAGTCCTGATTTTATTTTTAGAGTTATAGCCGAAATGTCAAACAATAGAGAAAAGATCAAAGAAAAAGTTTTTAACCTTAGATAAAGAATTATAAAAATCACTTAAAATCCGTGTAGAACTTGAAATGGAAAAGCTGTGGATCTCCAAATAGCGATATCTTCAAAACCCAATATTTCAGCTTGGGTTTTTTCTCCATCACATACCCTTTTTAGCTTTTGCCATAAAATCTCAGCGATATCTTCGATTTTTTTATTTTCAGTAATAATTTTTGAAGCGTCAATATCAATATTACAACTCATCCAATCGCATGTTTTAGGATTGCCACATATTTTAATCACTGGTGAAACGGGATTCCCTGTAGGAGACCCACGGCCGGTTGTCATAATTATTACTTGGGCGCCAGCAGCAGCTAATCCCGTCATTGATTCAACATCTATACCGGGTTCGACCATTAACCACAAACCTTTACCCTTAGGTTTAACACTGTAATCAACAACACCGGAAATAGGCGCTTTCCCTGCTTTTGCTATCGTTCCCAACGATTTCTCTTCAATCGTTGTTAAACCTCCTTCAATGTTACCGGGAGTTGGTTGTATTCCTCTAAAATCAATTCCAATTTTCATAGTACTTTCCAAGAATTTGTCTAATGGTATCTGTATTTTATCTGCAATATTTTTGTCAATTACTCTTTGCTTTAACAAATGTTCAGTTCCAACCCACTCTGTAAATTCAGGTAATATCGAGGTTCCTCCCAATTCAACGACTTTATCAGAAACTTTTCCAACTGCAGGATTTGCTGTTATTCCGGATATAGAATCAGAACCTCCGCACTCTAATCCTAATATTAAATGAGAAAAATCAAAAGGTTCGCGAAATAACTCATTTGCCTCTTCTCTCATTTTCTTACCTAATTCTATACCTTTTTCTATGGCAGCTATCGTCCCTCCTTGAACTTCTTGCACATCAAAAAATTCAACTGGTTTTTTAGACCTTTTTATTTGTTTTGCTATAAGCTTACTTGGAAGATTCTCGCATCCAAGTCCCACTACGATTGCTCCGTATACATTTGGATTAATCCCAAACCCGGCTAATGTACGGGAAGTATAATTAAAATCAGGACCAACTTGACCACATCCCAGTGGATGAGTTAATGAAATTGCATCTTCAACTTTACTCGCGATTTGTTTAACAACGTGATTTACGCAGACAACTGACGAAATAATTGCTATCTTATTTCGAATTCCCACCTCTTTTTTTGGTCTTTGATATCCCATAAATTCTTCGGTCATTTTGATCTTTCCTCCAAATAATGACTTGTTATATTATGGGTATGTATCCAATCTCCGATGTTTACATCCTTTGTAGCAATACCTATGATTTCGCCATATTTATACACCAATTCACCTTTTTTAATGTTTTTTAAGGCAAATTTGTGACCAAATGGTATTTTATCGTTAATTACAATTGTTAAATTATTACTAATTTGTATAGTATCATTTACAGGAATTTCAGCGAAGGATGTTGCGCAATTATCGTTTGAATTCATTATTATAAACTTATTTGGCATGTTAAACACATCATATAATTCAGTTTTTAAAATCTTTATCCATTTATTAATGTAAAATCTTTAAATCCATAATGTTTTTTATTATTAAATAATAAAATACCATTTAAATTAAAGTCGAACTCTTTTGAAATATCGAGCGTTAGTTTCATCAGCTGAAAAGGAGCGATTCTGAAGAATTAATTTAAAAGGGATAATAATTTGTATTATTTTTTGTAAACCACTTTTTTATTGGTTTAAAAAAGGATATAATTATAAATATCAAAAAAGAGGGAGTTAATTATGGGAAAATTTTTTAAAATTCCATGGGCATCGTGGTATGATCCTCAAGATTTAACACTAGAATTACCTGATTCATGGGAAGTTGAAATTTTTGAGCTGAAAGATGCAAAAGCAATTACTGATGAAAAAGAAATCGAAACTGCCTTAAATAATTCACTTGGAACACCAAGTCTTTCGGAGCTAGCAAAAGGAAAAAAGAATGCGGCAATTGTAGTTGATGATATCTCAAGACATACTAAACCGGAAAAAATACTCCAGGTTGTATTGCGACAATTAAACGAGGCAGGAATCCGTGACGAGAATGTTACTTTAATTGTGGCGCTTGGAGCTCATCGCCCAATGATGCGAGAAGATTTTATCAAGAAGATTGGAATTGATATTTTGGATAGGCTTAATGTAGAAAACCATCATCCTTTCTTGAACTTAAAATATTTAGGAGATTCGAAGCTTGGAACTCCCATTCATGTAAATAAAACGTATTATGAATCAGACCTTAAAATTACCATTAGTGGAGTTATACCACATACAATAGCAGGTTTTGGTGGTGGTGCTAAGATTATATTACCAGGTGTTTGTGGATTAGAAACCTTAGAAGCAAATCATAGCGCTAGTCTGAGAGGTATTGGAATTGGAATTGGATGTATCCCGGATTTAAGGAGGGACATAGAAGATGTTTGTTCTAAAGTGGGATTAGATTTTAGTATTAATATGGTCCCAACAATTTTTGGCGAAATTGCGGGTGTTTTTGCAGGGCACTACATCGAAGCCCATAGAAAAGCAGTAGAATACTTTAGGACTATATATGAAACACAAATTCCTAGAAGTAAATTTGATGTTGGATTTTTCAATGCATATCCAGAAGATACAGAACTATCCCAAAGTGTTAAAGCGCTAAATATGTATCTCCTCAACTCAAAGTTGATCTCTTTTAGAGGGGCTGTAGTTATGCTTACAGCTTCTACGGAGGGGAGAGGGTATCATTCGCTTAATGCAGAAACGGGAGCTCCTTTATACAAGAATTACGGTGACCATGTTCTTTGGAAAACAATCGGAAGACGATCTGTTTTTATTTACTCTCCTAATGTTTCCAGAGCGGACATACTTCATTTTTATCCTAAATCAATTACATTTGAGAAAGATTTTAAAAAACTGATAAACAAGGTAGAACAATTGATAGGAAAATCGCCCTCCGCATGTATAGTTCCAAGCAGTATTCAATTGCCTAAAAAAGAATCTTGTTAAGAATAGAGTTATTTGTTTCTATATTTTTTACTTTTTTGCGATTCTTACTATATCTTTAACTAGACAAGTTAAAAAAATTCTAATATCTCAAATATTTCGTTAAAGTTTTATATTTGACTCGACTACATAGTTTTAGAATTCAATATTTGGGAAAAGAAAATGCCGTATTTTGAAAATAAAACAGTGAAGATTCATTACGAAATTGAAGGAGAAGGACCAGATTTAGTAATGATACACGGTTTTGCTGCAAATATAGATGTAAATTGGCGTCTAACAAATTGGATCTCTGATCTAAAAGATGACAATAGACTGATTTTAGTAGATTGTCGTGGACATGGTAAAAGCGACAAGCCATATGATCCTAAGCAATACGGGATCCACATGAGAGAAGATATAATTAAATTAATGGACCATTTATCCATTACTAAAGCAAATTTCTTCGGATATTCTATGGGAGGTAGCATTACTTTAAGTATCTTGTTATCGGAACCAGAACGCGTTAACAGCGCAATAATAGGAGGATTTACACCAATGATTGCAAACCAAGAACTCATAAAACAATTTTACGAGCCAGTCATCACATCGCTAAAGGCAGATAATAAAAAAGATATTAAAAATCCTATTGCTTTAAATTTTCGTAATTTTGCTGATTCTACTGGAGAAGATCTAAATGCATTGGCTGCAGTTATGGAAGGGAATTTTTTCAATAGGGACGAAAATCTTATATTTGACTCACTTAAAAATATAAAATCGGTGTTTAAAAAAGTTAAAATCCCCGTATTATCTGTAGTCGGAACTGATGATGTATTGCTTTCAAACAAAACAATATTCGCAGAAGCGATGCCCGGAGCATGCCATTTCCAAATTCAAGGACGTAATCATCTAACTGTTGTACCAGATGAAAGATTTCATGTTATAGTGAAAGCATTCTTAAACTATATTAATAAAAACTAACTAATATTTATCCTTTTTTTGTAAATATGCTGGAAATGACTAACTTATGTTAATAGAAATAGTGATTTTTAAAATTTTAAAATCGAAAATCCTCCACTTTAACAACTTTGAAACCATTTTTCGAATTAGTAAAGGCGTCGTAAATAGTTTTAAATTTTTTAAGTCGTTTAAGGGTTGAATATTGAGGAAAAATTATTTTAATCTCTTTTTTTCGAAATAATTTGATTAATTCTCTTGGAGAGCCCCACAATCCTTCTGTAAGTTCGTCTCCAAATAAGTTAATACTTTGATTCTGAGGAAATTTACATAGGAAAAATTGAGTATCAAATCGTATAGGAGATATTTTGGGGGTGATTAATCTTCCAAAATACTTCAAATGATTCGCAGCATAATAAAGATTTTCCATTTTTAGAATATTTGTCATAGTTATCTGTTCCATTTGAAGCTTTTCTTGATAAATCTTAAATCTTGTGATGTTTTCCCTATTTATTTCAATAATGTTTTTCCTATCCCTCGTTGCGATCAATATCCCTGTTTCTTCAAAAAGTTCACGAATTGCATTTATCCATAGGTCAGATGGTTCATCACATACTTCTTTAACATTACATAGAACATCTTTATCTGGACTGATTATTCTTACCCTTGATTCTAGAGTCATATCTTGTGCTTCAATCCCACCACCCGGAAATACGTGATGCGCACTCATGAACCTTGCATTTTCATGACGCTTAACCATGAATACTTCAAATTCACAGTCATCATCAGATTTAAAATCTGGCACTCTCTCACGTAATAATACTACAGTGGCTGCAATTTTGGGTTCAACTGGCATTTAATTTAAATAACTCCTCAAGATTATTAACTTTTAGGTCTTTTCCAATTATCACTAACATATTTTCAGACGCAGGATTCCTTTCTGTAAGTTCAAAAATCAGAAAAATTTTAAAATAAAAGGTGTCATGAAGTAATAAAGCAGTGATTAATACTATAGGAATCGTGTTTCGATAATATTTAATCAGGGATAATAATGCTGTGGTCTTCTTTGATGCGATCTAACACGATCTGAGTTTTTATTTCTTCCACACCAGGAAGGTTTCGAAGTTTCTCGATAAGACTCATGGAATCTTGATGGTCTAGACATTTTGCCATGATGAATAACGGATATTCTCCGGTTATCACGTAAGCGTATTTGATCATTTCCATGTGTTCAATCTCTTCCTTTAGTTTGTTTAAAGGTTTGGAAGAATTCACTCGCAGCGACGCCAACACCATCTCGCGGTATCCAATTTTCCTACAATCGATCAAAGTGACGTATTGTTTTATAATTTCGCTTTTTATTAACTTCTTTAGCCTCGCTCTAATAGCGGTAGTACTTAGTTCGGTGTGTTTGGAAAGTTTATGCAAAGGAATTTTTGCATCATCTTGTAACAATCGCAAGATCGCCTTATCTTTCTCGTCCAACTCGTATACTTCGGGTACGCTGACCATATTTTATTTCACCGGTTATCAGGTATAACCGCTTCAGTTTTTTAGTGGCGTCTAATTTTCAAATATATATATTCGTATTTTTAAAATCTAAATATAATATCTCTACACAAGTTTTTAAAACTTTCGATAAGTGACATTTCTCACTTTTTCACTTACACTTTTTGCTATTTTTTATGATTTATAAATTCTTTTGTGATATAAGTTTAAATACGAAGAGAGTTTTTTAATATTTAGCTTTAATTCACAATTATATTTTTTTGTGCTATTAGAAAAGAAAAAAATAACAAAAAAAACTATAAAAGGCGAAAAAATGGCTCAAGTAACTTTGGACTGTTTGGGTAAAAAATGCCCAATGCCAGTATTGATGACGAAAAAGGAATTGAAGAAGATGAACTCTGGGGACGTATTAGAGTTAATTGTAAATGATGTGGGTGCGCTAAAGGATGTACCCGCGTTACTAAAGAAAACGGGAGACGAGCTACTCGATAGTAAAGAAGATGGTGAAAGAATTACTTTTCACATAAAAAAAGCTTAGAGAAGCAACAACGGGGACGAAAAGTATGTCATTGTATACATTTTTCATCGCAACGGAACCGTATAAATTCGAAGCAACGGATACTCTTATAAATCTGGCTACAGCAGTGCTCGAAAAGGGGCATCAGATCAAAGGTATATTTTTTTATGGAAGTGGGGTTTACAACATAAAAAAAGACATTGAAACGGGAATAACGGTGAGGAACTTACCCGCAAAATTAGAGGAATTCATTACAAAGAACAATATTACCGTCGCAGGCTGTACTACTTGGATAGGGTTGTGCGGATTAAACGAACAGTGTTTTATAAACGGTGCAATCGAAGAAGGTTTAGGAGAATTTTCGAACTGGACTGCTGAATCTGATAAATTAATTATATTTGGAACAGGAGGATAAAAGATATGATTAAATCAGTTGCAATATTGTGCGATCGATCCCCAATCGGAAAAAACTCTGTTCGAGAAGCGCTTCGATTAGGGGCCGGATTTATGGGATTAGGAGAGGAAATCATTTGTAAAGTGATTCTAATGGGGGACGCAGTACATTTACTAAGCAAAACCGCAAAACCTACTTCAGTTGGGGTAGATTCTTACGACGAACCAATAGAAATGGCGGAGTTATCAGACTTAGAGATTATAGTGCTTCAAGAATCGCTGGACGAACTTGGATTTACAATTGACGATCTAATCGAGTACGAAGGTCTGAAAGTAGTTAACATGGTACAATTAATCGACATATTAGATACTACAGATACATACTTCAAGTATTAACAAAGGTGGAGAAAAAAATGGCAGATCTTGATTTGGTTTATTTATTTGGATTTAGCTTTAGATACGGCAGAGAATTAGACAGATTACTTCCAATTCTGAAGCTTCAATTAAATAAAAACCTAAAGCTCGGATTAGTGTTAATCCACGATGGTGTTATCGGTATCTCTACAAGGGGTAGAGTCCCAAAACAAATGGAAGAACTCCTTAGCTTAGATCTTTCTATGTTCGCAATTAAATCAGATTTAATCGCTCGCGGAATAACCGAAGAAAATATTCACAACAAAGTAAAACTCATAGAATATGGCGATCTTGTAGATGTAATTGATACTACGCCAAAAGTTATCTCGTGGATGTAGATAACCGAAATAATAAGTATTAAGAAAAAATTAACGGTCAATTTTTTGACGTCAAAAAAAAAAACATAAAAAGTAAGTAAAATCTAAAAAAAAGGTGTAATATATGGCTGAAAACGGAAACGGAACAGTAAATTTTATCGTAAAGGATAAATCATTCGAAAAATTCGCAATGATGATGATCCTTGGCACGACTGGAGACGCCATGGATATGAAAATGAATTTCTTCTTTACTTTTTGGGGTTTAGAGCTTTTAAAGAAAGGAAAAAAACCTAAAGTTGCTGGAATGCCTTTTCCAATGAAAGGTATGGCAGCTAAAATGTTTACTAAAAGGTTAAAGAAGTTTGGCATCGAAGATCCATGGGGTTTAATTAAAGAAGCTATTGCTAACGGTAATATGAAGTTATATCCTTGTGAAATGACCATGCAATTAATGGGAATTAAGCGCGAGGACATAATCGAAGAAGCAGAAGATCCTGTTGGTGCCGCGTCTTTCTTGGAAATGAGTGAAGGCGGACAAATCGTTTCGTTATAAAATAATCAAATTTTAATATTTTTTTTTTAATTTTATGGAGATGTAAAAATGTCGGATGTTAGAGAAGAAAGCGTTCGGGAATTTAAAACGGACGAAGATTTTGATAGTGAATTTTTTAAAAGGATAGAAAGAAGATCAAATATCTGGTCTTGCATTCAATGCGGAACCTGCACAGCGAGTTGCGAAAGTGGTCGTTGGACAGCATTGAAGACCCGATCTATTGTAAGGAAGGTCCTTTTAGGAGACCTCTCAGTTCTTAAAGATCCAGATATATGGTTATGCACTACTTGTTATCAATGTTACGAAAGGTGTCCACGTGACGTTAGACCTACAGATGTTATTATGGAGTTGCGAAATTATGCAACTAAATTAGGGAATATTTCTCCCAACCATAGAGCGGTTGTAGGATACTTAAAAAACTTCGGGCACGCGGTACCTATAAATGACGAAGTTAGAAAGAGAAGAGTCGAATTAGGACTCGAAGAATTACCTCCTACTGCGTTCAGGTTTAAGCAGGAGGGGGACGATAAAGATCTAAAAAATTTCGAAAAACATATGTTCGATTTACCTCCAGTTAAGGAGGAGAAGAAAAAGGAGGAGAAGTAATCAATGGCTAAAGAAAACACATTTGCGTTTTTTCTAGGATGTATAATGCCAAATCGTTACCCTGCCATCGAAAAATCAACTAAATTTGTAATGGAAAAGCTCGGTTACGAGATACTAGAAATGGAACGAGCTACTTGCTGTCCAGCACCCGGAGTTTTCCGCTCGTTCAATAAGTTTGATTGGATGGTAGCGGGAGCGCGAAATATATGCATCGCAGAACAACTGGACGCAGACATTTTAACCGTTTGCAACGGATGTTTTGGAACGCTTCAAGAAATCAACAAGCACCTAAAAGAAAACGAAGAGCATCGCAATCTAGTAAATGAAAAATTAAAATTAATTGGAGATTACGAATTCAAGGGAACTATTGATGTTAGACATGTCGCTGAAGTGCTTGGATACGAAATTGGACCATGGGGCATAGAAGATCACATTGTTCGTAAAGCAAATCTAAAAGCCGCAATTCATTATGGTTGCCACTTTTTAAAACCAACGAGAATACGAGAGATCGAAAGCTCAGAAGGTCCTACTATTATCGAAGATTTCGTGGAAGTCTTAGGAATTGAATCGGTAAGATTCAAAGAGCAACTTACTTGTTGTGGTGCAGGTGGGGGCGTAAAAGCTTATTCTGGAGATTCAAGCATGACGATCTTTGGAGAAAAAATGAAGAATATCGACGAAGTGAAACCCGATATTATATTAGACATTTGTCCATTCTGTCATTTGCAGTTTGAAACTGGTCAAGATTACCTCAACAAAAATAAAGGGTGTAATTACGATTACCCTGTATTTCATCTATCCCAATTACTTGCGTATTGCATGGGAATGGATGCGGAGTTTGTGGGATTGCAGTATCAAATGATGGGAAGAGACTTTATTTTTGGTGGAGAAAAGGTAAAAGAAGAGGAGGCAATTTAAATGACGATTATAGACAAAGTAAAAAAGTCTGACGAAATTAAGGGTTCAGTGGAGTCCGAAGGAGAAGAAGAACCTCGAATTGGAGTGTTTGTGTGTCACTGCGGGCACAATATAGCGGGTACCGTTGATGTCGCTAAAGTCGCCGAGTACGCTAAAACCTTGCCTAATGTAGTAAAAGCAGAGCATTACATGTTCATGTGCAGTAAACCAGGAGTCCAAATGGTTAAGGATTCTATCGAGGAATTGGGCGTAAATCGAACCGTAGTTGCCTCGTGCTCAAAGAATCAACACGGTAGAACTTTCGCGAACGCAATTCAAGAGATGGGACTTAATAAGCATCGCCACCAGCAGGTAAACATTAGAGAATATAACAGTTGGGTTCATCAAAAGGAAAAGGACAAAGCCACAGATAAAGCTAAAAAGCTAATTACGGCAGGCGTGAACAGAGCGAGAAAGTTAGAAGATGTGGAGACTCGAAAAATCCCCACCACGAAAGCTGCATTAGTAATCGGTGCGGGTATTGCGGGACTTCGTTCCGCGTACGATCTTGCTGAACTAGGAATTCCTGTGTACTTAATAGAGAGGTTATCGACAATTGGCGGGCACATGACTCAACTTAACAAGACGTTCCCAACTTTAGAATGTCCGCAGTGTTCGATATCACCTTTGACTAATGGAGTAGCGAATCATCCACTTGTAGAACTATATACAAACGCTCAAATTAAAAATGTAGATGGTTCAATGGGAAATTTCGAAGTTGAAGTGGAAATAAAACCTCGATATGTAAAAGATAATTGTACTTCTTGTGGAGAATGCGCCGCTCATTGTCCCGTTGAAGTTCCAAGCGAATGGGATGGTGGAATGTCAATAAGAA
The DNA here is from genome assembly GCA_019058515.1 of Promethearchaeota archaeon. The sequence continues at coordinate 13,662 of JAHPYY010000069.1, forward strand.
AAGCAATATATAAAGCATATCCTCAAGCGATTCCCGCAACTTATGTAAGAGACAAAAAGAATTGTATTGAATGCAATACGTGTATTAATGTGTGCCCTGTTCAAGCGGTTGACTTTTCTATGGAAACAGAAACTAAAACCTTCAAAGTTGGCTCGATTGTTGTGGCAGTAGGATACGATGAATATGATCCTACTGAAATTGAACCCTATCATTATAGTCAAGAAGGATACGAAAATGTTATTACACAATTAAAGTTGGAAAGAATGTTAGCTCCTGGTTCGCTTACCAACAGTCAAGTGTTAAGACCTTCAGACGCAAAAATTCCTAAAAGCGTCGTCATGATACAGTGTGTGGGTAGTAGAAACGACCAAGTTGGAAATCAGTACTGTACGGGTGTGTGTTGCAAATTCGCGGTTAAGAACGCAAGAATTATAAAAGAAATGTACCCCGATACTGAAGTTACCATCTGTTATATAGATATCAGAACTCCCGGATTGAACTTTGAAGAGTTGTATAAATCCGCTCAAGAGCTAGGAGTTAGATTTATCAGAGGGCGCCCATCAGAAATATTGAAAGACCCAATCTCAGGAGAACTAAGAGTGATTGTCGAAGATACGTTAAGCATGACCCCGTTGAAGTTAAAAGCGGATATGGTCGTACTATCGGCGGCGATGGTCCCACCAGAAGGAATTGGTCCATTAGGATCGAAGCTTCACGTGCTACGATCAAAGGAGGGGTTTTTAAAAGAATTTCACATTAAAATGAATCCTACTTTAAGCAGTAAGGGAGGAATTTTCTTAGCGGGAGCGATTCAAGGACCAAAAGATATATCCGAATCAGTAGCCCAAGCAGGAAACGCTGCGGCGATAGCGGCTGCTCCTTTGGTAAAGGGATATATTGAAAAAGAGATGTTAATTCCTTCGGTCGACTTTGACTTATGCGTTAGGTGCGGACTGTGTAAAACCGTCTGCTCTCCAGCCGCAATCGAAATAAGCGACGATGGAACGCCGATGGTAAACGAAGTAGCATGTAAATCGTGCGGTATGTGCATGCCCGCGTGTCCTACGGGGGCAATTCAATTGTTAAACTTTAGCGATGAGCAACTGCTAGATGAAATAGTAGCAGTATCAGGTGGAGGTGTAGTTTGTGAAGATGAGCTGTGAAGATATCGAACCAGAAGTACTTGAAAAGATGGAAAACATTGTCGTGTTTATGTGCAACGAGTGCGGCCAGGGATCGGCAAATACCGCTGGAGTTGCACGAATGGCGTATAATCCGGCAATTCGAATCGTTCGAGTCCAGTGTACTGGTCAGGTTGGACCTATTCAAATTATGGATGCGTTAGGTAGTGGAGCTGATGCTGTAGCCTGCGTAGGCTGTTGTATAGGTGCGTGCCATTTCTTTAATGGAAACATTTTATCGATGCATAGAATCAAGCTTTTGAAAAAGGTTTTCAAAGAGTTAGGCTATAGCGACCAATTCGTCAATCAGTATACCTCTCGAGCAGCCGAAGGAGAGACTGCTGTTGGAGATTTCGAAGATATCGTGATACGGTTAGCAGACGCAATTAAACAGGAGGGGACGATAAAAGATGGATGTTAGAATTTTTCAATTCAATGGGTGTAATAAGTGCTTCAATGAGGCCATTTTGTTAAAAAGTGAGTCTAAATATAAAATAGAGTTCATTGACGATCCAAAAAACTGGAATGAAGCGAAAACTGATGTGTCCATAATAACTGGATACCTTTTACCAGAGGATAGAAGTACATTGGAAAAAATTAATGTAAACTCTAAAAAGGTAATCGGCTATGGAAATTGCGCTACCACTGGAGGAATCTTTGCTTTAGCAAATCAACGAGGTTACGATATTTCTCCGTTGAATAAATTCCTTGAAGACGCACAAAAAGTAAATGGATGTCTTGGTGAAGTCGAAGAGTTAAAATTAGTCATTGATAACGAAGTAACTCCAAAACTAAAAAATCTGTGCCTTGTATGTAGCAGGAAAACTACTTGTGATTACTTAGACGAAATTAAACGCCAGATAGAATTAGAAGATGAGACTAAATGTTTTAACGATCTTGGATACCTCTGTAACGGTTTTGTTGCAAAAGAGTGCAAGGAACGCTGCATTGATTACAATGCACCTTGTAGGGGCTGCAAACCAATAGGAGAGCGTTCAGGAGTACGAATGTTAGGGATGTTTGGCACCCTGATGGGAAACATCGAAGTTGCTACCGAACATTCAGAATTAGGAGCCACCGATAAACTCGCTGATAAAGACGATGATATCACAGACAGTTTACCAGATGTGTTAGGAAACTTCTTTAGGTTTACCTTACCAACCTCGGGACTTCCACGAGGGAGAATCCCTTCCTCAGGAACTTTGCTTGAGGATGTGTTTACAGGTAGGTTAATTGAAGAATTACCTTTAATATCAGGATTATTAGGAGGCGACCATTCGATCTCGTTAACACTAAAAATAATAGAAACCTACGAAGAAGCCAATCAAATTGAAGTAAGCGAACAAACGAAGAAATACAGAAATATTCTATTAAAATTAGAAAACAAACTGCAACAAGTGGTTAAAAGCAAGGATCCGGAAGATTACAAGAAGGTGACAGATGAAATCAGAAGAATAGGTGGAAACATGAATTTATCCAACCTTTATTACGGAGGTTTTAAGTCGCAAATAAACGATAATGATAATTTTGAAGATTATAAAACCCATGTTTTTGATGTGGTTGAAGGTACCTATAAAAATGGTTCAGTAGAATTTACGATTGATCCAATCGGTATTGTAAAAGAAATAATAATTAAAGAGGGATAGAAATGAGTTTCGAATTACTAAAAAGTGAAATTATAGATTCTGGTTTGTGTCAAGGCTGCGGTTTATGTGCCGGTTCGTGCAAGCACATTAACATGGAAATCGCAAGACCAGTGTTAAAAGATTATTGTATTCTCGAAAGAAACGGCGAAGATTGTGGTAAATGCTATCAATCGTGTCCTCAAGTGATTCAGAAAAAGTTTAAGGAAAAGAAACCGTTAGCACTGTATTCGTTAAGAACGAAAAATCCTGAAATTTTAGCTAATGCATCAAGTGGTGGATTTGTTACTACTTTAGCTAAAGAATTACTAGAAAACGAGACTCTCAAAGAAATAGTTATGGTTAAAGATGTTGAGGAAAAACCAAAAGCAGATATAGTATCAAATCCTAAAGAGGTGATACAGAAAGCTGGGGTTATATATGGTCGTTCTGGAGTACTTGAACGATTAGTAGAACTTACTGGTGAAACCTACGATTCTGTTGGAATAGTCGGAGTCCCTTGCGAAATGAGAGGCGCAGCAGAAATCGAAGAGGAAATGAATAGAGAGATCCTAAAAATTGGTTTGTTCTGCAATTCACAAATGAGAACAGAAGAAACTGATAAAGGATTAGTTTGTTCCCCATGTTGCAACAATTGTCCTTCAGGTGTAAATGCCCGAGGTTATATATCGTTGATTCGTCAAGGGAAATATCAAGAGGCAGTTGATTTAATTAGAGAAAATAATCCATTACCTTCAATCTGTGGAAGAATCTGTACAAACGAATGCGAGCACGGTTGCACCTTAATTGGCGACGACCATCCTGTAGCGATTAGAGAGTTAAAAAAATTCGTAACCGAATGGGAAATGGAACACGAGCATAAAGTCAAGAAAACGGTTAAAAAAGACGGAAAGAAAGTGGCTATTATCGGTTCTGGACCAGCTGGGTTAACTGCTGGACATTACTTGGGGAGAATGGGGTATGCACCTACTATCTTTGAGAAAACGGATCAAGCAGGAGGTATGCTGCGATTTGGAGTTCCCCAATTCCGTTTACCTAATTACGTGTTGGATTACGATGTGAAATCTATTACCGATGCTGGTGTCGAACTTGTGCTGAACAAACCGTTAGGTCCCGATATGACCATCGAAGACCTTAGAAAAGAAGGGTACGAAGCTATTTTCATCGCTACTGGTCAATACAAACCAAGAACTTTGCGATTAGAAGGAGAAGATTTACCTAATGTTCATGTAGCGATTAATTTTCTGATGGATAGAAAATACCGCTACTGGGAGAATAAAGATGAATTTAAAGGTAAAACTATTGGTATCATTGGAGGAGGACCCGTAGCTGTAGATGTTGCTCAAACTGCGTTGAGACTTGGAGCGGAGAAAGTTCATCTTGTAGACATAATGAACGAAAAGGAACTCGAACTTGTACTTAAAGACATTCCTGAGAATGAATACGAGTACATGAAATATCACTTTGAAACCTCAACTTCGAAAATAACCCAAAATGAAGAGGGGAAATTGGTCCTAAACTGCTATAATATCGAGTGGGGTACTCCTGATGATACAGGTAGACGACCACTTAACAAAATTGAAGGTTCTGATTATGAGATACCCATTGATATTATCGTCATAGCAGTAGGTCAAGCAGTAGACTTCGATTTAATTGATGTGGCAACGGATAACAAACTTGAGAAGGAACGAAATAAGATAAAAATTAACCCAGTTACGTTTGAAACCGATATTCCGGGAGTATTTGCGGGTGGTGACATTGTTTCGAATTCTAAAGCTGTAGCGATCGCAGGTATCGCTCATGGAAAAGAAGCAGCCATATCCATTGATAGGTATTTGAAAGGTGAAGATTTGGAAGCTGGACGAATATTTCAGAGTAAAATGTTCTTCACCGGACCTCGTAAGCCACCTAAAGACTATTCCCAAAAACCCGAGAGTTTAAGTGAAGCTACAGAAGAAATACAATGGACTTTTGACGAAATAGATGAGATGTTCAACGAAGATATGGCATTACAAGAAGCAAGAAGATGTCTTAGTTGTAATCACTTCTGTTCACATTGCCAAGACTTTCCAGCAATTTATTCTGACCTAACTGCTGGTGAAGTTGGCGCAGAAAAGGGATACACAACCGTAGTTGCTTGGACAGAAAAGGGTAAAGAACTTGTGGATAACGCGATCACAAAGGGATTATTCGACCAAGGAAGAGTAAACGAAAAAGATGTAAATAAAGCTATCAACCTTAAATCGAAGCGAGACCTAATAAACTTCGAAAAAACTCCAAGAACTCAAGTGTTAGATTACGTAAGCCTTCAAGGACCAAGCACAGTAAGCGATATCGCTCAAAATACTGGACTTGGCCAAAAGAAAGTTAGATATGAGGCTCTTCGATTGGTTCAGCTTATGGAATTTGAAATGAAAGCTGACCCCGACATGGAAGAACCATTATTTTCTGTCGCATGTGACTAATAATTATAAAACTTAAAAACCAAGGAGAGATTAATATGAAATTTGACCAAGAATTAAATGTCTGCGGATTAGTCTGCCCTGTTCCTGCGTTAAAAACAAAAAAGCAATTAATGAAAATGCGACCTGGGACAGTGTTAAAGGTAATAACAGACTATAAACCCGCAAGCGAGTCTGTTCCAAGAGATTTAGCAAAACAAACCAAACATAAACATTTGGGAACAGACTACATAGAGGACGACGAGCAATGGTATATTTATTTTGAAGCTGTAAGATAGAGATTTAAAATAAAATACTTTTTTTACTCTTTTTTTTCCCAGTATTTAATTATTTATTTTTTTATCTCTTTTTTATCGTGGTCGGTTAACCGACAAATTTCGCTATTTAACCTCTCACCTCCGTGATTTTGTGAGCATTATAAGAAACGCTTGCATCAACCGTTCCTGATTTTGGTAAAGCGTTAAACTCTTGGAAGATATAACCGATAATTTGCTAATTTGAAGGCGTTTTTTATTCGCTTTCCACGAATTGTAGAGGAGCATGCGGACTAGCACATCTAAATAACGCACGCCATCGTGATTTGACCGCCATCGCGCGTTTATCCGATTTAAGTCGGAGAATCCCGTTTCGATCATCCACCGCCGACGATAAAACCGCGAAACGCGGGACGCCCACGAGCTCGTTTTTCCCTTCGGTTTCTCCGTAGTCATAACGGTAAACACCCTGTGTTGAGCGTCCTTTAGGGTGATTTTACCGTTTCTGTAGTCTCGTTTAACGCCTTGAAGCGAATATCCTCGTTTAGCTGTTATTATCAGGTAAACATGCGCGAAAAAACGGTATTTTGCTTCGGTTGCAGAGGAAAAGGTGTACTTCCTCACCCGACCCGCTTTACCCTCGATGTATTCGGAAACAAACCGCTTTACTATCTCGTATTGCTTAGCGGGAATTAAGATGTTTCCACCCATTCCCTTAACTTCGTCTAAAAGCTCTGCTCTATAGAATTCTCGATCCATTAACACGTAATTTAGCTCAAACCCTAAATCGAGCAGGTGATCGAGAACTTTTAGAATAATAGGAATCTTAGATTGACCCGTCGGTACTTGTTCTAATCCGGCATAAAGATGAGCGTTACGAGAAAGCAGCGAAAACGCGAGGTAATGGCGCATTTTCTTCGTACCTTTCTGTCGATTCGTACCCTTTATCATGTTATCCTCTCGTTTGCCGTAATAAGGATGCTCTGTGAAATCGATGAGCACGTTAACCTTAGAAGATACGAGCCCATTTGTTAACGCTTCTTTAAGTTGTTCATCCAGGCACTCTCGCAAAATATTCCGAGCTTTTTTCAAACCTATCTTACGAAGATATTTGTTTACTTCAGTTTGATGGGGTATTTCGCGTCGAAATCGCCCATCCAAAAATCTCTTGCGTCGCCCTCTTTTTTTACTGAAATAATAACCGTTTAACATTTCACTACTGTCGTGTATGGATCTACCTATGATTTCCGAAAAGAAGAATACCTTCAGAAAGTCAGAATCGCGGTATCTCGAGTTTTTAGCTCGCTTGAACCGCCACATCCGAGATACGATCGCATTGCAAAACTTTTTATAAAATGACAATATATATTCATCAGAAAGAAGTGATTTAATTCCCAAACTCAAATCTGAGTTAGAGTTTATATTATGTATTGGCATACATTAATATAATCACTTCTTTCTAATAAACTTTAAGGTAGATTTCTACTGGAATAAGTTGGCAAAAAATAATACCCAAATTTAAAGAATTGGAAATAAACTGGTAAGAAAGATTATTAAACTCACACAGATTCAGTCTACCAAATCCTTTGAGACTGTTTTTCTTTATTTTTTTTAATTAACTATACTAAAAAAGTGTCTAATTGAGATTATTCACCGTAGCTTCATTTCAGGTTCCTTCCCCGTCCAAATTATAGTAATACTGTCAAGCGGTGAATTAAAAGTAAGACGACTAAGGTTTGATTATTCACATTTTTAAATAAACTTCCAGTAATAACTTTATTTCAAATGAATCCGTTTATTCTTAAAATTTGTTTGATTACCGTAAAAAATATTTTTGAAACCATCTGCTCGTTTATCTGTTCAAGTTCGTAATATTGGAATATATCATATTTTTGAAACGATTTTAGGAAATTTTCCTTCTGAATTATATAATTTTCTTCCCTTTCTCTTTTAAATCCTATCATTGTCAATGGGATTTTTTTGCTTGAATTTAACATGTTTTTTAGGAATGTTTCTACCCAGTCGATATGTTTATCAATTCCTATTTTGCTTGGCATTTCGTATAAGTAGATTCCCGCTGAAGATCCTCTAATATATGTAGGAATTAAGAATTTGAAGTTGGGACCGCCTTTTATGTTCCAAATCTGAATTAGAATATTAAAATTCTCAATTATTATCTTTTTCGAGCCAATGTTCAATCCCATAGGATTTTCTATATCTTGTTCTATCCAATTAGGTAAGAACAGTTTGACAAAATTTGTTTTTAATTCCTCTATCTCGCCAAAGACAACAATTTTAAACGCTATATCTTGATCAATAAAGGATCAAATCCTAAAATTATTTTTAAATTTTATTTAAATTAATCGTTAGTTAGAAAATACATTAAACCTAAATGATATAAAAGGTGAAACTAATTTATAGTATATACTTATTACAGCTGTTTATATCTTATTTATTATTTATAATAAAATGCGATGAAAAATAGTATTAAATTAATTTAAAATAAAAAATGGAACTTAACATACAAGAAATTTACTTACCCTTAATTTTAATAATTCTATTTGACGGATGTCAAATTGCTGGGTATTTTATTTACTACTATTTTAAATATAAGCCATCAAATGTAGGATTAAATAAAATTCTACTTGCTTATGGATTATTATATGGTTTTGGATTAGTTGGATTGGTTTTAAGAATCATTAATTATTATTATCTCGAAGTAACTATCATGAAACTCGTAATTATTTACATGTCCCATATACTAATTGCGATTGGAGTATTATGCTTTCAAATTATAATTTCATCCAAGAGTTTTAACATAATCGTAAATGTTTGGATATCAAGGATCATTTTAGTTTTAGCAATAATTCTTTCAGTACTAATCTTTATCTTTCAGACTGATTATATAATAAGTGTTTCCTTAATCATATTATCCATCATACCAGGAATTGTTTACATGTCTTACTTTCATGCTAAATTGATCACGATTGTTACTGGTAATATGAAAAAAAGATTGATTTTCATAATTATTGGAGAATTCTTACTTGTAATTATTGTTTTATTTGGAGCAGAAGAATTTAGTGAATTTTATCCCTTCGGATTTCAAGATATTATCAATACAATATATATTCCTTTAATTCTTATCTCCCTTTGTGTTATATTTTTTGGTATTTTCAGATTTCCTATTATCCTTGAGATGGAATGGAAGAAAAACCTAATTCAAGTTTCAATAATTAATAGATTGGATTTTAACCTTCTCTATAATTATAAATTTGAGAGTGGGTTAGAAGATCCAACTAGTAAAATCTCTACACAATCAGATAAAAATGAATTCTTATTTTCAAGAGGTATTATTGGTATCAATACTATTTTCAAAAGTATTTCGCAATCTGAAGATGGATTAATCGAAAAAATTAAAGAAAAAAATTACATCATTCTAATTAAAGCAGGAGAAGGAGAATATTCTTCACTGATTTACATGCTTCAAATTAAAAGTGAGTTAAAAAGTATGAACTACTTTTTCAACCTAATTATTGAAAAATTTCAAGAACTATATCGCGATTTAATAGTAAATTTAAGCAAAATACAAGGTAATGAAGAAAAACTATTCTCAACTTTTGATCAAGTATTAAAAGATATACTTACAGAAATTTAAAAAAATGATAAATCAAGAAAGGGTATTTCCAATTTCAGGTGATTTAAGAATCCCTCTATTAATTATTGAATGGTTTCTGATATTCATTTTTTTTGAATTAACCCTTGTCTTTATATCTAAATTACTTTCTGAAAAGAAAAAAGGGAGAGGGCGTTATGAAAAAGCTTATACTTGGTTATTTTTCGGATACTCTATAATGTGGTTTTTTATAGTTATCGGAGATTTTTATATTACTGACGAATTAATAAGAACATTTATCTTAAACATCGGATATTTATTTTTAATTAGCTTCACGTTTATTTTTGTACTTATTGTCGAAAATTATATTACTTTTTTATTCAAAAGACTATTTAGCGTAATATTTTCAATAATCATTAGTTTTTACATCATAACTTTTATATTCTTTTTAGAATATGGTGCTATTGTATCCTCAATTTCTTGGATTCCATTCATGCTTTTATTTTTTGGATTTACTAGAGAGATCTATGCAAAGTATTATTCAAAGAAAAACATCACTAAATATCACTTTGCGATTTATTTATTTGTTATCGGTATTGTTTTAGTTGCAGTTGGATACCTATTCACTACTCGAATAATGGTTTACTTATTTTCCCTGAGTATTAGGTTTATTGGAGACATTTTTCAGCTAATAGGTGCACTTTCATTTATAATCTCTTTATTTTTAAGTCCTAATTATTCCGAATACGATTGGAAGGACCACTTAAAATATATATTAGTGCTTCATGAATCAGGTTTGTTAATCTTTAAGAAATCCTACGAAAAGTTTGAGATACAAATTGAAGATTCTACATTCGCAGGTTTAATTGTCAGCATAAAAATAATGTTAGATAAAATTTCTGATTCTGAGGGCATTTCTATAATTAAAAGGGGAGAGAATTACATTATAATATATCCTAGCATGCATATTTATGGTGTTTTAATATCAGATTTAAAGATAAAAACTCTTGAATTATTATTAAAAAAATACACGGATAAGATTGAATTTATATTTAGGGAGTTTCTAATAAATTGGGATGGTAATTTACAATCATTTAAACCTATAGAAGACTTGACAAAAACATATTTTTCCTGAAAAAATTCTTTAATTTTGCCTTAAATTACTCTAATGTTTAAAGTAAGTTCTTACAAAATATTAGAGATGCAATCGCTAATAGACACAATTCAAATTTAAAAGAAAGAATAATTATTAATTCTGATCTACTATCTTTTTTACCAATAAATTATTGAATTGTGAGAAATCCAAATGAAAATTGCAGTTTTTAATGGAAGCCCTAAAGGCGACCTTAGTGTCACTATGTAGTATATCTTATATATCCAAAAAAAATATCCACAACACTCGCTAAAAATTATTAACATTTCTCAACAAATAAAAAAAATAGAAAAAAGCCAAGAGGTTTTTCGAGAGATCATTGATGTAATTCAATCTTCTGATTGTATAGTATGGGCTACACCAGTATATATTCTGCTTGTACCCTCTCAGTATAAACGATTTATCCATTGAAATTATAAATTGTGAGGTTTAGGGTTTATTTTATGGTTATTATTCGAGTTAGAATAAATTTAGATTTATATCAAGCATAAAAAATTATGAGAACTTAAAAACTATCTGTTTTATTAACATTTAAATTATTATAATCCTTGTTTTTTATTACAGAAATAGTCTCTTAAGATGCCTTTCGTAAATATTTTCAGTAACATTTTGAGCTATTATCTCTCTGTACTTTTTTAAGGCTTTTAAATAGCGTGAGCCCATTTCCGCGGCGATTTTATATCCTATATGGAGCATTTGTCGAAAATTTGGATTGTAATCCGAGCAAGATAAGTTATGTTGTAAAGCTCTTATATATTTTTCACTAGTCCAGTTCTTTACCATTTCAGGGCGAGGTAATTTATTTTTATTAATATCTACTACATTGGCGTAAGGTGTACACAACTCATTGAATCGATCGTAAGCCTTAATATAGATTTCTTTAACCATTTCTAGTCCATCATCTCCTGCCATAGCTAACCCAATTAACTCCTCCAACCAAGTAGTTCCCGCAGTTTTTAAATGGACCCCTGTGTTAAATTTTTTAATAGCTTTATTAATAATATTATATATTGAGAATTTATCACTTCCAGAGTGAATGCTTAGTTTTAAATTATCAGGTAAGGAGAATTCATTTATCGCAAATTGGATTACAGCTAATATGAGCTCTATTTCTTTGGAAAAATGCTTAATATCTCCTTCGTAATCAACGCCCTTATTAAATTTACCCGAAAATTTTGGAGCTATTGTTTGAATAGGAATTTTTTCATCTGCTATAGCTGCGAGAATAAATAATATTTCAACGGGTGTTTGAGGTTCGCTTGTCTCATCCATCGAAACTTCAATTATGAACTCATCCTTACTTTTTTTCTCCTTAATCTTGCGATAAATATTTCTTGCTTCCTTTACAGCAAAAAGATTTTTTTCCACAATTGTTTTTAATTGCTCCTTGTTGATCCTTAAAGGCTCCATGATATTTGAAATGTATATTTCTCCGGTGTACTTTTTATATTTCTCGATAAAGGTGTTTATCTCGTCATTGGATGCCCTTTTATTAATAAATTCAGCTATATCAAGAGTAAAAAAATTACTTGAATCAATAAATGAATCAATATTAGAAAGTCCAACATGATCTGCGTCTACATAATACGGTCCATTCCACCCTAATTCCCTTACGGCATTTTGAGCCTCCTTTAAAACATCAACGGGGGTAGTTTTGGTAATTAAATGCTCTCTGTGAGATTTATTCCACACGATTGCAACATCTACACCATTTTCTTGTGCTTTAATTATAGCTCTTAATAAAGCTTTACCCTGTTGACCAAACCGGTCTCCGGTCCCTATTGAATATTTTTGTAATTTCATTTTAAATATTCTCCAATTTCAAAAAATCTTTAATGTTACCAGCAATATACTCCTTTTTCTAACCGCTCTATATTTTTCGAGAGGTATGGATGCTTTTTTGTATTCCCTCCCATAGACCTGCAACATACATGACACCAAGGGCACGGTCATATAATCCATAACCGGGTTTTCCTGTCTCCCCCCATATCATCCTTCCATGATCAGGACGTATAACTCCATCAAAATCAACCTCTACCAATGCTTTTATCACTTTATACATGTTTATATCTCCAAATTCCGTTGGATGCTTACTTTCATAAAAAACTCTTCCTTCAATATGTTTCACATTTCTAAAATGAACAAATGGTATTCGACCTAAAGCACCAAATCTCCGAATAGCTTTTACCAGATCTATTTGTAAATTAGCACCTAAAGAACCTGTACAAAAAGTAATACCATTTGAAGGACTATCAACTATTTTAACGAGCCGATCCAATGCTTCCTCGTCAGTAATTATGCGAGGCAGACCGAAAATAGACCATGGAGGATCATCTGGATGAATACCCATTTTCACTCCAGATTCTTCTGCAATTGGAACCACTCTTTTTAAAAAATATTCTAAATTCGACCACAAAGCCTCCTCATCAACTCTAGAATACGCATTTAAAAGATTGCGTAAATCTTTTTTTGTATAATTGACGCTCCATCCTGGGAGCTCTAAGGAAGCTGACTTTAGATTGACATTATTAAGTTGTCCATGATCGTAACTCAAGCTATTGGATCCATCAGGATTACTCCTTGCTAAATCAGTACGAAACCAGTCAAAAACAGGCATGAAATTATAGCAGAGATATTTTATTCCGAGATAACCCATATTTTGGATACTTTGGCAATAATTTTCTATAAGCAAGTCTCGATTTGAATTACCAAGCTTGATATCTTCATGAACAGGAATACTTTCAATCACAGAAAATTTTAATCGCTCTGCTTCAATCTTATTTTTTAGCGTTTTGATCTTATTGAAAGGCCATATATCACCTGCAGGTATATCATATAAAGCTGAAACAACACCAGTAACTTTTGGAATTTGTCTAATATATTCAAGAGGGATGGGATCATCCTCTCCAAACCATCTAAATGCTATTTCCAACCTTTATCCCCTTCATTTTTTAAATCAAACTATTAAATTATTAAAAAAAATTATTTATTTTTCTTCACACTCCAGAATATGCAGAAAATCCTCCATCAACAGGTATTACAACGCCATTGACGAAGCCAGAAGCATACTCGTCAACGAGCCATAGAAGGGTTCCAATGAGTTCTTCAGGTCTTCCAAATCGACCAATAGGAGTCTGCTTTAGGATTTTTTCCGCTCGAGGTGTAAAAGATCCATCTCTATTGGTTAAAAGAAGGCGGTTCTGATCTGTTAAGAAAAACCCTGGAGCAATCGCATTAACCCTAATGCCAACCTTGGAAAAGTGAACAGCAAGCCACTGAGTAAAATTACTAACAGCTGCTTTCGCCCCACTATATGCAGGTATCTTTGTTAATGGTTTAAAAGCATTCATTGATGAAATATTGATGATTATCGCACCTTTCTGATTTACCATATTTTTTGCAAAAACTTGGATAGGCAGGAAGGTTCCAATGAAATTTAAATTAAACACGAATTCAATATCTTTTTGACTTAAATCAAAGAAAGTTATGAGTCCTTCCTTTTCAGACTCTAAATCGTCTAAAGTCAAAAATTCATTTGAGGTAGTCCCTTTTGGATGGTTTCCTCCTGCTCCATTAATGAGAATATTACAACGCCCAAGTTCTTTTCTGATTATCCTTTCAGCTTTATGTAGATTCTCAAGATCTAAAACATCTGCCTGAATTGCAATGGCAATTCCTTCGTTTTCATTAATACTTTTTGCCACTTTTTCTGCAGCCTCTTTTCGCAAATCAAGTATTGCTACTTTTGCTCCACATTTTGCAAGAGCCTCAGAAAAGTATCGGCATAATTCGCCTCCACCACCCGTTATCACAGCAATTTTATCTTTCAAATCAATTCTGAATGGTATTATCATTATGATTTACTAGATTATATCTAAACTATTATAACTAACTTTAATCTATTATAGAAGAAACTTTACAATATCCTCTGTCAGATGGCAATAATTCAAGATATTTTGGCATGTATTTCTTCCATTTTTATTTCTTTTGTAATTAAAGGAGTAAAAAATCGTGCTTATATCAAAAATTTAAACAAATATTAATTTTTTTAAAAGTCAATAAAAAATTCTTTTTGTAACAACTTTCCCTTTATCTGAAAATTCTATCCCTTCCAATTCTAAAAGTGTTCGTTTCATCTTTATACCCCCTTGGAATCCCCCTAGCTCTCCGTTAGTTTTAATTGCTCGATGACAGGGAATAACGATTGGAAACGGATTTTTGGCTAATGAGTTTCCAACAACTCTAGCTCCATTATTTATTCCTATGTGATCTGCAATTCGCTTGTATGTGCTAATCCAACCTCTTGGAATCTGGTATTCCGCTTGGAGAACTTTTTCTTGTACTTTAAAACACATACTGAAATCAAGTATACCTAAATCAAACTTGATATCCTTACCCTTTAAGAATTCCTGGATGTTGTTCTTAAGGACTGTAATTGACGAAGTTGATGCATTTTCAATCGATTTGAAATCATCGAATGCTTTATCTTCAGAAGCTCGTTCAGAATCGCTAAGAAATATACGAAGTATCTTAATCTTAGGGGCTTTTCCTTTCCAAATAATAGTTATGCTACCAAATGGGGAAGAAAAAGTGAGATACTTCATGAACATTATATTTTTTTAAGAATACTATTATAACCATGAAACTCGCGCAGTTCGACGCGGTGCTGTTCTATAATACTTAACTTTTGGAAGACCAACTGCCAGTGCGTATCCTACTCTGTGCTTTTTCGGAAGTTCAATAATTTTTGCCAAAGACTCAAACATGTTAATTCCCACTGTCAAAAGGCCTAGCGAACAAGTTCCCAATCCTAATGTACTTGATGCAAGCATGATATTACATGCGGCCAATGAACAATCTTGTTCTAGCGTAAATGTCTGTTTAGGTGCGTGTATGATTAACAATTCTCCTTTCCAACGCCAAAATTCCTCTCCACGGGCGATTCCTTTTAACATAGCTGGCAATCCAACTAAAGTAGCCTTTACAATATTTAAATACGCTTTTGGAACCCTCGAGTCAAATTGATCTCGTTTGTTTGGATCTTTAAAGATATCGGATAATTTGATGAATCCATTCGTCATTTCTTCTGAAATTTTATTCAATACGGCTTTATCTCGAACAACTGTATAATAAATTAATTGATCATTATGACCCGTTGGAGCGTATCTTCCAGCCTCAATAAGTTTTTTCCATAGGTCCTCCGAAATGGGTTCTTCTTTAAATTGCCTAACGGATCGTCTAAATTGGATTAAGTTTAATACTTCGTTATAATCTGGTAATATGTAATCCTCTGATAAAGTTCTAATCTCTTCGGAGGAATACCTCTTTAATTTTATATTGTTAATGGGACATACCGCAACGCAATGACCGCATTCCATACATAGCATATCAAACGAGCGCCTAATGACCAAACTATCGTCCCTAAAATAGTAGAGCCTTTGGGGACATTCAGCCACACACATTCCACATTTAGTGCAGCCTTCTAGGTTTACTTCAATTTTTTTTCTACTTAACATTTTTGGTTTATCTATTGTACTATTCATATCATTCACTTAGAGATATGGGATAAGATGCGATCGGTAAGTTTCAATTTAATAAAAACTCTATTGTGTGCAAATTAAAGTAAGTAATAATATTGAGAAAAAAGAAGGAAAATAGAAAGCTAACTTTTATCCTATTACGCCTTAATCATAATTAACATCATTTTATAGCGTTCCAACGCCGTTAACGCGTGTGGTTCGTTTGCGGGCATTACGATCATTTGCCCTTTCTCCAATATATGCTTTTCGTTTGAGATGGTAATTTCAGCTTTTCCGTCAAAAATATACACTAGCGCATCGAAAGGAGCAGAGTGAGCGCTTAATCCTTGCCCTTTATCAAATGCAAACAAAGTAACAGTTCCGACTTCTTTGTCAATTATAGTTTTACTTACTACTGAACCCTCTTGATATTCGCATAAGTTCAATAAGGTTACAACTTCCGAAGGGATGATATTTAGACTTTTTTTACTCATAATGATTTTCCATATATAGTATTATTATTCCTTAAATCTTAATTGAATTAAAAGTGTTATTCGAACATGTTTAGTTCAATTAACCCAAGATCCCCATTATAGGCCAATAAAAAAATAACCTCAAAGATTGGACTCTAAATCTTTTAAATGTTTAAATGAAAAACTATTATTTAAGACCTATATGTGATATTACTATATCACATTTCCTTACTCAAAACAACACCACAAATTTGAGGTAAGATGTTACACTTAGGATTTTATTTCTTTGGTTGGTATATCGCAGTTATCGTGTTTCTAGTGGTATTTCTTGCGCTTGTCATCCATGTAGCCATAGCTGTATGGGTTTACAGGGATGCTCAAAAACGGAATATGGAGGCTGGTATATGGGTTTTAATTCTCTTGCTGTTTAGTCTCTTAGGTATCGTAATTTACTTATTAGTCAGAGATCCCTTACCAAATCAAAGACGCTATAAGCAAAAATACCATCCACCCCACCCACGACATTACGCTCCCGTTTATCATCAACCTTATTCTCCACAACCACCTCCCATGCCACAACCTCCCTTACGCCCAGCTCCAAGAAATCCTCAAAAAAGGTTTTGCATCGCGTGCGGCAAGCCGATATCACCAGATGCGTTATTCTGCGCTAACTGTGGTACTCGCTTATAACTTTTTTTTCCTACTTTTAATTTTTCTTTTAATAGTTTAATACTAATTTCCCATGGCGAATAATATTTTTTAGTAGATTTATTTAAATTTTTGCTACGTCGTCTTTAAAATATGGAAAAAGTAAGAAAAATTAATAAAGTCTACAGAAGTCGCCCAACCATAGAAGGAGCGGGAGTTAGACTAAGAAGAGCTTTTGGCTATTACAATGTCCCGATGTTTGATCCGTTTTTACTACTTGATGACTTTCGATCCAATAATCCAGATGATTATGTAGCAGGATTTCCGTGGCACCCCCATCGTGGAATAGAAACTATTACCTATATGTTACACGGAAAAATAGAGCACGGTGACAGTTTGGGCAACGGTGGAATAATTGGAGCTGGAGATGTACAATGGATGACGGCCGGAAGCGGTATTATTCACCAAGAAATGCCACAAAAAGTCGCAGGTGATCCCAAGATGGATGGATTTCAATTATGGGCTAATCTCCCCGCGTCTCACAAAATGATGAACCCGAGGTATCGCGATGTTAAAAGCGAACAAATTCCTAATGTTGAGTTAGAGAATGGTATTGTCGTTAAAGTCGTATGTGGTGAGGTTAATGGCACAAGTGGACCCGTTACGGATATAATAACGGAACCTGAATACTTAGATGTGTCGATTCCAGCAAATCAGGTTTTTACTCACAAAATAAAGGATGGTAAAAATGCATTTGCGTATGTAATTGAAGGTGAAGGATATTTTGATGGAACCGACGGTGATTTAATAGACAGCGAAAATCTTGTGCACTTTCGGAATGGGGATATGGTTCAGATCAAAGCTAGTACAAAAAATCTAAGACTTTTGCTTGTTTCCGGAAAACCGCTTTACGAACCAGTTGCTTGGAGAGGCCCAATAGTGATGAATACAAACAAAGAACTTACTCTAGCCTTTCAAGAATATCAAACTGGAAATTTTATCAAATATAAGCCTTAAAACAACCTAAATACACACAATTTTTAACTATCACTTAAAGGGTTGCCAAGATAAGATAATTCATTTTTAGTTTAGAAATTCTGAACTATCAGAATAAATAGGAAACTATTGAACTTTTTCTTTGCGAAGATTTATTTGAATTCATTCTTTATATCAATAAAATCGTTTCAAAATATATCGGGAAGTATGTAAATTGGAATTTGGATACGCTTCAAGAATTTTACGAGTTAATCTTTCTAAGAAAGAAATATCAAACGAGAATCCTGACGATTTGTTCTACCGAAAATACATAGGTGGTCAAGGTATAATCACCTATTACTTGCTGAAGGAGCTTGAACCCGGCGTAGATCCTTTAAGTGAGGGAAACAAGGTAATTTTCGCAATAGGTCCAGTAACGGGCGCTCCTTTAGCAGGTACGGGGCGAAATTCTGTAGGAGCAAAGTCTCCTCTCACAGGAGGCATAGCTGAAGCAGAAGTAGGAGGATACTGGGGTGTCGAGCTTAGAAAAGCTGGTTACGATGCAATTATCATTGAGGGTAAATCTGAGAAGCCTGTGTACCTTTGGATTAGAAACAACGATGTAAAAATACGAGATGCTAGCCGTTTATGGGGTAAAGTGACTGGAGATGTTGATAAAATAATTAAGGAAGAACTAAACGACCCTTACATTCGAATAACCCAAATCGGACCTGGGGGGGAAAATATGGTTCGGTACGCTTGCGTTATCAACGAAATCAGATACGTTGCGGGTAGAACCGGTGTAGGAGCCGTTATGGGATCGAAAAATCTCAAAGCAATCGCAGTTAGAGGAACAAATAAAATTCAATATTTTAACAAAGATAAATTCAAAGAATTAAGAAACATTTTCAATCAAACGCTCTACAAACCAACTAAATTGTTCTTCCTATATGGTACAGGTTCAGAAAGACTCGAGCAATTTGCCGCTTCGGGAAACTTACCTACGAGGAACTTTCGCGATGGAAAGTTCGAGAATGCAATTTCTCTTGAACCGAAACAGATTGATGAAAAAATTGGATTACGAATGGAAACGTGTTATTCTTGTCCTGTTACCTGTAAACGATCCTTTAAAAACCCTCTCAAAAGAGAAATTAATGTGGATCCTAAGTATGGTGTTCCTGAGTACGAATCGTTGGCAGCTCTGGGGTCAAATTGTGGGGTAGACGACATTGACGCGGTACTTAAAGCTAATGAACTATGTAACATGTATTCTATTGACACGATTTCAGCGGGAGTGTCAATTAGTTTCGCGATGGAATGCTTCGAAAAGGGATTATTGACCGAAAATGATACTGATGGTGTAACGCTTAATTTTGGAAACGCCGAAGCTATGGTTAAAATGGTCGAAAAAATATGTAAGCGGGAAGGTTTTGGAGATTTCTTAGCTGAAGGAGTAAAACGAATGTCAGAAAAAATAGGTAAAGAGTCTGAGAAATTCGCGGTCCATGTAAAAGGTCAAGAACTCCCGATGCACGAGCCTCGTTTAAAGCTAGGATTAGGATTAGGGTATGCGGTATCTCCAACTGGAGCAGACCACATGCACAATATTCACGATACAGGTTATACTAGTGAAATAGGAATAAGGTCTGTTCATCATCTAGGTATTTACGAGCCACTTCCTTTAGAAAATTTAGGAGCAAAGAAAGCGAAGTTATTAGCGTATAAGGTGAACTTTTGTTTTCTTAAAAATTCGCTATCAATTTGCCTGTTCATACCTTGGGACCTACACCATGTCAGCGAAATGATGCGAGCAACAACCGGAACAAACATGAACGCTTGGGAATTAATGAGAGCGGGAGAGAGAATAACTACCATGGCAAGGATTTTTAATTTAAGAGAAGGATTAACGGTTGAGGACGATTGGCTTCCTCCTAGAATGTTTGAACCTCATACTACAGGCACCTTATCGGATAAACCATTCGATCCTGAAAAATTGAAAGCAGGGAGAGAGTGGTATTATCATTATATGGGCTGGGATCAAAATGGAATTCCTAAGGACACGACGCTTGAAGAATTAGATTTAGGTTGGACAGCGTAGTATTTACGAAAATAACTTCTTTTTTTAATAATATCTATTTTTTCAGAGAAATAGCAAGTTAGGCCACCAGTAGGGAAATTCTACGCTGATTAAGTTATCAATATCGAAAAGCAAACTTTTATCTTTTCCAAAGGTAAACGCTAACCCTCCCATAAAAAACGGCCACTTCTCGTTAGGTGCAAATCCAAGCCATCCTAACCGTAATGCCATGATGTGAAGATCGTGAGTTACATGAATGTCGATTGCCCTGTTTGGGGATTCTTTTACACGTAATAAAACCTCGCTTGCTGCGTCTTGACAGTAAGTTAGGAAAGGTATTATGACTTCGGGAGGGTACAACCCAGAAACCCATCGAAAAATAAATTGATCAGCAGAGAAATTTTCCAATTCTTGTTTCAAAAAATCCATACTTGCTCCCAAATCGTGTAACGGATAGAGTTCCCCTACTAATTGACCCTCTCCTCCTTGAGCTTTGAATCCATCAAGTATTTGTTCAGCAGTTTCCGAACATGCCGGTGAGTGCCCGTAGTAAAGTCTAATCTCGCGATTTTTAGGTAATTTTTGGCCGAACATTTCTGATAAAGTTTTTCCTTGTGCTATTAATCCATCATCGTAGATATTTAACGACTCTATGTGAGAATGCCTGATGAGCATTATTATTTTGGAGATTTCAGGAAACTTAGTTAACGCGGACACAATCTGACGAGCGTGAAACGCGACTTGAGTCTCCCAAACTTCTTCATCATTCATAATTCTTCTTAGTCTTTCCATATACTTTTATAACTATAGATATATTGGATCTTAGTATATATGATTTAATTTAACTGATTATAATTCTTTTGTGTTTGAAATAATTTTGTAAATTTCTTCGGCAAAATCCGCTTGATGATTCAATAAACTCATCCAATCTAATGTGATAAGGTGAAATTTGACAATGATTTCGTATCCAAATCCCATAATATGGAACCTTGGTTTGAAACCGAATACTTCCTTGTATTTCTCGCATAATTGGTTTACTTCTTCCACTATTATTCTAAAACGCTTGTAAGGAAATCGAAGATTAAATCTATACGCGTATATTTTTGATTGGTTTTTTTCTCTCAATGTTTCAAATAGCTCTTTATGTTCAGCTTCCACTTTCTTCTTCTCTTCTTCGCTCATTTCGTAGAAGTCCAATCTTGCCCACGACACATCTTGAGGTGTACGTAGCTGCTTTCTAACAGAGAAGTAATTTTTTTTGTTTTTCAAGTGGATGGTGTAATTTAAAACCTGAGAATTTATTATAGTGCTATTTGAAAATTCCACAGGTATGCGATCAAATGTTTCGACGACAACTCTGGTTAAACTAATAGATTTAATAACGCCTTTGTACCCTTGAATTTTCACTACGTCTCCAATATCAAACGGGTCGATTAAGTATAAAAAGACACCTGCGATGAAGTTGGAAAATATTTCGCTAAAGGCGAAGGCTAAAGCTGTGCTGATCGCTCCGAGGATTATTAGACGGTATTCGGCAGGTATATCTGCGATTATTGGAAAACCGTATATAATAAGGGATATTATAATTATGATCGAAGCAAGTCTTAATCCAAAATTGACAATGTTCTTTTCTTTGAATCTTACTTGCTTAATTTTATCAAGGGCCAGAGAAATTAATGCATTTATTAAGTAAAGTAATGCTCCTATAATTATAAGGACTATTAAAGCCTCTAAATCAGAGTCAAATAAAGGCTCTATACTCTGATCTGTACTTACTATATTTGTAACTCTTACAACCTTTAAATCAGTGTCAAACAGCGTTATTTTACGTCCCCCCCAATTTTTTCTCTGATTTTTTGTATTCTTCCCAGTCAGCATAAATGTCATTTCGATAAAGCTCGTAGACGATATCCCTCATGAACGCGTCCATGAAATTAAATACAGTTTGCGTTTTAGGAGATTGAACGTAGATCAAAAATTTAGGTCTATCAAAACTAATACTATCAAACGAATATTCAGGTTTCTTTCCAAAAATTGGCATATACTTTTCAAACACCGTTTCAAGACATTTAATAATCCACTCGGGCTCGATTGAACTTAAAATTTCAATTGATTTGACGTATCTTGTCACTCGTTCTTTAGAGTCTAATAGCCTGTCAATTTTCTTAATATAATGTTTGTAGAGCGATTTTTTCTTGAAATCTTTTTTCTGAAGCGGAGTATAACTCGCGTATTTTCCAAAGGTAAATCTTATTACAGTGGACCCATACACATTGCTATTAGGAACGATAACTTTGGTTCCATCAAAATCCTCTATCTTTGTATAATTTAAATCGATCTTTTTCACTATTCCTTGTAAATTGTTACTTTCCACTAGATCATCTATGTCAAACTGTTCAGATCCTAACAAGAGCACTCCAGAAGCTATATTGTTAATAATTGTCTTGAAATTTATTGAAAATGCAACTAATAGAAATGGAACAATTAAAACGAATAAATCTTCCGATATAACCCAGATCAACAAAAATAAGAAAATTAACATCACAACCGTATAAACTAAAGACCCTACAGCTCTATATAGACGCCGCTTAAAAAGCTGAGCCACTAAACTCAAAATCGGCGTTCTAAGAATGTAGAGAATCACATTGATAATAATAAGGTTTAGAACCATCTGTTCCAGAATCTGAAAGATATAGAGTAAAATAACAACTATGATCAGCACTGAAGTTATTATTAGATAAGAGTATACTTTTTTCATAATATCTGTTTTATTTGCCTCGCTTTTTAATTTTAATATTTTATTTTATCAGATGCTACTTCTAAGAACATTTTATATGACCTACTTCAGATTAAAAACATTATTTTATTAGTATTTAAAAAACGCTCTTTATAACAAATAAATTGCTTAAATGTTCCTCTTATTTAGTATCCTTAATTGTAAGCTAATTAAAGCGCGTTGCGTAAAAATCGTAAGTTTTAGATGTAGAAGAGTTAAATTTTTAAACAATACATATATAATTCCATTCAACTAAACATTAATTCAAAACTAAATTTGTTTTCGAAGTATAACCAATATCATCATAACAAAGCTTTCGTTAAAGTATCTCAATGTTAACTATTCCTATTATCATCCACTTAAAATTCGGGATATTTAATGCAAGTTCAGTTTGTTTAAGTTTTATAATTAAATCTAAATTGATACAAATTCTAAAAAAGTAGTAGAAAAAAGAATTGAAAAAAAGAGAAAAGATCACCTCATCACAAAAAAAACTCTCTATGCCCAAATGTTTAGGACCCCTTCCTAATTTAGAAGAGTACGTGAGGAAAGACTGGTGGAATCAAATCTTTAACGCCTATTACTTAAAAACAGATGGAGATGTCGTAGCAGATAGTTCTATAACATCAAAAGAAGTAGATTTTTTCGAACAGTTGCTTAATCTTGAACGTTTTGCTGACAAGTCTGCCGACAATCTTGTCAATAGCATTGAAAATTCAAAAAAAGTATCATTTGACAGGGTACTTTTTGCCCTGGGCATCAGGTATGTCGGTGAGACTGTTGCCAGGAAGCTGGCAAATCACTTTAAATCCCTTGATAAACTCTCAAAGGCCTCATTTGATGATCTTATAAGCGTGGAAGAAATAGGAGAGAAGATAGCTGAGAGTATTATAA
>JAHPYY010000007.1 GCA_019058515.1 Promethearchaeota archaeon
ATTTATAACGATGATGTTATCATTCCTGCATTAGTAAATGGAGGGTGTAGTTTAGAGGACGCGAGAGATTACGCCCTGGTAGGATGTGTAGAACCTGCTCCTCAAGGTAACGCCTTTCCTATAACTGCTGGAAACGAATCGTCTCTTTCGGGATTATTCGAAATGGTAATTAACAACGGTCAAACCCGATTAGGAAGCAAGTTTGTAGATATGGAGAGTTTTACCTCAAAAAATTTTACCTGTTATGAAGATCTTTGGCAAAAATATAAAGAGTTCATTAAACACGGAGTAGATTTGGCGGTTAAGTGTGCAAATATCAAGGATATAGTTCACGGGGAAAATTACCCAAATCCTTTTGTCTCAATGAGTCTCGACGGTTGTATCGAAAACGCTCTAGACATGACTCAAGGAGGAGCAAAGTACAATTTTAATACCTTATCAAGTTCAGGGATCGGTACCGTGGTAGATTCGCTATGTGCGTTAAAGAAATTGGTTTTCGAAGATAAAAAAATTTCACTAGAACATATGTTAGATGTCCTTAATAATAACTACAAAAAAGAAGAGCTTCTAAGAACGAAACTGAAAAATAAAATTCAAAAATTTGGAAACGACATAGAATATGTGGATTCGATAGCTCAAGATCTTTTGAATGTATATTGCGATGAAATTAACAGCCACTCTACAGTGAGATTGCCTGGTCAATTTAGACCGTGTCTTTTTTCCGCAGGTACTCATGTACTCACGGGAAATCTTTTGGGAGCGACTCCTGACGGTAGAAAAGCGGGTGAACCGATTTCTAATTCTTTATCACCCTCAAACGGCGCTGAAAAGAATGGACCTACAGCGGTGTTAAATTCTATTACGAAATTACCCACTGAAAAAATGGGCAGTGGTATGTCCTTTAACATGAGACTATTACCCTCGCTCATTGAAACTAAAGAAGAGCGTTTCAAACTAGCAGATATGATATTAAGCTATTTTGAAAAAGGAGGTATGCATGTTCAATTCAATATTATTGACCAGAATGTATTAAGGGACGCTCAATTAAATCCAGAAAATTATAAAGACCTTATAGTAAGAGTTTCTGGATATAACGCCTATTTTGCTTATCTTGATAAATCTTTACAAGACGATATCATAGATCGGGTTCAATTTGACCGACTATAATCATTTTCTAAAAGAAATTAGCAAATTTTCCAAAAGATTTTATATTAGATTTTAACAAGTCAGACTTCCTTCAAGTTTAGATCGTTTTACAGATAAAATTGAGCTTAGTTCTTCTTGTAGTTCCTTCGAGTAGGCGTCGTTGATCTCCTTTATTGATTTTACGAATTTTTCTTTTTTCTTCTTGCTTAATCCTGCTAATACAGGAGAATAATCGAATTGACTTTTAATCTTCTTCCTTTGCCACTCTAAATTTCTATCAGATCCAACTGAATATCGTTCGATTTGCGTAGATACGAAAGATTGAAGAATTGAGACAATATCCTCGTTAGTAACTTGGGTTCTCAAGCAACGGTCTCTTACGAATTTTGAAACCGTGTTAAAACCTGCACATGAAGCGTTAATTTTCAATTGGAACTTTTCTTCTTCAGTTAATAAAAAAGCGATGTACTTTTCTCTTTTTAATTTGATATCGTTCTGCTTTTTATTTTTTGAAATTTTGAGTGCTTCATGCTCGATTTTTTGAATTACTTTCGGAGGTACTAGATTATTTTCATCGATTATTTTATACGAGGTATCTGGACAGAATTTTAAGGGTTCGTTGCGAAATTTCAACGCGATAAGTTTCATTAACTTGTCAACTGCCTCTGAGTTTGTCAGGGTGTCCAGTAAACAACGATGTCGTACAAATTGAGAAATTGAAGAAAAATGCTCTTGTTTTGCGTTATATTTGAATTGATCTTTCTCGAACTGCGATAACCAAAGCCCCATACGGCATGTTCTCAATTGTGTATGATTGGGTATATCAGTTCTACTTTCGATCATCAACTATTATTTATATATGATTATAAAAACTCCGTATATATGGTAATAATAACGAATTTTGTTAGATGCGAGATCTAAGTTCATTCGATTGATATAGATCTTATGAAAATATACCTATTTTAATGTTTTTACCTCCAAAATTGTCTTTTTCTTGTGTTTTCTTGGAGTTTATAGTCTAATTCTATTTAAAGCGGCTCGCTAGTAGTAATCTATAGATTGTAAAGGATAACTAAATAAAGAATACATACTTAGTATGAAGCAATTAAAAATAAAGGGAATATAAATGGCAGCAATTAAAATAGCAGATAACATTTTTTGGGTAGGGGCAAATGTTCACACTGAAGATTTATTTGAGGGAATATGGCCAATTCCAAATGGCGTAGCATTAAATTCGTATGTAATCAAGGGAGATAAAATCGCCCTAATTGAATTAGTGAGGGAATGGGGGGGAGCTGCGTTAACTCTCATGCATAATCTCGATTCTATTCCGGTAAAGTTAGCAGACATAGACTATATAATTTTAAATCACCTCGAACCTGATCACACCGGTTTTACATATCTTGTTAAATCTCTATCCCCCAAGGCTAAAATTCTATCAACTCCGAAAGGAGCGGAATTGGTAAAAGCATTTTATGGCATAGAGGATAATGTAGAGCCCGTTAAAACTGGCGATGAAATTGACCTTGGCCAAAAGATGAGTTTGCAATTCATTGAAATTCCAAATGTCCATTGGCCAGAAACGATGGTTACATACGAAAAAAAATCAGGCGTTTTATTCTCAGGCGATGCTTTTGGTGCGTTTGGCGTACACCGCGGATGTATTTTCGAAGACGAAACTCTAGACGAAACCAAACCTTATTGGGAAGAGGAAATGCTACGCTACTATGCGAATATAATCCCCATGTTCTCTAGTAATGTTATAAATGCAATTGACAAATTATCAAACCTTAAAATTAACACAGTTGCGCCTTCTCACGGTTTAATATGGCGTAGTTCTCCTGAAATAGTGATAAAGAAATACCTTCGCTATGCAAATTATAACAAGGATTATGCAGAACCAGAAGTTACCGTGATATGGGGTTCTATGTATGGAAACACCGAAGTAATGTTAAGTTCTATTTTAAAAGGTATCTCGGAAGCAGGAGTCGCAGTTAATGTACATAGAGTACCTAACGAAGATCCCTCATACATCCTTTCTAGTGCTTATAAATCAGCCGGATTAATAATAGGCGCCCCTACCTACGAATATGGCATGTTTCCACCTATGAAGTATGTTATGGAGTTATTGAAAAAAAAAATCGTTCACTATAAGAAGGCGCTCTACTTCGGTTCGTATGGTTGGAGCGGAGGAGCAAAAAAAGATTTTGATGAACTATCTCAAAAAATGAAGTGGGATATAACCGACGCAATTGCTTATCGGGGTTATCCTTCAAAGGAAGAGCAAGAAAAAGGAAGGCAAGCAGCTTACGATCTAGCGAATGAAGTAAAAGCGATTCCTTCAAAAATCAGCGATGAATACTATTAAATTATTTTTTCCATTTTCTAATTAATTCAATTAATTCTATTAAAATAACGATAAGAAATCTCTCTGGCTTTCTTTATGTTTGTTTTTGAACCCTTTTTAGTGATTTGGAAATAATCGAGTGATTAAATATGTGATTAAGAAACATAACATGAATTAAAGCTTATAGATCTTAACACAAACAATTATTTAATTGAATTTTTTTGAATAAACTAAGGGAAAAAAATTAGAAATAATCAATAGTATTTCAGTAATTTATCGGTTGTGTAAAATATTGTTTGTACAATATCGAAATTGTTAATATTTCGCCAATTTCCCAAAATTATAGACTATTCAGTATTTAAATTATAAATTGAACGAACTTAATAAGAAAATAGGTGGGACTTTAATTTCTGAACCAGAGATAAAGGTAGTCAATATTGTTGCTACAATCTCATTTGGAAAAATCGAAGGCATTAACCTATTAGAATTATTGGATAATTATAATGATGTAAGTTATAACCCTGAAAAATTTCCGGGAGCAATATTACGACTGACGACACCTAAAGCATCTTTCCTAATATTCTCCAATGGTAAATTAATAATCTCAGGCGTCAAAAGTACAGATTTATTAAATAAGGCAGTCCAAAAAGTCTTATCTAGATTCAAAAAGATTGGGATTAGATACGACCCTCCTGAAACGAAAATTGTAAATATGATTGGGGTTACTTCAATCGCTAACTTTTTAGATTTAAATTTATTCTCTCTCTACTTAGAAAGTAGTTTATACGATCCAACTATATTTCCTGGCTTGATTTATCATATGGAAGAGCCAAAAGCGAGTTTTCTACTCTTTTCGACGGGAAAAATCATTTGCACTGGTGTTAAAGATAGGGAAACCCTCTACAAAGCAATATCAAAGTTAAAAGACACGCTTCAAACCCTAAAGAATGAGGTTATAAGTTCAGATACATTTGATACTGAAGAATATTCTTTCATCTAAAGCGATGAGAGATTCAGTACTCCTCCCTATTTGTGAATTCTTGGTTGATTTATTATATATTCACAGTTTGGACAAATTTTATAATAACGATAATCTTGCATCGTGCTGAAAAAACTAGAACCAAGGATTCCTGCAGGTAAAGTAAATAATGTCACTCCAATAAAAGCTAAGATGATTGTAGCAAATCAACCCCAGATAGTTATGGGATACATATCTCCAAAATCAATTGTCGTAAAGGTAATTATTCCCATCCATAGCGTAGCAGGGACACTTGAAAATTTTTCAGGTTGCGCAGTTCGTTCGAGATAATAAATAAGAGTTGAAGCAAAAACCAGAAAAACTCCACAAATAATCACCGCGACAATAAATTCTTCTCTATTCTCCTTGAAGATTTCTCCTGCCACTTGAAACACAGCGATAAAGTGACCTATCTTAACAATAATTAATAGTCTAATAATTTGAAGATAGAGAACAACACTGCTTAATTTGTTAAAGAAAAAGATAAGGTACAGCGAAATCAGAACGATTAAATCAATTGCACCAAAAATGCTAAGAACATAGTTTCTCCCAAAGCACCAAATCCTCAATATTTACTCGATTGAAAAAACGACGATCGAAACAATCAGTATAACATCTAACGCCAATTTTGTTTCAGCCAACATTGGAGGATTAGTTTCTACCATTATCGCAAGTAAATTAAGAATTATTAGGAGCATGAAAATTACAAAAACAATCGTTTGGGTTGATGTATGTGGAAATCTAAATTGTATCGCATTTCTAAGCCTTATCCTCACTGGTATTGAGTTAGGCGATTCTGAGGATCTAATTTCTACCATTTCTAATTTACGCTTTTTAATGAATTCGGACTTATGTATAGTTTCTTGGCAGTTTAGACACTTTTCAGAAGGTGGTTTTCTTTCTTCAATTAAATCGAGGAAACCCGAAACTACCACGCTAATAGGCAATAAGAATAACGTAATTCCGAGTAAAGAAATTACCCCCGAAATTGTTTTTCCAAAGGTTGTAATCGGAATAATATCACCGTACCCAATAGTAAATAAATTAATCGCTGTAAACCACATAGCGCTAAATAAGTTTGGTATCTTTGCAGGTTGAGCTTCGTGCTTGGCGATATATATTAAAAACGACCCAATAAACAGTAGAATAAGAGAAAACACGAATGTTATGATTAATTCTTCTGTTTTGAGTTTTAATACAGATATTACTACCTTAAAAAAGGTTGAGTAGCGAAAAATTTTAAAGAACGAAAACAATCTCAAGAATCTAGTGATATCTATTAAAACTGGAAAAAAGTAAGAGAGATTTATAAAAACAAACGACATTACGCAGGTTATGTCGATTAAACCGACGAGACTTCCCATATGTCTTTGAAGTAGTTGGTCATAATCCTCATTATGTGGGTAAAAGTTATTTGACCAAATTCTTAGAATTAACTCAATAACGATGAATATTCCTAAAATATACGAAGCGAAGTTAAATTGAATATAGAATTGTAAGTATAATGTTAACTCGGTTTCTAATATAGTTATTACTCCGTATATTATGCTTATGAATATTATTACGACAGTTAATAGCTTTGCTCCAATTTCCTTTGAGTAAGGAAAGTTTAGGTATGTGTAGATTTTAGCTTTTATCATCTCAGTCTGTAAATGCCTGATAATTCGTAATACTCTAACATAATTACACTGTTAGATACAAATTAGGGTTATCGAATTTATTAAGTTAGGATGAATAATGAAAAAAAGAAATTAGAACTTCGGGATCCATCTTGGAACCTCGGATTTGTATTTCAGAAAATCCTCTCCAAATAGCTGTTCCAATATTTTTTCCTCGAAATTTACTAATTTGTTGTATAATACGAAAATCACAAGAAATACTCCAAGCGATATCAACGAAATTGATAAGCAAATGCACGCCACGTAAATTAACATGATTCCTAAGTACATTGGATTTCGTACATGATTCAAAACGCCTCTTCTGATTAATTCATGAGGAGCATCGTGATCTTTAAACAAAATACCGTGTGAAGTTATAACCAGATAAATCGCAAATATCATGAAAACTCCAAAAAGGATTATGCGAACAATAAATGGAACGATTAGATTTAGCTGGGTGGTCCAATTCAATAAATATGAATCAAAAATCCACACTATTAGGAAAATCACTGGGCTTAATCCCTGAATTAAGTGAGAGTGAGGTGCTTCTCTTTCGTGGGCACTCAATTTTACCTCAGACATAATTTCACTTTTGAATTTATGAAAAATTTATGAAAAAGTATGATAATTATAAAAAAATATGAAATAAATTTTATGAATCTTATATAGTCCAATTTTAATTAGGTGCTCTCTAATCAAATATTATAGGACTTAATATTAACTTTAACATTGCATTTATAACTAATAAATTTTGATAATGCAAATAAATCATAAATAGGGATGTGACAAATTGAAAGTTATCGCTATAAATGGTAGTCCACGCCCTAGAGGAAATACTTTTCAATTGATTAAAATGGTATTAAAAGCAATAGAAGAAGAAGATAATACAATAGACACTGAGATTATACAATTATCTGGAAAGACGATAAACACGTGTTTATCATGTTATAAATGTATGACACATAGCATCAATAATTGTGTTCAAAAAGATGATCTCAATGAAATATATAAAAGTATGGTCAAAGCAGATGCAATCATAATTGGAGCCCCCGTCTATTTTGGTGATGTTCCAGGAAAACTGAGATGTTTAATTGAGAGGGTAGGATTTGTTGCGGTTAATAATAAAACAACTTTAAAAAGAAAAATTGGAGCTATAGTTATAGCCAAAAGGAGACAAGGTGGAATTCAGGCTTTAAATACTGTTAATTTCCTTTTTTACATTAACGAAATGATTGTTGTAGGGCACGCTATGGGTATTGGTACAACTTCTGGTGAAGTACAATGTGATTCTGAAGGAAAAAAAGATATGAAGATTTTAGGAAAGAATATTGTTTGGCTTTTAAATAAAATTCACGATTAATGGAGATAATATCTAATAACTCTGAAAGTAAAGTTATAATAAATAGTCATTCATTAAATTTGGAGGAGCTTTTCACAATTTCTTTCATTCCTCGAAGATGGAATGTTAATAAATCGGGTAATGTACTAATCATAGCAATTGGAGTTTTTATTGGCACTGGGACCTTGAATAAACTCTTCTTTTCATCAATTAATACTAAACCAAATAGTTTTTCTATTTTTTTACCAATCTGGCTTAGAAGCTGAAAGCCATAAGATGTTTTTTGGTCTGAAGGAATAATTGTCCCTATTGTATCAAATATTTTACCAACCACATCAAATGCGGGAGTTTTTAGGAAATAGTAGTTTATTGAAGTACCTTTCTTGTAAGTCTCTAATATATCCTCTTTTGTATTAAAAATTAGGTTAATTTCAATCTCTTTTGATCTTTTTTCTAGAATATTTAATAATTTAGCTTGAAAATGATACACAGAAAGAAAAGCATCTATTTTATTTTCTGCTTCGCTTATTAATGAATAAATGAAATTCTGGATTGTCTCCTCACCAGCAATCCCTATAAATGGCAATTCTGTGGATTCTTCAGTGTTATAAATATCGTCAATAATTAATACACTGTCTTCTCCTATTGTTGTAATTTTTTTGGTATAGTCTAAAATTTTCTTTTGAATCAAATTTTTAGGTTTGATTTTGTAGACCTTCTTTTTTTCGTCGTAAATAACATCGATCAAACCCCTTTCTTCGAGTTTGATTACAGTTTCATACACTTTAGGTTGAGGTACTTGAGAATATTTGTGAATTTCTTGAGCATTCAGCATATTATACTTTATGAGTGTTGTTAAAGTTTGGGCTTCGTATTTTGTGAAATTTAGGTCTTTTAAAAGTTCAATTAGACGATTCATATTTAAACAAAAATTTAAATATAAATTACAACTTTAGTAGTATACTACATTAGTAGTAATCATATTATTTAAATTTGGTGTTTAAAATGATAAGTAGAGATAAAAATTCAAATAAAATTGGGTTAGATGGAAAGGAAATCGCTATTAGAATTGAAAATTTGGACAAAACTTATCCAAAGATTACAGCTTTATCTGCAATAAGTTTAGACATTTATAAAGGCGAAGTTTTTTGCTTAATTGGACCTAATGGAGCAGGAAAGTCAACGATAGTGAATCTAATAACAGGTCAAATTAAACCAACGGGTGGAAGAATATTTATCCACGATTTAGACCCAATTAAAAATCGTAAAGAACTTACGGGTAAATTTGGATTAGTACCTCAAGAAATTGCGTTATACTACGAATTGACGGGCTTAGAGAACTTAAAATTCCACGGTAAACTATATTCTGTCCCTAAGAGACAACTTGATGCTAAAGTTGACGAGTTGTTGGCAATAGCGGGACTCACGGAGAGAAAAAACGACAAAGTAGCAACATATTCAGGTGGAATGAAGAGAAGGCTTCAACTAGTAAGAGCAATGGTGCACGAACCAGATATCTTAATATTAGACGAGCCAACATTGGGTGTAGACGTTCAAACTAGAAGTGCGATTCACCAATATATTTTAGATCTAGCAAAGAAAGGAATTACAATTATTGTCACCACTAATTACATGGAGGAAGCCGAAAAGCTATCCGATAGGTTAGTAATTCTTGACAATAAGATCGTTATAGGACCTTCTCGTATTAGAGATATCCAGGAAACCGTTTTTCCTCATTCAATATTCGAATTTAAGCTCGAAAAAGATAAACTCTCAGACAATTTTCGAGAAGAATTTATTTTAAAACACTTAAAAGGAGAGATAATGAAAGAGGAATCATTGAGCCAAAAACACATTTTCTTCGAAATTTCCGTAAAAACAAAAGATCTTAAGGAGATTTTAGCAGAATTTTTAAAATATTTCACTTCTCGTCAAATCAAAGTCGAAGAGATTGTCTTAAAGAAACCTACTTTGGAAGATATATTTCTAAAGTTAACTGGTAAGGAGTTCAGAGAATAATGCAGGTTCCAAGCTTAAATTCAAAGATTAAAAAGTGGTTCCGTGATTTGCTCACTATTGTTCATAAAGATATTATATCAACAAAAAGGGTAAAGAAATACTTTCTTGGAGCTATAATCCCTCCTATGGTTGTACTCATAGTATTCACCTGTTTTCTTAATGTAGATAATCCAGAAACTTATCGTGTTGTATTAGTGGACGAAGATAAATCTGAAGCTTCGCATATCTTTAGTAATTATGTTAGAAACATCACTAGCGAATTTGCTCCTTGGTTTGATGTAATTGAAGTAGAATCTTACGATGTTGGAAAGCAAATGTTAAATAATATAGAAGTACTCGGATTAATTCATATCCCTAAAGGATTTGGTATAAATGTTACCCAAAGTAATGAGGAAGTAAAAGCAACGGTGTATTTGGAGGTGCAAAATATTAACAATGATTACGTGAAAAACTACATGCAAAGAATGGATGAAGCAGTTCTTACTTTTAACCAGAGAATACACTTAAATCGTGATGGAGTAGATTCCTTTGAATTAGTTGCTGTAAAATACTATATCATTGACCAAAAACTCGAAACCGCAAAGCAAATAGTAATAGGTATAATTGGGATGTATGGTGTAATTTCAGGAATGTTTTTTGGGGCAGTAAATGTAGCAAAAGAGTACGAGGATCATACCATGATTGAGATTTCCAATAGTCCAATAAGTCGGACTGCGTATATTGCTTCTAAGCAGGTAATTGCCGTGATTTTAGGATTAATCTTTGTATCGGTGATCTCATTAATTTTATTTTTAACTTTCGGTATAGAATTTCGCGGGAACGTGTGGGTTGTAGTACTTTCCTTTATTTTATCTACTTGGATACACTCCTGTCTCGGTGGGTTAATTGGATTGAAAGCTAAGAAAACGATGCCCGCTATCTTGGTTTCTATTATACTTACAATGTTGTTTTGGTTTTTTTCTGGTGGATTCGCTCCGTTAATGATATTAGGAGAAACTACCTATACTATCTCTCGAATTTTTCCCGCAACGTATTGGAACGAAATTTTACTCGCTGAAACTGTTATACCTGCATTTGAATACATTGCTTCTAGACTGATCATCCTTACTGTTATGACTATTTGCTTTACAGGGGTTTTTTGGATAATAATATCAAAGGAGGGTTTTAGGTCTTGAATGGAACGCGAATAGTAAGATTGAAAAACGCGATTAGGGTATTTACTTCAGAAATTATAAAGAACATTAGAGTTATGTTTAGAGGTCCTACTCGAACAATGGTAATATTGACCCTAATATTTCCAATCTCTTACCTGACCTTTATGACTTTTGTGTTTGGGGCTGTGAATTTTACTTACCCTGCAGCGCTGGTAATACC
>JAHPYY010000070.1 GCA_019058515.1 Promethearchaeota archaeon
ACCCAAAATATCTGCGATAAAAGCACCTACGCTCGTTATCCACGGGGCAGAGGATCCACTTTACCCAATCGAAGTGGGTAACGAAATTGCAATGACAATTCCAGGCGCAAATTTAATGATTTTGGATGGAATGGGGCATAGCCTCCCTCTCGAAGTCTTACCCCGTATCGTAGAAGCAATTGTAGCGAACACAAATAAAAGCAGCAAATAGAATTGAAATTTACCTACTCTTTGGGGAGATAAAGATTAACGATGGTAAAATTCAGATATTTCCTTCCCTTTACCCATGATAGCGTTTACTTTCTTTAATTCTTCGGGGATATTTATTTTTTGAGGGCATTTCTCGACACAAGCACCACATTGAGAACAGAGTGATGCATTTCCATTGGGATGTTCTATATCAACCTCTTGGTAAGATTTAGCTAACTTTCTATATCCTCTTCTAATCCGTCGATCCATAAACCCTCTTTTACCAGTATAGGCTATGCTGTTAAGAATTGCGAAATTTTCGGGAATGTTTACGCCGTAAGGGCATGGCATGCAATACTGGCACACAGTACACTGAACTAAAATATTTTTCCTATAGATATCGGCAAGTTCAGATATTATGCGTTTATCGTCTTCGCTTAAGGCGTTGACTCCGGAACTATCAGCACTTTTGCAATTCTCATCAACCATCTTTTTCGAACCCATCCCACTTAACACCACAGAGACCTCAGGTTGATTCCACACGTATTGTAGCGCCCAATCAACAGGTGTTCTTTGATTTTTCGCTTTCCTCATGACTTCCAACGCTTCCGGTGGAGGATTAGCTAATTTTCCGCCTTTAACGGGTTCCATAATTACCACTGCAATTCCTTTTTCGTAGGCGTATATTAAACCTTCGTGAGTTGCTTGAATGGCGGTATCCATGTAATTATACTGTATTTGAGCGATATCCCAATTATAGTAATCTACGATTTCCTTAAAAACAGGTAAAGTATCGTGAAACGAGAAACCAATATGGTTGATTAAGCCACTTTCCCTAGCTTCTTCCATGTCCTCAATTAGATCGAATTGTTCCACTTTTTTAAACGAAGTTCTGGTTAAACCATGGAACAGATACGCATCTAAGTGATCCGTTTGAAGACTTTTTAGTTGTTGATTAAGATACTTATAAAAACTCTCTTCTTTGCGTACGAGGAACATTGGTAATTTAGTAACAAGAAAAATTTTCTCGCGATAACCGTCATTCAATGCCCGACCGATAATCTTTTCGCTTGCGCCTAATCCATAAGGCCAGCCTGTGTCAATGTAATTTATTCCCTTCTCAATTGCGTATTGAATTAAATTAATTGATTTTTCCCAATTGACTCCCGGTAAGAACCTTTTAGAAGGCAACCGCATGGCTCCGAAACCTAAAGCTGACACTTTCCAGTCTATAGATCCCAATTTTCGATATTTCAGCGTTTCCACCTCATTATTTTAAACTTTCTGAAAAATATATAGTGTTGTTTAATCATGTTAATTACTTTTTAATATTATATGATGGATTTCATAAAAAAAATTCCTAAGCTCGTAGAAGCGGTAATCTGTTTGTTTGTGGGAGTTTTAATAATTTTGCCAAAAAGTCATAGTAAAAAATTTGCACTTTTAGATTTCTATTATACTTTACAATATGCGGTTTGGACCCTATAAGGGTTTCAAATTAAAACGACATTTTCTAATTTAGAAAATAGAATGTATTCCTTTTACGAAAAAGTTTCCATTTTAACTTTATAGACATATATTCCGCTATTTAAATCTTCAATAACTATTGGTAATTTATTAAACACGAAGGAATTTGATATTACACGGGTAGTTGGTTTAAGTTCTCTTAGAAGTTTATCTTCCAATAGTTCGTTCGTGGCCTGGAGTAAATAACATATTACTACATCTGCCTCGCTCAAGTCGCGTTTGAAAAAATTACCCCTAATAATTTTTACTCTTTTTCGCAAACCTAAGATTGTTATTAATAACTGACACCATACATATAGTAAAATATTAAGTTCAATGCCTATAGCTTTTGCACCAAACTTTCGTGCTGCTGTTACTATGAATCGTCCATCGCCACAACCAAGATCATATAGAATTTCATCAGGTTGAATATCAGCCAAAGTTAACATTTGTCGTACCTTTTTCATTCGAGTAGGAACCCACGGTGCCCCTTTAAAAAGAGGCCAGAGAAAGTATAAGGCTACACCGATTACGATTCCAGATATTACGATAGCGGCTGCTGATCTCTGAATGGGTATTAATAACAGCATATTGATTTTCAATATTTTATTTACTACTATATTACTTACTCAATCTACTTTAATTAATTTAAGATTAATTAATAAAAAGAATTAGAAGTAGATGTTCTTTTGGATGTATTCTTCGGGATTTTCGAATTCGTGTAAAATTTTTTCCGCAGCGGTACCTCGATAAATGTTCGCAAAATTTGGTTTAGGTTCAAATGTAAGTTCTAATTGATTGTTCTTTTCGTCATCATTCAAAGCCCGAATGCGATTGATTGTCCAGTCTAACTCGCTATTGTAGATAATTTTATCTTGTTTTTTCCGTTCCCCTATTTGGAAGCGAGCGGTTTTTTCGTACAATTTAATAAGACCCCTTGTTACTAATCCAAAATTTCTATAATGCTCGCCATAGGCATATTCAGACATTAAAATGATTCGTTTTATCCCGTTTTCTTTTATTGCATCCACTACATTCTTCGTACCCTCGGAGAATAGTGGGATCCGTTGAGTACGCATCCTCCATGTAATGAATGCAGCATCTACTCCTTTAAGCGATTCAATAATTTTTTGTTTGTCAAACACATCTCCTTTGATGACTTTAAGATTTTCGTGTTCGTGGGTGATTTTTTCGGGAGATCTTACATACGCAACGATTTTGTGCCCCTTAGCGAGAGCCTTGTCGAGGAATTGCTGACCCAATCCTCCCGTGGCGCCGAAAACTACAAATTTCATGATTTTACCTCCTACTTTATTTACTTTCTGGTTAATATAAAAAATTTTGTTTAATTTTTTTTAAAATCTTAATGTAATTTCAATTATAGAAGAAAATCAGGTAATTAACATATTTCCTCCGAAAATAAGACTTACTTTTCAAAACCAAAAAATTATTTACAGTTAATTTTTAATTTTTCACTATAAATGGATGAAATTTTATAAAAAATTTTGAAATCTCTCTGATTGGGATTATTTCCAGGTAATAACAATTACATTTGTAGTACTTTCGGTAATTAATTAAACGATATTATCATGGGATCTTATTAATCCCGAATTTCAAGAAATCAATCAACAGAATTTTAATAATAAACAAATCAGCTGGTAAAAAATATGGACTTTTTCACTCATTTAGTATTTGGAGCGCTAATGTACTTGCTATTTATGAAGGACATATCTTTAGACTATTTTCTTCTAGCTGTTTTTTGTTCGGTTTTACCTGATTTGGATATATTCATATCACCCTTGAAACGAGTATTTAAATCAAATTACCTTGAGCATCGTGGAGGCTCCCACTCTTATGTTACTGGTATAGTGATATCATTTATTGTGGGTATAATACATTCTACATTTACCAAAGAATTTTTTGTTGTATCGTGGATTATTGGAATGGTTTTCTATGGTTTGCATGTGTCTATGGATCTCCTTACGACGACAAAAATTCCTTGTTTTTTTCCAATTTCCAAAAAAGAATATAGCTTTTATATAGAAAAGGCTGGTAGCGGTTTTACCATGCTTAGTTCTATAGCTTTTCTTGTTTTATCTGGGTTAATTTTTTTCTTTACAAGAAGTATGACAATTATAATAGTAATCATTGACACTTTTACTTACTTTTTTATTTTTTATTACGCGTATCGTATTTTCTCAAAGATATGGTTTAATTCAAACCGTAAAGACTCTCAGAAATACCTTCCTGGAATTTTACCGTTTCATTATTTTGTGTATAGTCAGGAGATTGTTAATAACGAAATATCTTTAAATATCGAGAAGAAATCTCATTTTTCCAAACCAAAGACAATAGAAAATAATGCTACTACTCTCAATTCAGAAGAAATGGTTTTTTACAAATTAGGGACGGAACTTTATAAGAGCGATTATTATTTTGCAAAATGGACTGTTTTTCCAATGTTTATTCGGAATGAGGATATATTTTCAATAAGATTCTTCTTTTTGGAGACTATGATGAAGAATAGAACAATGTACATTGAATTCAATTTCAATAGGCTTACTCAAACCTTAATAAGCTATTCTCGAGGATCCGCATCGATCCAATCTCATTGATTAATTATATAAAGAAGTAAAACAATAACATGTTATGCCGAAAGTCAGAGTTAACAATATTGATATTTATTATGAAGTGCACGGAGAGGGATTTCCTCTCTTGCTGATAAGCGGGGGATTGGCTACCATAGATTGGTGGGATCCAAACTTAATAATCGATCTTTCAAGGCATTTTAAAACTATTATTTTTGATAATAGGGGGGTGGGGCAAACAAATGACAAAAGTCAAGGATATACATTTGAAACTTTGGCTGACGATACAATTGGATTAATGGATTCATTAAATATAGAGCGGTCACATATATTCGGTATTTCAATGAGTGGATGTATTGCTCAAGATATAGCTGTTAGACACGCTAATAGAGTTGAGAAACTTGTTCTTTGCTCAACTAGATGTGGGGGTCATCAGGCAATCCAAGTTTCGACAGATGATTTAATGAAAATTCTCAAAGGACTCTCGAACCTTGAAGATTTACCTCCACTTATTTTTACAGAGGAATTTATCAAAAATGAACCAGAAAAACTTAAAATAATGATGGATATAGTTCGAAAGAACCCAATCTCTGAATTAGCTATAAAACGCCAAGATTACGCTACTAAAAAATTTAGAGGTTATAAGAAACTTAAAGATATCCAAGCACCAACGTTAATAATGCACGGAAAGAAAGATATTCTCAATCCTGTAGGAAATGCCGAAATCTTTGCAAAACTCATACCTAATGCAAAAGTTGCTATATTTGATAATTGCGCTCATGGAATTTACGCAGAAGCACCTGAATTATTTACAAAAACGCTTATAGAGTTTTTAAAATGAAAAAGAAGATATACGCTCAATCCAATCTAGTTAATTTATGTGAATTTAAACTAATCATGCTTAAGAAATATGGTAGTATTTCCTAAGTGCTTTATTTCTATTTTCTTATCCCTATTTTATACAATAAAGTTTTAAATAGAATATAAAGCAAAGATAGTATGTAAAGAAATTCAAATAAAAAAATTTAGTTGATATTTAATGCTTGAAGAAATAGATTTAAAAGAAATTTACGACACAGTTCCGCCTTATGTGAACCTTGAAGCACCATATTTCAAATATATCCCTCCTGAAGTTCCCAAATCGATTTCCTATAATCCTCTTTCTCTATTTGAACTGGTTTTAAAAGCTAGAGAGATGTATCCTAATCAATGTGCAATCTACTACGTTCCGGAGGAAAGAAAATATACTTATCGAGAGATGTTCTTAGAAGTTAATAGAATATCGAACATGCTAATTGAAAGGTATGGAGTCAAAAAAGATGATCAAGTCGCTGTAATGAGTGGAAATACACCTGAACTAATTTTCTTGTTTTTAGCAATACTACAGTGCGGAGCTACGTTAATACCGATAAATCCCTTGCTATCTGGAGGAGATGTCGTTCACATCTTAAAAGACGCTGGAAATGTTAAAGTAGTTTTTGTTCATGTGAAAAATTACCGCATTGTTAAAAAAGCGTCCAAATCAGTCAATTTGAAAGACATCGTCTTACTAGCGACTAAAGAACCGAAAGACGATGTGATTCCATTAGCAATTTTAATTGAGGGTATGTCAAAGAAACCTCCAGAAAAAGTTACAGTCGATCCTATGAACGATATAGCTACATTATTATACACAGGAGGAACAACAGGATTACCGAAGGGAGTTATGCTGACTCACGATAATATCGTAGCGGATGTATTATGTACAGTGTACATGAATAAAACTGAATACGAAGATGTTTTGGGGAGGGAAGTAGTAATAAGCGTGTTACCGCTTTGTCACTCGTTTGGATTTAATGTGCTAATAATTACGATTATTATTGGTGCTATGATCATTATGGAAGGCGATTTCTTTCCTAACAAAATTATGGAGCATATTCAAGATTACGAAGTTAGAAACTTTACCGGTGTACCCTTGATGTTTCAAATGATCGTTAATCATCCTGACTTTGGTAAGTACGACCTTAATTCGTTAGAGACTTCCATCTCGGGTTCGACCACACTCCCTTCTGAAACCGCTAAGAAGTGGATGAAGCAAGTGAGAGCAGATTTAAGGCTCACTCAAGGATATGGGTTGACTGAAGCATCTCCTATAACGCACATGCAACCACATTGGCTTCCTGAAGCAAAGCCCGATAGTATAGGGATACCTATAATGAACACAGGAGCAAGAATTGTAGATGAGAGCTATAACGATGTGCCTATTGGGGAAACGGGTGAGTTACTGATAAAGGGACCGCAGGTAATGAAAGGGTATTGGAACGATTCGGAAGCAACACGAAACGCGTTTACGGACAATAAGTGGTTAAAAACAGGGGATCTTGCAAGAATGACCGAAGACGGGTATTTTTACATTGAAGGGAGGATAAAAGACATGATAAAATATAAGGCGTATAAAGTAATCCCTAAGGAAGTCGAAGAAAAGCTAGAAAAACATCCCGCAATTTCATCTGCAGCGGTTGTTGGTGTACCCGACCCAGAAATAGGAGAAAATATAAAAGCTTTCGTATCTCTAGAAGAAAATTACATAAATCAGATAACTGAAAGCGAAATTATTGAATGGGCGAAAGAAAACATGGCGGCGTATAAGTACCCTAGGTATGTATCAATTATTCCTTCGATGCCAAGGACGGCGGTAGGTAAAGTAGATAGAAAAGCTTTGGAAAAGAAAAAATAGCATATCTCAATGAACTCTAAAGTTTTAAACGAATTATGGTAGAGAACAATGCTTCTAAAGGAAGAGTAAAGCTTAATAGTTATGGAATTAGAGGTATTTTCGTTTGGTATTTTATGGTTGTTCTTTACTTTTTAGCGTTAGTAATATTTTCCGGAATGTTAGATTGGTTTAATGCTTGGATCTATCTCTTATCCTCCACAATTTACATATCAATTTATGTACTTATCTTATTCAAGAAAAATCCCGAAATACTTAACGAACGAGGTAGAGTATTGAGAAAAGAAACGAAGCCATTTGATAAGGTTTTCGTAATACTTTGGTTGCCCGGTAACTTTGTATGCGCGATTATAAT
Organism: Promethearchaeota archaeon; assembly: GCA_019058515.1. The sequence goes on from JAHPYY010000070.1 coordinate 7,352, forward strand.
GGCCTGGGACATTCGTTTCCAATGGTCCTATATGCCCTCCTGGATTTTTCTCGTTGGGATTGTATTAACTATTCCGGGATTTGTTCTTGCAATTAAAGCAATACTTACAAACCCGTATTTTGAATTAACCGTTCGAATCCAAGAGGATAGAAATCATAGGGTGATCACCTCAGGACCTTATAAATTTATTAGACACCCTGGATACGCAAGTGAAATCATAATTTTACTTTCTACACCGTTTATCTTAGGATCTGCTTGGGGATTTATCCCTGTTGGAGGGATGATTGTAGTGTTTTTTGTACGTACAGCTTTAGAAGATAGAACTTTAAGAGAAGAATTACCCGGGTATAAGGATTACGCGAACAACACCCGATACAAAATAATCCCATATATCTGGTAGCTAAGCGTTGACTCCATTTTGTTGCTACGCTAAAATTTAATAATTATCTTGCTTTTTTTGAGAAAATTAATTACCACAATAACTATAGCTGATGCTGATATAATAATAACGACAGAAATTATAGGGAATACTAATGGAGTACCAATAAAAGCTCCTGGAGGTTGAGGATATTTGTCAGTAGATCCTCTTGGTCCATCTAATGGATATTCACCAATCCCAGAGTAATCCAACCAATAATTACCATATTGCTCTTCCTCATCGTACCAGATGTTGTTATACCCCTCGTCGTAACCCTGACTCAAAGGCGCTTCTTTCTGAGTTCCATCGATATTATAAGTTTCAGATTTGGTATTATTGATAAATGTGTTGTGATGAATTACATTATCCCGTCCACTACCAACGATAGCAACGCCATGTTCTCTATTGTTTTCTATGTAGTTATAGGATATCACATTTGAACTCGAATATCGTATATTAATACCTTGGTAATTGTTATCTACTATGACATTGTTGTCAATAAAACAATAATCAGCGTGGTTTAAGTGAATTCCTTGCATGAAATTAGAACAATTGTTACTCAGTATTTGACAGTTGTTAGTACTATCTAATGCAATACCGCCTCCGTCTCCAATTCTTCCTCTACATGTATTTTCTATGATCTTTGAGGTGCCTGAAGCGACATCTGCGAGTTGAATCCCTATGTAATCCGCAACAATGGAGCAATTTTGAATTATGAAATACGCACGGGTGTTTCTGATCTCAATTGCCGAGGAGAACTCGTCGTAGGAGTCTATTTCCAAGTTCTCAATTCTATAAGGAGATTCTTCAGTGCCACTTCCGTCAAAACCATAAGAGATAAATTCGTTATCTGATTGGATTAGAATTGGATCATGATCGATTAAGATGCTATTTGAAGTTGCGATATTATTTTCTCTGTATATAGTTTCCGAGAAAAATACAACCGTAATTATTGAAATAGTGTTCATAATGATGAAAAAAAGAAGTAAAACATAACTAAAAATGGATTTCTTCATGTTTTCTACATTAAAATGTGAAGTTCAAATTTAATAATTGTGTATACTTAGTTTGATTAACTGAGTTTTTAAAAGTTTCTCTGGAAGATATTTGATTTAAAAATCGATTTTGAAAGTCAGTGCTAAAATTAAAGAAAAAAAAGGGGTAGTAAGTTAGATTATAGAGATGCGGTTACCCAAGGATCGTTGTAAAATCCAAACAAGGCTTTTGCTTCTAGTGTAGTAAGATCCCAAGCAGTAATGGCAGCACCAACAGGACCGTTGGGATCGTCGTAATAATCGTACGCAGGAGGGTGAAGGTAATCGATTAAATCCGCTCCTGTATCGAGATCAATCGTTCCATACGCTCCTAGGATCTCGTTCGTTAACCATTTATACCTGTCTTTAGAATCAGCGATAGCTGTAGAATCAGCCCAATCGTTCATTCTTCTGTAAATGTAGTGATTAGTATAGGAAACTAAGTCTGTTTTGTGTTCTATTTGATCATGTGAAAATATTGCCCACCAAGGATGTTCATAGCTCATGCTCCTTATCGAACAATAATGTTCTGAAGTTTCAAGCGCAACTCCACCGGTTTCTCCGTTTCTACCATCGCCAATACCATATATCCACGAAACACCGCGCACCGAATTCTTAATGAAATCAATCGCATTGCTAAGCTGGTTTTTATACTGAATTATATATCGACAGGTGAGAAGAGTACCCATTCCAAAATCTGCGGGGTTACAATCTCGAGCAGGTACCATGTCGTTACCAATTCCTAAACCTTGATCATTCATTGCGGAAGTAATGCCTACAAAACCGGGAGCAGAAGTGGTTAAGAATCGATAACCTGAGTTTGGAACATACTCAATCATCGTCATTTCTTCGTGGAGGACATAACTAGTAAATTGCCAATGTCGTCCCATTATCGTATGTCCCCCTACAGTTCCATATCCCTTAACTACAAAACCACTACAGGATAGAAATGCAAAAAGATCCATCCAAAAAAGATACGGTTCCACAACGGGATAACATAGCGCTAACATTGCATCCATACCCATGTTAAGAAGTAATACATCCTCATAAGTCACAGGATATCCTGCGTCAGTACAACCATCGGCAACACCTTGAATTTCGGTGAGAAATTCCGAGGGAACATATTTTGTGTTGTAATCTACTAGAATTCTACATAATGCTAACATTTTATTAAGAAGAGTATCGAGATCATCACCTGATTGAGCCGAAAGTTGTTGTAGCGTAGTTGTATCTACCACACTTCCCACTTCATTAACTAATCGATTGTAGTCCATAACATCGTTCATAATAAATTCTAAAATCCAATCAGGTGCTTCAAGGAGATTCATAACTACCGATTTAAACCAATCTTCACTTGCAAGTCGTGAGACGCTAGTTGGTCCTAAGAAGCCTTGTTGATAGCCCATTTCGTAAGGAGTGCCCTCTAAGTGAAGAAGATACTTATCAGGAGCAATTTCTTGCAGATAACCCTTACCATCTGGGGAATATATAAAAACTGTTCCGCTAGCGGAGGTAGCAATTGTTGAAAAGAACATTGGTAAAAGGAGCATAACTATAAACGCATATAACACTGCAAATGTTCTACTTTTTTTGTTAAACATTGATGTTCACCCAACTGATAAGCAGTGGTTGATTTTTAAATGAAGCTCGCCCAATATTTAAAGATTTTTATTAACACCGTTAGTTAACGATACAAATTAAGGTTCCAATGACTTTTTTGTTTGGTAAATTAGGTTAATTTAGCTTAAAATTTAAGAAAAAAAATAAAATTTAATTAATAGATTATAGATCAACAAAGTTAGAGTTAACTTGCTATGGATTTAGAAACTTACATGAAATGCTTTGTTAATCAAGAGGAATGTGAATTAACTTCCGAAAATATCATGGGAAAAATCACTAGAGGGAAAATTCCTAAAGATTTTCGAACATTAACCCACGATCCGGATAGAAAGATAGTAATGCTTATGGGAGCCGATGGACTTGAATCTCTTTTAGGAAATTCAGGTCAAGATTTGCTTGTGGAGATAGGATATACTTAGGATCATATCTATCATCTCATCAGCGAAGGCTATAAATTTAAATTAGTAATTTTCGAGCCATCGTAATCTTGCCTGCTAGCAACTTGGGATAATGCGGCTCAATTAGCGTCTGAAATATATCCTAAGGTTAAGCAGAAGATTTACTAAAAATTAGATGATATAAAGAAAACACCTTTTAGCGAATTTGAAAAAGAATCTGATTTGAATTAGGGTAAAATCGATAAAATTAGTAATAACGATCCGAATTTCATGACATATAAAAGGTTTAAGCGTTCCAAAGGATCGTTATCCAATGTATGAGCTTTCTTTTACTTTACTCTCCACTTTAGAGAGTTATTTTCTGGAGACGGATATATTATAAACCAAAGGGAAAAAAAAAGCTAAGAGAATACATATGCAAGAACCAGAAGGTAAAGGACTTTACGGACTATAGATTGTTAGAGGTAAATATTATTTGATGATATCGCTAACTCAAATCATCAATTTATTCTTTAGAAACTTCAGGTTTAGAAAAATTTGTATAACTTCCCCTGATTTCGTTATAATCTTCAGTTAAAATCGTATATCCTTCATATGCTTTCTCAAATTCCTTCAAAGTAGCGAGATTGTTTGGAGAATCAGGTTTGATTAAAACAAAAACCTCGCGTTTATAACAAGCTTTAGCACGCATATGCATCACTCATAAACTATTCATACTTTAATTAAAAATGTATAGTTAATGTCAAATTGTGAGTTCTACTATACCTCACTAGCAGGTTAACATAAATAGAAATACTTTAATTTATAAAAGGTATAAGTCTACTCTAATAGAATTTGCTTTTATATAATAAAACTAAGAAAAATTCGTGAGTTCAGTGAACCCAGGTTTTTCTTTCTCATCGTCTACAAGGCAATATTCTTTTAAACACGCAATACACAATTCCTTTTCAGTAAGACCGATCGAATTTAATAAACCTTCTACGCTTTGAAACACTAAGCTATCTGCGTTTATGTAGCATCTCATTGACTCGTTAAAGTCGCTGTAATGGTCTATTTTAGTTTGATAGGCGATTAATAGATTTCGGTTAGTGAAACTCGGATTAAGTTGGCAATTCTTAATTATGGGAGAGCAACTTATTCGAACATGTATAGAATTGGCTCCAGCGTCTCGCAACATACTTACAATCTGTTTTAGGGTTATACCGCTTATCATAGAATCGTCAACAAGGATAATATCCTTATCTTTAACAACTTCCTTTATAGTATTTAATTTTTCTTCTACATCGCTTTTTAATTTCCAGATGTAACGATTCTTCATTAATCCTTCTTGATATACGATTCCAGATTCCCATGCGTAACCCATAGCCGCACTTCTTCCCGAATCAGGGACGGGGACCACAATCGCATTCTCAGATGAGAAATTTTCACGTTTCGCTAAACACCTTCCTAAATTATACCTTGCCTGAGCCACGGATACACCGTCTATGATTGAGTCAGGTCTCGCAAAATAGATATACTCAAACATGCACACGCTTTTTTTCTGATTTTCAAATGCTCTTTCTTTTTTTAACCCCCTAATAGGATTTACAATAACAATTTCTCCAGGATTGACATCGCTTTCAAATTCACCTCCTATGACATCAATTGCGCAAGATTCAGACGAGATAATGTAAAACTTTTTTTCTTTAATGATTAAAGTCCCATAACAAAGCGGTTTATAGCCATTCTGATCTCTTAATGCGTAAAGAGTCCCCTCTCTCGTTAGTAAAATTAGTGAATACGCACCTTTCAAGGTTTCCATCACCATTTTCAAGGTGTCTACAATATTTTCAGAAAATTTAGAGAGTGTTTCAATAAGCGAAGCTACCAGTTCTATATCGGTATTTCCCGCGAAAACCCTACCCATGTTAAGTAAGTGTTGTTCAATTGCTTGGTGATTGATTATCGCCCCGTTCATTGTAAGAGAAAACTCCATCTGATTTGACGAGAATTGGTACGGTTGAGCTTCATCTAAATGGATGATTTCCCTGGAACCGTAACAGGTGTGCCCTATGCCCACATTTCCGTTAAACATTCTGATAGTTTTAGGAGGAAGAACTTTTGAAACGAGCCCCCTATCTTTATAAGTAGTTATGTTAGATTTGCCACTGAATACTGAAATTCCCGTGAAAATATGCCCTCGGTGTTGCAACGCCATTAAACCCGAATATAATATGCTAGCAACATTATAAGTGAAATCAGAACAAGATACGCCAAAAACACCACAATATTCTTTGATCTTATCGCTTTGCAATTTTCAAACACTTGAATTTTTCTTAAATTTCCATTAGATTAGGAATTGTTGAACTATGGAGTTGCTTTAGCTTATAAATATCTAATGATATTTCAGATCCTTTTAGACCTTTTATATTTAATATGGGTTCGGACTTGATTACTCCTATCTTCCTTACAAATGTGTTATGTTTTTTAGCAATTTGTAAAATACTTTCTAAGAGTTCAGGTTTAGTCTCTATAATAAACCTTCCTGCAGTTTCGCTAAATAGCAACTCATCGTCTCTTAAATCTTCCCGGCATAAGGGAGTTAAATCTATTTCCGCACCAAAGTTATTTTTGAAACACATTTCAGCGATGGTTACTAAAAAGCCACCCTTATTAACATCGTGGTTCGATAACACTAAGTTTTTATTGTATAATTCGAACAAACAATTCCAGTTAGACTCTACTATGGCTTCGTTAATTTTGGGGGGCACACCTCCCTCTATATCGTAAACTACAGAATGATATTCTGAACCGCCTAACTCGGGTAAAGTGTCTCCTATGATTAGTATATCGTTTTCAGATTCTTTGAAGGGCAAAGTCAAGATATTTTCTTTGCCGTCAATAATTCCCACGATCATAATTTCAGGAGTTGCTTTAATCGCAGTATTTGTTACTTCGTCCTCGTTGTAAAAGGAAACATTTCCCCCCACTACAGGTATTCTTAACCTTTCGCAAATATCCGCCATTCCTTTAACAGATTGCGAAAAATACCAAAAAGATTCAGGTTTTTCAGGGTTACCAAAGTTACAGCAATTTACCATAGCCATTGGTTTCGCTCCGTTAGCTATAACATTTCCGCACGCTTCGATCAAACCGCTCTTGGCGCCATTATACGGATCTAAATAACAGTGTTTGGAATTTGTACCTACACTGGCGGCAATAAACTTGCTAGTTCCGATAATCCTTAACACTCCCGAGTCACCATCACCACATTTAACCACAGAACGAACGCCGACTTCGTGGTCGTACTGTCGATAAACCCATTCTTTGCTGCATATGTTTTCAGATGAGATTAACCTATACACAATCTCTTCTAAGCTTAAGGATGGTTCTGGAGTCTTTTGAGCTAGTAACTCATCGAGATAAATAGGACAAGATTCTACTCTATTAAAGGTGGGTGATTCAGAAAGTGCTTTAGCGGGAACATCGACCACTAATTCATCTCCATCGTATACTTTGAGAATTTTAGAGTCGTCAGTTCGCCCAATCACAGCATAACTCATTTCAAATTTTTCAAACACATCTAGAACGGCTTTTAATCCTTCTGGTTTCACGATGAATGCCATCCGTTCTTGCGATTCAGAAAGCATAATCTCGTACGAATCCATTCCGGGTTCGCGAATAAACACATTTCTCAGGTCAATTTTCGCTCCAGTACCCCCATCTCCCGCTAATTCGCTCAGAGCGCAAGACAAACCACCTCCTCCTAAGTCCTTTAATCCTCTGACATATCCAGTTTTAATGGCTTCTAAAGTAGATTCTATAATCATTTTTTTAGTGAATGGGTCGCCGATTTGTACTGCGGGCCTATCCGCCTCAGACATTTCAGTCAATGTGCGTGAAGCAAAAGTTACACCATGTATCCCATCTCTTCCCGTTGAGCCCCCCATTAACACTACATAATCTCCTGGGTTATACGCCCTACTGGGAGCGTGTTTAAAATCTTCAATGGTTCCTAACCCTATGCACACTACATTTACCAAGCAATTATTTTCGAAACTTTTATCAAATTCTACTTCTCCACCAATAGTAGGGATACCAGTGCAATTTCCATAATCTGCAATTCCCTTCACTACATACTTAAATAACCACTGAGAATGAGGGTTATTTTTAAGCGGTCCAAAACGTAGAGGATCCAGAAGTGCTATTGGTCTTGCTCCCATACACAGAATATCTCTAATAATACCTCCAATGCCTGTAGCAGCTCCGTGATAAGGTTCTATGGCTGAAGGATGATTGTGTGATTCTATTCTAAACGCAAGAGCATATCCTTCTCCAATATCAATAACACCTGCATCCTGACCAGGTCCTGCTAAAACATAATCGTAGTTTTTTTCCGCATCTTCAAACAAGGTTAATTTGGGCCGTGAAGATTTGTATGAGCAATGCTCGCTCCACATAACTGAAACCATCCCTGCTTCTGTTAAGTTAGGATCTCTTCCCAGGATTTCTTTAACTTTTTCAAATTCCCATTTAGTCAATTCAACATCGACTTCTTCTCCATTGATCTTCACTTTCGTCATACTTATACCCTCCTCTTGATGTAGTCAATCATAGAATCGAAGAATAGCTTTCCATGGGCAGTGTTAAACGGGCTTAAAATTGGTTCAGAAGCGCGCTCGGGATGAGGCATTAATCCCAAGCAATTTCCTTCAAGATTACAAATTCCCGCAATATTGTCCATGGAGCCGTTAGGATTTGCTTCTTCAGTAATATGTCCTTCACGAGTGGAATATCTAAAAACTATTTGGTCGTTTTCCTCCAATTCCTTAGGATCGTCTATAAAATATCGACCTTCCCCGTGGGCAATTGGTATGTCAAGGACTTGCCCAACTTTCAGGTGCTTTGTAAACGCAGACCTCCTATTGATGACCTTAAGATTTATCCATTTGCATATAAATTTCAATGAATCGTTCTGCAATAGCGCCCCAGGAAGAAATTGGGCTTCTGTAAGCACTTGAAAACCGTTACAAATCCCAATTATCGGGCGACCGTCGCGAAGCATTTTTCTAGCTTCGTCGATCGCAGGGCTGTGAGCTGCGATTATTCCCGCTCTAAGATAGTCCCCAAAAGCAAATCCTCCCGGAAGTATTACGCCGTTGAACGAGGATTCTTTAAAATTATTGTGCCAGACTAAGCTAGCTTCAATATTGACTACATTATTTAATACATGAATAGCATCCAAGTCGCAGTTAGCACCTGGAAATTGAATAACAGCTACTTTAATGCTCATTATCCTTGATTAGAACTAGTTACATTTAATATAATTAAATTTTGAGTCACTGGATTAAAAATCCGTAATTCATTACACATTTTATCGACAATATTCTTAGCTTGATCTGGAGACTCTGCGCCCAACGTTATTTTAAGATATTGCCCAGATCTAACCGTTGATACCATGTCGTATCCTTTTTTCGCTAAAAGGTCTCGCTTAATGGTAGTACCTACGGGATCTTTAGCTTTTTCCTTGTTAGTTAAAACGACTTCGACTATATACTCCATAAAGTCCAAAACACCATTTATATGTAATTAATGAAAGAGAATAATATTAAAAATAGTTGTTATTAACTTAAAAATAATAGTCCTTTACATTATTGTTTATCCTATCTTTCTACTGATTCTTGAAAATTAGAACAAGTTAATTAATCAGATTTAAATTCAACGACCATAATCCAGAAAGATTTGTGTTCTGTACTGGAAAATGTTCAAGATAACTCCAAAAAACATATTTGTAAAAAATAATTTAGAAGAAGCTTATAAAAATCAATAGCACTAACGCAAGAAGACTTACTGCAATAGCGTATTTTCCTAATCGAGGTAACTTTTTTATGTTGGAGTGATCTTCGCGATTTGGTTTGAGTTTTATTAAATCTATTATAATCAAAAGAAACCCTATTACAAAAAGGGAAAAATCTATTGTTACAAGAATTAACGCAAGCATAATAATACAAATTCTTTTTAAGAAAATTTAAAATTTTTCGTTTATCTATAGGTATTGTGTGTTTTTCAAATTCGTCTTAATTCTTTCTGAAACATCCGCTACTTCTGCCTTAAACTCCAAACCTGTGATAGTTTCGAAACTTTTTTTGTACCTTTTCGCTAGTTCTATTTTGATGTCGTCTTTAATTGGAGGGATCTCGTCTTCCAGCTTGATGTTAGGAAACACATCTGGATAAGTCTTCATTAACCATCCCCTGAAGATTTCTTTATCCAAAATTTCTGGTTCTTCCCCCGCATTAAATTTTTCTTCGTATGTATCTAAAATCCAAAACCTAGACGAATCTTGAGTGTGAATCTCGTCAATAACCATCAACTCATTATCTTTTAATCCAAACTCGTATTTTGTATCAACAAGAATTAGCCTGTGCTTAGCACAAAACTCTTGACCGAACTTAAACAGTTTTAACGCCGCTTCTTCCATTTGTTCGTATACATCTTTAGAGACCATATTCTTCTCTATTAATTCCTCTTTTGGAAGATAAAGATCGTGGCCAGATTCCGCTTTAGTAGAGGGCGTGACTATTAACTCGTCGAATTTCTGGTTTTTTTGCAATCCCGCTGGGAGCAAAATTCCTGAAGTTGGTTCCCGTTTCTGATAATTCCTCCACATCGAACCCGTTATGTAGGCTCTAACAATCATCTCTACGGGTATAGTTTCGCACTGATGAACTACAGAAACATTCGGATCAGGGGAAGTAATCAAGTGATTCTTAACGATATCAGAAGTTTTCTCAAACCAGAATGTAGAAACTTGATTAAGCATTTGTCCTTTAAATGGGATGGTCGTTATCACCCTATCGAACGCAGAAATTCGATCAGTGGCTATAATCACGCGAATTTTTTCTTTAATGTAGTTATCTCGCACCTTACCTCTGTATAATTCCCCCAAATTTGCAAAATCGGTTTGGTTAAGAGTTTTCCCCATTTGTGCTTTAACTAATTCTTCAAAACTCACTGAATTCATAATTATAGGTAATATTCAAGTAAATTTTAATTTAAATATTAACTAGAAAATAAGAGTTCTTCCCCAAAGTCGTTAATATTTTGCTAGGATTAATGGTGTTAACATAAAGAGAAAGACATTTAAATATTTAGGTTTCTATTATTCACACGTGGCGTTCAATTATTATCATGATTTAAAAAACAGGGATAGCTATCCGTGCAAGTATTGTAAATTAACATTTTTTTCTTTTGAGTCGAAGGCGGTTCACGAGAAACTCTGTTTAAAGAATCCACATACCTACAAAAAAGAATTCCAAAAAAACCAAATTAAAAGAAAAATAAGGAAGAGATAATAAGAATTTTCCAATTTAATTTTTAGAATCTACAAGTTGTTGTTAGGAAGAGGTATTATTATTTGATTCGAATAATTCCGAATACATTCTTTTTTCAAATTTTCCTAACTTTTTCAACTTTTTATTCCATCGAATAAAATGACGCAATTCGTAGACAAAATATACAAATAACACTAATTGAGAAATACCTATAAAAATTGAAAATAACATTATTGGGAAATCATAAGGAAGTTGGAAAGGCTCTCTTGGCAACCTTCTGATGAAGAAAAAGGAGAAAATCCAATAGAAATGATATGTACAAATCCCAGCTAATATTAAGAAAATAATTCTAAGCGACTTCATCGTTTTAACAATATCATAGAAAATATTAGTTAAAGTTACCGTATTTCTCGGAAAACCATTTTCTTGGTTAATTTCCTTTTTATTGGTTAGAATTTCAATTTGATTTTTATATTGAGTTACTTTTCTCTTCCAAGCAATTAAGTACATGAAGATCGTTAAACCCAGTGCTGAAATCATGAAAAAGAATAAAACGGGGCTTAGTATTATAGTTAAAATAAATATGTTCAGTGGAAGCTCCGAATCCCGATCAGCTTCTATTATAAGGAGGAAAATTATATTAAGCAACTGTAAGATTGAGAGGACGACAGGAAAAATTAGACTCATAATTAGGTAATTTTCCTGTTTATTGATGTAATTTAAGCCAGTTTTTTCCAATTTTTCGTGAAGTAAAATATTTTCCCCATCATTGTTTTGGAAATCGTCTACTGAATTAAATTCATTTGATGATTCTTTTTTTCCCATCTTTTAATCAATTTATATTTTATTTGCACTTTATTCCATTTCTTCCATTTCTGTATTGATTTTAACGAACCATTGATATCTTTCTCTTCCTTTTGGAGTAATACGATAAATATTAATAGTTCTATCGCCCCAAGATTCCAAATAAGATTCTACATATCCCGCGTTTTCCAATTTTGATAGATATTTCTCTGCTGTGGATGCTTTTAAACCGCAATATTCGATAAGATGAGATTTTAAAATACCCGTTCTTTTACTGGTTTTTTTTCTCTCTGAGTATAGTATACCTTCTAAGATATTTTGAATTATAATGTTTGCAGTCCGGTACCGCTTTTGTGACAACGCATTCAGACTCTAAAGGCTTTTTAATGTGCAAAACTTTTCTGTTTCCTAATGTAATTTATAATTTAAATGTTAACCAAAAAGAATTCAATTGCGTAATAAAAGTTTATCCTACCTTTGGTCCAAAACCATTTAAAAACGCTTTTAGTTATTTACTGTTTAAGATTATTCTTGGAACAGAAAATAAAATAACAAGGAGAAATAAAAAATGATATTTCAAACAGGAACATTACTTATCCTGGGGATTATCCCTCTCGTATTGATTTTCCCAACAATTGCACTCACCATATTCTTTTTTGTAAGATATTCTAAAACTCAGCAAAACATGCTTTTGTATTTAGGGGCTTTATTCGTGTTTTATCTTACAAATAACATACTCGAAATGAATCAATATTTCGTTGTGGTGCAAGAAGTTGCTGAACTTTATTTTATTGTGTCTGAAATTTCGTATATACTATTGTTCTATTTACTTATAGTGATATTTGAAGTGTTCTATAGAAACACACAATTCTCGCGCCGACAAACTCTAATAACAATCATAGCATTTGTCGTTATCGGAGGTTTGATTTCAAATTCTGATCTTCAAGTGATGACGTTATCGCAAGGATATATCGTAAGTATTATACAATTTAGTCCTATAATGATTTTAGAGTTAGTTTTTTTCCTTACTGCAACAGCACTTTTGTTAAGCGTTCTTATAAAAACAAGAAAGTCAGCTTGGGATCCAAAGCAAAAGAATTTAATCACATGGTTATTGATTGGCTCTATAATTGGCGTTCTTTGGCCTTCTTTACCATTTGTTTTACGTCCTGCAGATATTGTAGTAAATGAATCAATATTTCTTTTGATGCAACTAATTATGAGTATTCCTCAAAATATTGGCATTTTAATTATTGGCTTAGCATTTCTTAGAGTAAGCAATAATCCTTGGTTGTTACAGCGACAGCGAATTGACTTTCTTGTTGTGTATTCACACGGAGGGACAAGTCTTTTTTCAAAATCTTTTAGGAAAGAAATCAAAGAACACGAATCTATATTATTAGCAGGTGCTTTTTCGGCTGTATCAACCCTGATCGAAGAAAGTACAGAAACTACTGGTAACATTAAAGCAATAAAACTTGAGGGAAAGGAACTAAGGGTAATAAGTCGTGAGGAATTTATATGTACGCTTCTAGTCGAATACACTACTCAAGCTTCGGAATGGGCTCAAAATAAATTCACCTTGGAATTTGAAAAAAAATTTAAGCAAGAATTAACAAATTTTCAAGGAGAAATAACACCGTTCAGCGCAGCAGAAGATTTAGTTGTTAAATTCTTTTCCTAGGAAATTTTTTTTTCTTTTGCTAAAGGAATTTTTTTTCTTACAATTCAGTTAGAGTGATCTTAAATTAATGCAAAATCCACTGTACTAACCGACTACATTTATTATTCTTAATTTTTTATCTCACCTTTGGTCTAAAACCATTTAAATGTAGGATTTAATTGTTTGTACTTAAATTTCACTCATCTATAAATTAAGCATGAGATTGAAATTAAATACAAATTCAGTAATAATTGGTCTTATTAAATTTTATAAGCCACAAAGTTTTATGCGCATGTATCAGAAACTGATATACTAGTAATTGATAATATGCTCTTATATATAGAAAAAAAGAAAATAAAATCTAGTTAAAGATTTTTTCAGATTTTAGTTTCAAAAATTCAGAGAAAAAAAATAATCTACAAAAAAAAAGAACATACGAAATGAAACAATCAAATAAAAAAATCAAACCAACAATTAACACAAACATCGAGAACACTAGAACGGACACTAAATACATGAGTTCTCGTAAAGGAGTTGATTTGTAATGATTGGACCACCCGATGGAGGAATAGGCGTCAGATTTCCGGTACAGGAGATCGTTATAATCGCCCTTGTTGTCGTCGCAGTTATCTTTGCCATCATCATAATTTACTACCTTCTAAAGAAAAGAACGGAAAAAAGAGGTAGAGCAAAAGCAAGGCAACACGATTTAATTGGAGTAAAAAGGAATAAGTCTATATATACAACATCTTTTGCTTCTAATTTAATAAACACAGCCTCAGACTCTAATCCTGTAATAAAATTAGAAAACGTCACAAAATATTATGGACCCAATCTAGCAGTCGACAATGTTAGCCTTGAAGTTCAAGAGGGAGAAGTAATTGGACTTGTGGGACCAAACGGAGCGGGAAAAACAACGACTATTCTTATGATCGCCAAAATCTTAAGACCAACGAAAGGAAGAATTCTTGTCAGAAATAAGAGGGGTGAATTACAAGACATTAACAAGAGGTCTCGAAACTTAATTAAACTTGGCTTTTTAATTGATGTTCCTTCTTTCTATAGAAGTATGACGGCGTATCAAATTCTAAGATATAGTGCATTGCTTCAAAATTATCCAAGGGATAAAATAAATGGCAGAATCAACGAATTACTAAAAACATTTAAACTGACGGATTGGAAACACGAGAAAGTAAAGACATTTTCTAAAGGAATGAATCAAAAGCTAGGAATAATACAGGCGTTAATTCACAACCCAGAGATTATAGTTTTGGACGAACCTCAAACCGGTTTGGATCCGTTAGCGCGAATTGACGTCCGAAAAACTATTAAAGAACTTCAACGACAAGGAAAAACGATATTCGTAGCTTCCCATATGTTAGCAGAAATTTCTGAAGTGTGCAACAAAATTGCGCTCATTAATTTCGGAGAAATTGTAGCATTCGATTCAATTGATAACTTAGAAACAAGTCTTAGAACTAGCGGATTAATTTGTAAGGTGTTAGATCCTATTGCGCCACAGAATCTCAAACCTATTATAACCAAGTTAACCAATCGATTAGATTCTTACTTGGACCACGAAATAGGAGTAAGGATTTCAAAAATTCCTATTACCTACGATCCCCAAGGGCGAAGTTTTAAGATATACTACAAAGGAGATAAACAAACGAGAGCGGAAATTCTTAAAATTTTAGTTAAAGAGTTTGCATCTGATTTCTCGATAATCTCGTATTCTAAGCCGAAGAAATCCTCGCAGTTGGAGCAAATTTACGCAGAATTAATAGCTGGTGAAAATACATTAATCGATTAAACAAACAAGAGGAACAAAAATGGAAAATATAATGGAAAATACATATGTGGAATTTAAACCGATCGTGCATACGGTCGTTTTTGAAATAAAAAAACAGTGGAAAAAATTCTTGGTTTTTTTAATTTTTTCAATAGCGCTTGTTTTTATTCAGAGTTATTTGTTTATCGTGCTGTTTCCAGATAGCCTTTTGTCTACCACTCAATCTAGTTTTTTAAGTAGTGGATTAACTTTCTTGACGACATATATAATTCTATTTGCATCAATACTCTTTTTTTCGGGGATGATCTGTTCAGAGTTCAGTGATAAAACAGGATACATCATATTTCCAAAAATTAACAAATATAAGTTAATTTTAGGGAAATACATTGGGAGCTTGTTGCTTGAAGTAAGCGTAGTGGGAATTTACTATTTCCTAGTAGGTTGGTTCAGTATCCTGTACTACGATGAGTTTACTGGAACTTTGTTAATTCGCTATATTATTTCATTTGGATTCGCCGTTCTATATGTGATAGCTATGAGTAGTTTTGTCGTGTTTTTCAGTTCTTTCTTGAAAAGCGTCAATGTTACGATTGTAGTCACCTTTATAATTCTATTCATTGGCTTCAATCTATCTCAAACCTTTTTATTACTACTTGTACCTGATTTGGAACCTTTATACTCACTACCATATCTAAGTTCGCTTATATCTGCGCTACTGCAAATTGAGTTTCCAGATCCTAATTATTCGGATTTTACTGTCATGAATTTTACCATTAGGACATGGATAACTCCCACTATTCCAATGGGACTTTTAATACTACTCTTATACATAGCTATTGGTTTAATTCTCGCAGCGTATCTATTCAAAAGGAGGCAGTTATAGAATCATGATAATAAGTAAGAAGGTGAAAGATATATGATAAAAATGAGAAAACGTGCTATGGTTTCGCTAAGTTGCATGATTTTACTTGGGATGTTATTGATGAACGTGACTTCAACGGTAGTTGCTGCAGGGGTAAGTTACCAAGTTGCGTTAGCAAAAGATACAGAGTATTTTAAAGTAACCCAATACGATAAGAATGAGTGGATAACAACTATTCAGAAAACGTGGAAATTATACGAGGCAACCTATAATTTTAAAAACGATAAAGTAGGTGCAACACCAACGGGATTTCTAGTGAATGAGTTAGGAAATAACACTGCTAGAATTGAAGAAGAGGTGGACGGACACGCCAAAGTTTTAAATTTCACTGATGTCGATGAGTATAACGTCGGTGCGAGCGTTTATTTTCTAAATCAGACTTATGGAACCATTGAATTCTACATTAAATACAATAGTAGCGGAAATGCGGCGGACCGATTTACCATTTCTTTAAAGCAGGATTTCGCAACGAAATATTCACTGATGTACGTGGCAAATGAATCGAAATGGTTATATTTTAATAACGATACATACACCGAAGCACCAAATTTAAAGTCGATAAATGACAATGAATGGCATCATGTCACAGTTCATTTTGAATGCAGGAACCAAACCTATCAAGGATTGGTAGGGAATACGACAAAAATAATTATAGATAACACCAATTATAGTTGGTTGTCTTTTGAATCTGGGGCAAAATATATAAACACGCTGTACTTTGGAACCAACTTCTCTCTAGCAAATTACTCTTATGACATAGATGCTATAGGATTTTCCTGGGACGAAGATTACAACATAGGGGACAATATTAATAAGTGGGAGATAGTTTCTACCCTACCTAGCACATGGTTCGAAGGGGAATCCGAAACTGTAAATTCTCATGCTAAATACACGACGCGAGGTTGGGTTGATATTTCTTGGACTATGTACGATGTCTTGAGAAATGTACTTCCTCAAGAGGACCGGTTCCTGTTCTTTAGTATTGAAGATCTGGGATACAACGAAACCGAGATAAATGAAAATTACACTGACACTTTTCGAGCTTGGTATGGGATACGAGTCTTTTGGAACTTCACAACTGGAGAGTTTAAAGAGGAACCTAGTGATACTAGTACCCAAGTTTTCGTAATGCAAGATCCAACAGATTACAAGAAACTACTTGATAATTACCAGCATTTGATAGGAATGATTAAAAACGATACTAACATACCTGAAACAATTAGGGACGGTTTTACAAACTATACTGCGGACGGGTTCTTGTGGAAACTCGTTTTAAATGGATTTAGCATAGCTAGTCCATTCGAGTCGTATTTAACTACAGTTGTGGACGAACTCGGATGTCAAAATTCTACGGTTGATGGAAATGTCCTTACCTTAGACAGATTAGGTGAAACTCTTTACTCAATTGATGTGACATATGGTACTAAAGGAACTCAAACTACTTTCGATGTAAAGAACGCAGAAAATAAAGTTATCTTTGAAGTTATTAGTACAGGAAATAACGTCATAATCTTTTACGTGATTTTCATAATTATGATAATTTTTACTGTGGCGTTAGTTTCATCGATAATCATTATCAGAAAAATTAAACGGTCTGAAGAACTAGCTCGATTGTCAGTGGATACTAGTTTGAATAAATAAATTAATCCATTTTTATTATTTTTTTTTATTAACTTTTTTTTCTTAAAATTAAAGATTATGAAACGAAATCTTAGAGATTTTAGCTTCTAATCAACATCTACAGCAACTTTACACTTGTTGCATCGTTTTGCACCGCGAAATAAAGCATTCCCACATTCAGGACAGTGGTATCTTTTTATTTCGTCGCTGACATACCTTTCCGTCCCGTGCTGTTTCCAATAAGGAATAACCCTCATGATTACCTTTTTCCCAACAGGAATTGGAAACTGCTTGATTCTCCAGCATGGGAAATCGTCGCATTGATGACATCCTTCAATTTCTTTTTCTTTAACACATTCTCTAATACTACACTGTTTGCAATACATGAATATATCTTCGGGATTATCGGCCATACACCCTTTACATTTTATATCTTCAATTATTTTAGTCATAGGTTTGTATAAATTCACTAGAGCGTTTTTGAATTTGTCGTTATTGTCTCTATCTGCGATCATAATTGAACAAACTCCACAATACAAGCCACAAGGGGCTAACAGCTCTTTTTTAATCTCAACCATGGTTTCTAAAATTATTCATTTCTTATAATATATTCCTGAGTTGAATTCTGTTGTTTTGTATTTTTCCTTGTTTTTCTCCATTTTGTTTAAAAAAATTTCTGTAATGTCTAATTGTAAAACATTTACAAGGCTTACTAAGTAGATAAATACATCCGCAATCTCTTCAGAAATGTTATTCAGTAAGTTGTTTTGCTTAAAAATCTCCTCAAGACTATAATTTTTAAAAAGGAACAGTTCTGATAACTCAGCAACTTCTATCTGGAGAGCTTGAATTAAATTCTTGGGAGTGTGATACGATTTCCAATTTCTTTCCTCGACAAATTCTTTTACTTCTTGTTTAAAGAAAGAAATTTGAGTATTAGAATCATTTTGTTTCTCACTCATAATAATATTTGAGTTATTGATAATTCTGCCATTTAAGTCTTATTAATTATGCCTTATTAATTGGTTTAGAGATAATATTCACTTAGGTTGATACTTTTAAATAATACTAAAAGAATAGACTAGGAAATACCAATACTGCTACACTAATTCTATATACTTCTAATAAACTTACAGATCAGCTCATTTACCACATCTTGTCTCTGAGCTGGGGCGAAGTGTCCCGCCATATCGATTATTTCTAACTTAGAGTTTGGTATCTTTTTACTTAATTCTTCCGACATGATTTCTGGAGCGAAGTTATCTAATCGCCCTCCTATTATTAACGTAGGACACCTTATTTCAGAAGGGTCGTATTGAGTGATCTCGTTGACCATGGAAAAAATTTGCTCTTCGATTTTCATGTACAACTCGTCTCTTGTCAGTTTTACATTGTATAATGAGTTGGAGAGCGACGCAACGATGTAGGGAATGGTTTTATCAAGAACATCTTCGATACCGTTTTTTACAACCTCAAGGAAGTTCATTCTAACGAAGTAAGGCAATAAGTTGTAAAAGATGTTTCTTATAACATTATCGATAAGAATGTAACCAGAGTTTAACAGTATTAAAAATTCAATTTTCTCTGGATATTTCATACAGAAGAGTTGGGCTATCATTCCTCCTACAAGTGAATGACCGATGATTCCAAACTTGCCTTCAATTCCTAAAAAGTCGAGTAGGTTTTCTAAATCTCGTATTATCTCGTAACGAATATTTTGAGAGAGGTTCAGTTGTTTTGGATGATCACTCCTTCCGTGACCTAACGCGTCAAACGCAACGATTCGATAGTTTTTTTTTAATACTTTTATTTGTTCTTTAAAAAAAGAAGCTGAGGAAGCGAATCCGTGGATCAAAACGATAGTGATGCCATTCTCAATATTACAATTAATATCCTCGTAGAATAGATTGTAACCCTCTTTATTTTTAAAGAACGGCATCTAACTTTATTCTAGTATTTTATGTTACTTTTAGTAATACTCAATAAAATTGTAGATGTTTGAAATACCTTTTGGTTTAGAATATACCCCTCTTTTAAAACTTACGGTTTTTAACTGAAGGATGTTAATTTGAACATTTTTCCTTGTCCATTCAGTTATTTGCAGCCTTATTGAATTATTGTTCATTTGTCTTAAATAATTTAAAAATCAAATAGTAAGAAAATTTCAAAAAAAAATTTAGTTTTAAAAATATAATTATAGGTCTTTCGTTACTCGCTTTTTATTGTACACTTCGAGTAATGCAGGCATAAAAATGCGATTTAGCTTCTTGTATATCTTAGTATTTTCTTTAATTGGTTCCTTAGTATCTGAGAATCTAACCATGTTTTCAACGGCTTTTTCTATTGATTGATACTGTTGGCAACTATAAAATCCTATGATAGCAGCGCCCATTGCCGCTCCATCTTTTACTTCTGGAATCAGGATTTTTTTCGCAGAAACATCCGCTAGAATTTGTGCCCATAAATCACTGTTCATAGCACCTCCATCCGCTTTAACCTCTGAGACTTTAGCCCCTCCCATGGCTTCTAACATTTGTAGGTACATTTGGGCACTTAGAGCTGCAGATTCCATAATTGCTCGGATCATGTGCGCTCTTGTGTGATTCCATCCAAGTCCGTGAATAGTGCCTTTTCTAAACATGTATAAAGGTAGCATAAGTAAACCCTCGCTTCCTGGTTTTATACTCGACGCTTCATTTCCGAGCATATCGTAAATATTTAAGTTTTTATCAATAGATTCTTTGACCTGTAGTTGAGAGAAGTTATCTTTGAACCATTTCATGAAGGTTCCAGTACCTGGCATCGCGGCTTCGAGGTTCCATTTTCCTCTAATCGGGGAAGGTATAGAAAATATCGGAATATCCCCAGCAGGCATGATGGGCTTATCAACAACATAATCGACAAAGGTTCCTGTACCCATAGTGATTTTGGCTTGACCTGTGTTAATAACCCCTAAACCTAAAGTCGCTGATTGTTGATCACCACTTCCCATAATGACAGGGATGTTATTTCGCAAATTTAACTCTTTTGCTGCATCGCTTGTGAGTTCTCCAATTATTTCTCCAGGAAAACTTAAATTAGGCCACAGATCTAAAGGAACCTCATAACCTTCTGCTAATTTTGCATCCCATTTTAGACTATCTAAATCCATAACCCCCCAATAACCATTAGTAGGATCTGTCACAAAATTTTTACAGAGCTTATGTATGATATACGTATCTACGAAAGCGATTTTTGACGCTTTATCAAAGACAACAGACTTATTTTTTTTTATCCAGAGTATTCTAGGCATAGCTCTTCTAAACGCACCTCCTTCCTCCACCCAATCCTTGCCA
Source organism: Promethearchaeota archaeon (assembly GCA_019058515.1). The sequence goes on from JAHPYY010000070.1 coordinate 28,268, forward strand.
CTCGATTCTTCTCTCTCGTCCATCCAAGTTAAAGCGCGATGTAAAATGTTCCCCTCTTGATCTAGAAGAGTTATCGATCCTCTAGCAAAAGATCCACAAACAGCTAAGACGTCATTAACATCTATTTTAGCAGTTACATGGGTACAGGTATTTTTAACCGCATTCCACCATATTTTAGGATCTTGCTCCGATATACCAACCGGTTGCTTTTCGACGGGATACTCTTCGTAATCTTTAGCTATTACCTTACCTGTTATATCAAAGATAACAGTTCTAGCTCCAGTCGTGCCAACATCAAATACACATATCAAATCGCTCATAATTCTTACTATTTATCTGATTATTTTATTTGCTAATATTAATAATTCAGATTTTTTTAGTATTTGTAATTATGTTTTTTAAATGAAGAAAAAAGTAGTATAAAAGGTATTAAACTAAAGCATGAATTCTAAAGCGCTTTAGCAATTAGTTCTGATATATCTATCACTTTCAACTGTTCTTGATCGTCCTCTTGTATTCCGTAGGACAATCCAATCTCACACAAGGGACAGGAAGTCGCTATTCTATTAGCTCCTGTTTCTTTTAATTCGTCGATTCTATTCTGAGCTTCCTTGGTTGAGATGTATCTAGCAGCCCAGTGTAATGTGCCTGACCAACCACAACAGTGAACAGACTCTTTATTATAAATAGGTTCTACTAGCTCAACTCCAGATAAATGCTTAATTATGTTTCTCAGTGAATTTGTATCCCCTTGGTTTCTTGATAATAAACACGGATCGTGAATGGTTATCTTTGAAAAATCGCTAGGTAAGGAACGACTGAAGTTTATTTTCCCTTCGTCAAGTAATTGACTTATGTACTGAACAATGTGAATAATCTTAGGTTGAATGTTCACATCGTTTTTCTGGTATTTCTTGGTTAAAGTTTCAACGCAACCAGGACAATCTGATACCACTAACGGAGCGCCTGTACTTTCGATTAATTGTTTATTTCGTTCTGCAAAGCTTATTGCGGTATCCATATCTCTAATGTTAAATGCGGGGCTACCGCAACACATTTTCGAATCTAGGTTTGTTGAAAATTTTACACCGGCTTTTTTTAAGATTGTTATATTTGCCTTAACCACTTCTGGAAATTTCATCATCTCGCAACCGATGTAATAGTAAACCTCATCGTGTCCATCAGTGTTAATGTTTTCAATTCCCTTATCTTTATATGTAATGTAAATGTTTTCGTTCTCTGGGGTATCGTATTTCTTTAAACTTTCCAACACCGGTTTAGCATAGTCAGGCATCAGTCCTTTCGCATTGATATCGTCACGAACCGTTTCTAAAAGTGACACTACCGAGAAATCAAACGGGCAATGGATAAGACAGTTCTCCTCGTTCGTACACATGTACATTAAATCAATAAACTCTTTGTTTTCAGGTTTTGAAGGATCTATAGTTCCCGTTGTTAGGAAATAACCTATTCTTGCTTTATATGCTGGACTCATCGCTTCGCTGTTGGCTGCAAGTAGTGAACCGCAATCGAAGCGACACATATTCGGACAAAGCATGCAATTTAAGAGGTTTTTAATGTCTGCTTTATACTCTCCTTTTGGGTAGAAGTCTTTCTTTACCAAGCGTAAATTATTAAACACTTTCCTCTTTAATTTTTTGTCCAATGTGTTTAATATCTCAATAAACCACCTATATTTTTCTAAAAACTCTTCCATTTACACACTACCTCCTTTCCATATTTTTTCAAAGACTTTCCCTGGATTAAATATATTATTTGGGTCGAGAATTCTTTTAAATTCTCTCATAACTTCCATACTTTTACCCCATTCTTCATCCATCCAATGCGAGCGATTTATTCCAATTCCATGGTGATGAGCAATTGATCCCCCACAGGCTAGAACCTCTTTCATCGTTTCATTCCAAATTTTTTGATAAAATTCGAAACTTGTTTGATCCTCCGGAGGAACACCTGCGAAAGTGAAATATATGCCTACACCATTAGGATAAAAGTGAGACACATGAGCCGTGAATATAATTATACCCTCGACTTGCTTAACTTTTTCCGAAACGCTCCTGTACATATTAGCGGCGTTTTCCCATGAGGAGGCAACTTCAATCGTATCAAAAGTGAGCTTATAAAGCGGACTTGTGCTCGTTTCAGTCACATTGAATCTCGTTTCGAACCAATGCTCCACTGGGTGATTCCAGCAATCAATTCCAGAGTTCTTCTCGCATTTTTCTCGGGTTATTTCTTCCTCTAACTTTACCAATCTCTCGTTTCCTTCGCAAACGAATATCACCATTACCCTGTCTTTTGCATTTTCAACATCGGGAAAATGTCTAACGGTCTCTTCTTTGTCGTATATTCTAACTACTGCGGGATTTATGTTTTCCCGCAAAATCTTTCGAACTGCTTCTAATGAATCCTCGAAGGTGGGAAACGCGTAAGAAATTAGCGCTCGTTTCTCAGGGTAAGGCCAAATTCGTAGCGTGACCTTTGTCACTATCCCTAATGTTCCTTCGTTTCCTATAAAGAGCTTATCTAATTGCGGGCCTGTTGCTTTTCTTACTACAGAGTTAAAATTAACCATATCTCCCCGCGGTAAAACCATTTCCATGCCTAACACTATGTCTTCAATCTTACCGTATTTAGTAGAAAATTGTCCCGCTGCCCGATGAGCTATCCACCCGCCAACGGAGGATATATATAGCGATTGCGGTATGTGTCCACAAGTGTATCCTTTTGCATTTAAATAGCGTTCTAAGTTCATTCCATTAAATCCTGTTTCAACTGTTACGGTTAAATCTTTATCGTTGATTTCGATTATCTTCGAAAACTTCTTCATATCAATGATTATCCCACCGCGGATGGGAATCGCACCTCCTACTACTCCCGAACCCTCTCCAAACGGAATAACGGGGATTTTGTACTCGTTTGCTAATAGCAAAATCTTTTTAATCTGATCGATGGTTTCGGGAAACGTAATAAAATCTGGAAATCCCACAGTTTTACGATCGAGGATAAGGTTGTGACCAATTAAACTAGCATCCTTTGAGTACGCAAATTTATCGATGTCGTTCGAAGAAATGTTATCTTCTCCTAAAATTTCTTCTAGCTTTTGTTTAACTTCTACTTTATTTCTGATATATACCCGCTTTTCTTTATAAATCAGTTCAAAATTTTCAAGATTCATAAGAGTGGTGATTCTTAATGAACTATTTACCTTAGTTATATTGTAGAAATCAATTTAACCTTTTGATTAAGGAAAAATGAGATAAACAATAAAATTTAATATTTCAGTTATAAGAAGGTAACACTATTTCACCAGTAATGCGATTCACTTTAAAGTGCCTAAATTTAGCAGAAGGTCTTGCAATCCTATCACTATTTAAAATTTTTTCTACCACATCATTGGGAAAAAGATAATTAGCTAAATGGGTTATCATCTGTTTTGTTTCAATGCAATTTAACAGTTTTAAGCTTTCAACAGAGTAAACTGTTTCGCTTAATAAATCAATGTTAGTGTCTTGCGAGAGTTCTAGCAATTCAATATTTCGATATATTCTGTCAACAACAAAACTTACGATTTGGTAATCTTGTAGATCAGAGAGGTTTTCGGTCATATAGCTGTAAAAAAGCACGTAGTAGCTTGCTTCCGATGATTCAAATCCTTCTCTAAATTGCTTTATGCCATCTTTAGTTATTCTTAACTTAATTTCTTCAATAATCGCGTTCAAGTAATCCGTACTGAATTTAGAAAGCAGCCCGATCAAGTTCAACACCTTCATAATAACAACTAGCTGGGATGTTTCCAGATCCTTCAAATAATTTGGTTGGAAGAAGCTTGGATGGACTTTAATTAATTCTCTTAATTGATCGTCGCTTAGATAGAAATGAGCGAGTTGAGTTGCTTTCATAAAATAATATATTCCATCAGTTGCTTCAATTATAGGGGATTCAAACTCGTCAATTATATCTTCGTATAAATTAGAAAGAAAATTTTTTACTTTCTTTTTATCAATCTCAATTTCTAACTCATTTGCTAAATATAACCCACAAAAGTAAGGTTCTGGATTTTTAAGAGTGATTAACGGTATATCTATCATATACTCGTCGATGTTGTCCCTCAAATACTCTTTTAAATGAGATAAATCGAAGGTATCTGTCATATGAAAAATATCAATGATCCGAAATAGGATGTAAAGTAGCTGAAGCTTGTCTTTTGGACCCTCCAAATCTTCCAAGTTTTCTATTTTTGTTTTGTTTTGCTGAAGCTTGTTTATTATCGTATCTTTAATTCTTATATATTTCTTGAAATTTTCGATTTTTCCAGATTCTTCGAGCTTTTTCTTTAAATCTCGGAGTTCCATCACGAACTCAATAGGAAGGTAACCTTTAGACTTCAGGTTTAGTAAGACGGGTGCAACATTATTGTCTGCTAAGTAATCCGCGATCTTTTCCAAAAATATTTCATAGATTATTGGGGCGATTTTTGTGCGATAAAGCTGTTCGTTTTTATAGATTTCTGTTTCGTTTTCATCAATTTCTAAGAAAGGATCCAAGAATCTATTTTCAATTTCCTCGCAAGTAAAGCCCATTTCTATCAATTCATCTTTAAGAAATGTCAAAAAAGCTTTTTCTATTTTACCTGCGATGTCACATCGCACTTTCTTTATATCTTCAGGACTAAAGTGTCTTTTTTGTATATGGTATTTTCGATGGTTTCGATACTGTTCTCTTAGATTTTTTCTTACTTTTTTCCATTCTTCGTGGTTAGAACGTCTTAATTCCCGCATTTTATGCCTTATATCCCTTAATGTGGTCGGGGACTTTTCGAAAAACATCTTTAATTCTGATTTAAAGTCTTTCTCGTTAAGTAACGCCACATCCTTTAAGATCGCAAATTTATTCCAGAGATATTCAAGATTCTCCGTAGGATTTGAGTAAAATTGCTCTGCATTGTCTTGAAACAATTCGTATTTCTCAGAAAATTTCTTTCCAAAAAACACCATTAATTCTTTTTGGAAATAACTGTCGATAGAATCATAAAATAGGTCAATATCGGTTATATAAAGGTCTAAGATATTGAACAAACCCTGTAAAATCATAACTTTTCACTATTTTTCTCTCATGTAACAAAATCAATAATAAAATAAATAAGCTTTGTGTTTACTTAAAAAGCAGTTACCCAGATAATCTTATATTTTTTCATTTATTTCATCTTTTGATGTGTGGAATTTTTGGTGTAATCACCTGCAGAGAGTTATCCATTGGAAAAATTGCTTTAGAAGGGATAAAGCGTTTAGAATATCGTGGTTATGATAGTTGCGGAATAGTCACTCAGTCAAACAATCAATTATTTATCAAGAAAGACGCAGGTAAAATTAACGAAATTCATAAGAAACTCAAGCTCGACGAATTTCCTGACGGTTCAAAACTCGCAATGGCCCACACTAGGTGGGCTACACATGGAGCTCCAACTAAAGTAAATAGTCATCCACATTTAGACTGTTCTGGTAAAATAGCGGTAATTCACAACGGAATATTGGAAAATTTTATCGAATTAAAAAATGAATTACTCTCGAAAGGTCATAAATTTACATCAGATACAGATACAGAAGTTATTCCTCACTTAATTGAAGATTACATGATTGAAGGATTGGATTTTAAATCCGCAGCAAAATCCGCATTAAGAAGATGCATTGGAGCGTATGCTGTAGTGGTATGCCACGCAGATAATCCTGATTTTATTATAGTTTTAAGAAGAGAATCCCCTTTGGTAATAGGCATTACAGAAGGTCAAACCACATATTGCGCTTCAGATATCCCTGCGTTTCTTCCCTACACTAGGAGCTGCTATGTTTTAGATGATAACGAGATGGCCATTTTATATCCAGGGAGCGTTGAATTTTTGGATTTGAAAACAGATCAATTTAAGCAAAAAGAAATTAAGCAAATAGATTGGAGTATCGACGCAGCTGAGAAAGGAGGGTTTTCACACTTTATGGAGAAGGAAATATATGAGGAACCACGAGCATTAAGGCAGACTATGAAAATTCCAAAACCTGATCTGTTAAAATTTGCTCAAGCGCTTTTAAATCACGATGATATATATATTACTGCTGCAGGAACCTCCTTTTATGCTTCTCTTGCGGGTAAATTTATCTTAACCCGATTTTTAGGGAAATCTATTCACGCAATTGAGTGCTCTGAATTCCAAACCGAATTAACTCATTCTCTAAAAGAAAATGCGGCTATTATCGCCATTTCTCAGTCAGGAGAGACGATCGACCTACTAGAAGCAATACGATGGGCAAGAGAAAAACGAAACGCTAAAATTCTTTCAATAACAAATGTCGTCGGCTCCAGTTTGACTCGACATAGCGATCACGTTATCGTAACGCAAGCAGGACCAGAAATAGGAGTGGCAGCAACGAAAACTTATTGCACACAGGTATTATCTATGGCATTAATAGCATTAGAGATTGCAAAACAACGGAAAGATGAAAACACAGAAGAAATAGCTAAGTATGAAGCAGCTCTAAGAGAAAGCCCAGATATCATAGATAAGCTTTTAGAGGAAAACATTGAACAAATAAAAAAGATAGTGAAAAGCCTCGATAAAAGCCATAACTTCTTCTTTTTAGCTCGGGGTATTTCGATTGCAACTGCTAAAGAGGGGGGATTGAAACTTAAAGAGGTGGCTTGCCGATTTATCGAAGGATATTCTGCAGCCCATGCCAAGCATGGTCCGATTTCTTTGGTTAGAAAAGGTTTTCCTATTATATTTATTGCGCCACCAGATGATACATACGACAGATTAGTCGGGAATGTAATGGAGTTCAAATCTAGAGGAGGCAAAATCATCTCTCTTGTAAGCGAAGGCGACCAAACTATTTCAGAGTTAAGTGATGTTGTCATTAGAATTCCCCAACCGTCTGACAAATACCACACATTGTTTAGCCCCATAACTTATATTCCTGCTCTTCAGTTATTAGCTTATTATTCCGCTCTAAAACATGAATTAGATCCCGATCAGCCCTTGAACTTGGCAAAAACGGTAACAGTTCACTAAGATTACAATTTACATGGAACGGGTAATCGAAGGACTAAAATCTGGGGATCTTCTTTCTTAAAATTGATAGTTGAAATTATATTATGTTCTTTTTAGCAATAAAACATGAGAATTCCAAGGTTTTAACTCCACGAATAATCCGTATTCCTTAAGGTGCTCTGCTTTATGGTTATAGCTTATGTCAGTTAATAAATCGCGAAATTCCCATGTTTCTTTGCGATCAAACTCTTCGTTTATTCTTACGTGTCCGCTATTAGTATTGGAATCGTAATTTATAACGAATAAATAGGATATTGTATCTGTAAACCATCGATAGGCTATAAAAGAAGGGTGTATCGTTTTAGCATCGTCCAAAATAGTTACCTCGCATAATTCCCACGAGAATTGTTCAAACATGTTCTTTCTAATGATGCCGAATAATTTTTTAAAGTAATTACATATTTCAGGATTAATCCGTTCAAACGCTCTTCTTTGAAGTTGGATGGGTATCCTTATTTTATATCCTTTGAGTTGTCCTTCGTGAATTAAACACCCCCCTAGCAAACTCAATTCAATTAAACTAGCACAGAACAATTTTTGCTTTGGAAACACATTAGCAGCTCGTTCTTCGTCGTGGTTTTCGATAAACCTTAGTAGTTTTCGCTGGTAATTCATATCTGCTTTTAAATGAGCGTTAATATCATTAGGAGGTGCGCTTTTTAACCTATCATATAACCTCTTATCGTAACAAAAGTCAAAGCCTTGTTGTTGGAGCGTCCATTCCATGTCCCAGTAGACTTCTGCCATAAAGAGAAAATTTGGATGCTTTTTTTTAACTTTTGAAATTATTTCGACCCAAAATTCCTTTTTTAATGAATCCCCTCCTCTTGACCCCCAAGTTCTCCTAAATACTTCATTTGTCATAAGCATTGCCATGTCGCACCGGACTCCATCGCTTAGTTTTGCTATATTAAGTAGAGTATTAACTAACTTTTCGCGAGCAGCAGGAGAAAAAGCGTTGATTTGTACTGTATCCGTCCAGGCTGGAAAATTAGGATCTTTTCCGTGAGCTAATATGTTGCCTTTAGCTTCAAAGTAGGCTTCGGGGTAAGTTAACAAGTCGCTACGATCTCCCTTTAAGAAAATATCGGGATTATCTACAGTCCATATATGATCAACAGCTACATGATTTGGGACGAAATCTAGTATTAGCTTTACATTCTTTCGAGTAAGTTTGTTGCGAAAATCTCTGATTCCTTCGATTCCACCTATTAATGGGGAAAAAAAGTAATTGTATACCGCGTATGGAGAACCTATTACATCTTCTTCCGTGTAATCATTTAATGCCTTGTGATATTCGGTAATTAAACCGGGATGGGTTCTAGAAACCCGTTGACTGTTAGGACTCCTTTCCCAAACACCCATTAACCACACGGCGTCGAAATCATTACATATATCTCCTATTGTTTCTTCAGGAATATTCCGTAAATCTATGGCAAAATTTGCGACTTTGCTTAATTCATGTAACCACACAAATGTATTAATTTGATATATCCTAGGATTAGCTGGCCAATAAGAACTCATTATTTAATAGATTAAATCATTGAATTAATTATATTTAATCACACGGAATTAAATTTCTTTCGAACTTAATTTTTAAAATTAGGGGGCATAAAATTAATTATAGACAATTTCAGAAAGAAATATTAAAAACCTTTATTGACTTTATGTCTTACATGTCAGATAATGAAGGACTAGAGCCAATGAAATTTGCCTCCTTTAGTGTATTAGAGAGTATACACACAGAGAGAGACATAAAAATATCTGGTAGGGGCAAACTTGAAGGCGATATAGAATGTAACGCTTTTAAAAGCTCTGGTTCTCTAAAAGGAAAAGGTAACATTACTACTCATGGAAATTTTAAATCATCAGGAAGGGTAGAGCTTGAAGGAACGATTCTAAGTGACGGAGATATTAACAGTTCAGGACCTTTCGTCGTTATCGGTTCGGTTCAATGCATAGGGAAGTTTCATAACGCAGGATCGACAAAAATAAGCAATTCCCTTCATTGTGGTGGAGGATATCATACTTCAGGACCAGTAAATATTGGGGGCTCAGTTCAATGTGGTCAAAACTTTCACTCATCGGGAACTATGCAAATACGAGGAAAAGTTATTATAGACGGATCTCTAAACTCATCAGGAGCGTTAACTATTCTTAGCTTTTTAAGGTGCGCAAACGACGCCCATTTGAGCGGACGTACGAAAGTTCAAGAGGATATAACTATATATGGCGTGTTAAGAGCATCTGGTAGAATTGAGGGCGAATTCGTAGAAGCTAAAAAAGGGATAGAACTATCAGGGACCACTGAAATATTTAATGACTTAGAATCTGACGACTATATCAAAACATCGGGTAAATTGACGGTTGAAGGAGATCTTCTAGCAAAACAAGTAATTTTTAAAGATCCTAAGCCTAAAATATTTAACATCAAACCTAAAGGTTATTCTCGCGAAATAAGAGGAAATATAAAAGCAAGCGAGTTAGTCGATATTAACCGCACGCTCGTAGAAAAGGATGTAAGAGGAAAAAAAGTGATAATTGGTCGGTATTGCAAGATTATAGGAACAGTGTACTATGTTGATGAGTGTGATGTTGATGAAACTGCCGAATTATTAAAACCCGCTGTGAAAATCGACGCTGAGCAATTGTAATCAAATAGTTTTATTAAATTCTCAATACGATTCAGATTGATTGTTAAATTTATGATTCCTGTAAGTTGCCTTTTGGAAAAGAGCTTTATTGTAATTCGTCATAATGCTGATTATCTCCAATCTTACGATATGGAACTTTAAGGCAAAGATATATATTTCTCGAATTTTATAATATTTACAAAACATTAGAAAATAACTAATATTAAGAAAATGAGTGAAGAGAAAGACGCATTGCGAAAACTAATTATGTTGATTTCTGAGTTACGGGCAAAAGATGAAGAGAGATATGAAGCTCATGTCAATTTTATGAACGAAACGATTAAAATGATTGGTGCAATCGAATCCCAGATGAATAAGCATTGGTCTACGGTGTTGGATTCTTTAAGAGAATTAAACGAGAGTATAAACACTAATCTTGATTCACTATTAACAGGGATAAATCCAAAAGGGCTTCGCGAAACTTCAAAATCCTTAGGAGAGATTATGGATACGATGAATAAGAGCGTTCAATCCATGAATCTGGAAAAAGTTTTGAGCGAATTAAAAGTCCTCAAAGCGGGAGGGATGATAATGGTGCCTACGCAAGGATCGGGAGTCCAATTGCAACATGTTGAACCTATTTCAGCGGGATTAAATCTGAATCCTCCCAGTTCGGCCGGAGGTAGTGCTACGGCTGCTGGTGCTCAAACTTCACAGGACCCTGTAGAATGGGTAGATCCTCACGAGAAGAAAAAGAAACAGGACGACGAGGATCAACATTTATTAAAGCCTTCGGATTTCTTTGGTATGTAATTTAGGATTATTTTTTATTATCCTCTAATTTTGATCATCAACATACATTAAGGATTTAACAATAGAATACCTTAAAAAAATAATTCCATAAAAGCTGTTAGTTTCGTTTTAGTCTGCTCGATTCCCTCTCCTATCTTACTGAATTCAACCGTAGTTGTGGGAATTTCTATTGAATCATGTATTTTTTCGCGTAGCATTGGATAACAATTCCCGTTGCCGCATCCAGATAGTTGGTTATAAATCAATCCTTCCATGTTTAGCAATTTCGAAGTTTTAAGGAAAGATGCGATTAATTCCTCGTTATTCGCTCCCGATCCATTCGTAATAACATTTAACACGAATTTAGCATATTGTTCAACTGGATCTGAATTTTTTGAAACATCAATCTCATCTAACAAATTAAGGATTTCCCAATCCGCTAATATTATTCGGCCTCCAAGTTTATAAAGTAATTCCCCTAACTGCGGTTCCCAACCACAATACACAGGAGTGAGAAGAATCCTTGGCATTTTAGACACATCCATGCCTATTCCTTTTTTGATTCTTTCTCTCATTTCTTTCACCAAATTACTCATATTTTCTAAGAAACGTTGAGCGTTTGAATTGAAATCCTGATAACTTATACCTACAAGAGAAAGGATTTCAGCGAATGTAGCGGGGTTGCAAGGATAAAAATCGGAAACCGCAATTTCGTAAATAATGGTTCTATAGTACCTTTTCACTTGATTTCCAATCCTAAATTGTTTTTGAAGGCTATTATCGGTAACTATGTTTCCAGTTAACTCTTCTAGGTTGTCAATTGCATTTGAAACATTCGTCATCGTTATTTCTAGTGCATTGTCTTTATCACGAGGAGGTATATCAATCCAAATTTGATTAGGATTGTACTTTTTAATAGATTCTAAATAATTGTTCCAAGCATTACATTGAGTGGTAAAATTTAAGCTAGCATCCACTTGCGTTCCCAAAGCATGATGCATTCCCGTCAAACTTTTAATTCCATAACAACTATTAGGGGATATACCGCATTCTATTCCCTCGTCGTACATTTTATTGTAAGCTTGATTCATTTCGTTTATTACATCGTTGAGTACATTGTCTATTAGTTTCAAAACATCAAATTGTCTCACAAATTCTAATAGTTTTGCAGTAAGATTCCAACCTAGCAAACTTGAAGCAGAATTTAAAGCCATTAAATATTTGTGAACCTGAAATCTTGCCATTCTTATTGGAAATACGGGAACAGCTCCAGCTGCGTATGCTAAATCAGAAAAAGGAAGAACTAACGATACAACTGTTTTATGATCCCGAGTTTTTTTTTTCCTTACATAATCTCTGCCCGTAAGAAAATTGTAGGCCATTTTTAATACGCTAGTGAAATTAAGTACATCGTCTGTAAATATGCTCATTTTAACATCGATCTTTTTTCTTTATTTAAACTATCTCCATTAAAGCGGTAATACGGGTTTTAACTTGTTCTATATTTTCTCCGATTTTATTAAAAGTTAAAGCAATTGAGGGTATCTCTAATTCTCTTCGGATTTTCTGTTTTAGCATGGCATAACAATTTGAGATTGAATGGCAACCAAACAGTTGAAAGAAAATCATCCCATCAGCTTTTAGCTTTTTAGCCATATTTAAATATGAATCCGTTAGAGTGTCGTTATTGCATCCTATTCCAACTTCAGTTGCATTCATTAGGTAGCGCGCGTATTCCTCTATAGGATTAGTATTAGGCCCCGTAGGGATATCATCGAGTAATCTTAACATAGCCCAATCTGCGTAAAGCGTTCTTCCTCCTAATTCATATATTATTTCGTGACTCAACGGCTCCCAACCACCAAACATTGGTGTAACATAGATTCTTGGCATTTTCGACACATCCATTCCAATTCCCTTTCTGATCCGTTCCTTCATATCTTTTACTAGATTGCTCATGTTATCCCTGTATTCTTTAGCGTTCGAATTGTAATCCTGGTAAGTAATATTAAGTAAGGACAATATCTCTGCGAATGTAGCAGGATTGCAAGGATAAAAATCAGATGTACTGATATCGAAAATTATAGTTCTGTAAGATTGCTTTACCTGATTTCCGATTTTGAAGTGATCCCTTATTTGATTATCTGAAACGGTATTATCAGTAATAAGTTCTAATTGTCTTATTGCACCTGAAATGTTTTCCATCAATAAATCCATAGAGTTCCCTATGTTCCGAGGAGGAATGTCTATCCACACCTGTCTTGGATCTTCGTTTATTGTATGGAGAGATTCCAAATATTTGTTATATGCGCTACACCTTATTGTTACATTCATACAGCCATCTACATTGCGACCTTTTGAAGAATGCATTCCGACTAAGCTCTTTAAACCGTAACAAAAATCACTCGAAATTCCATGCTCAATACCAAGATCGTACATTTCGTTATACTTTATATTGATTTTTTCAATGACATCCTCAATGATTTCATCAATTAAGTTGGAAACTTCTTTTATCCCTAAATTCTTTACAAAACCTAAAAAATTTGAAACTCTATCCCAACCAAAAATACTTGAAGCGGAGCCTAAGTACCTTAAGTATTTATGGATTTGAAACTCATGCATTCTAATTGGAAAGACAGGTACCGCTCCAGAAGCAAAAATTAAGTCAGAAAATGGTAACGCGACCGCCACCAATTTTTTTTTTTCCCTAAATTTCTTCCGTTTAAGATACTCTCTCCCATTAAGGAAATTATAAGCAATTTTTAGTACAGAAGCAAACCGAATTAACTCATCGGCCATTAAACTAATTTTACATCATCTCCATAAATGCTTCGATTCTAGTTGATAATTGCCCTTTATTTGCTCTAGAATAATCTCTCTCAAGATTGAGAACGGGAATATTATTTTCCTGAAGTTTTTGTTTAAAGGTGGCTTGGTGTAAAGAGAAATGATCGCAGAATTTTATTATATGATTAACAACACCTACATCCTTATTATATTTTTCTCGAACATCCATCACTATTTTTTTTATAGAATCGACCTTATTTTCAACAAAGTTTGGCACCGTGTGATCACCAAGAGTATTATTCTTGAATCGACTTGTAATTAGGTCTAAAGGATCGTTGATACCTTCGAAATCCGCTTCGTCAAAAATTTGATGTGCATAGTTGTTACCTATCCAAGTATCATAGAAAATTATATTCCCATCTGCTTCCTCGATTAAATGAATTAAATAATCACCAATGAAAAGAGAACACCCTGTAAAGATTAGAAGTTTCGAGTTTTGATTAGATCTATTGCTATTTTTTGCGTTGTAAATCACTTTCTCTAATTCATTATTGTACTCTGGACCAAAAAGTATTGCTTTTTGAAGGATTTTGAGTTTTTTTGAGCCAATAATATCAAGGCTGTTAATTTGCTGAAGATTTTTCTTGAATTGATTGAACTTTTTTAAACTTTTAATTAATTCATTATCATCCAATTTTTTGCCAGAGATTTTCTCCAATTGTCTTATAAATTCAATTACTTCTAATTTATAATACTTCACGGATTCTACACTGTGCGTATAAGGCACATAAAAATCTATTCTTGGTATATTAAAGTATTTTGATATAATCTCAGATGTACATATATCTGAAACGCAATGATTCGAAAGTACAATAAAATCGATTAATTCTAGGAAATTAAAACCACTCGGTTTTGATTTAAACAAACCGATACAACTTTGGGCAAAACTGCATGTTGATGGTGGCAAATAATCCTGGCTTATATTCATTAAATCGTCATTTCCCGCAAAAATCATTTTTAGTGGATAAAAACCCATTACATCTAAAATTTCTTCTGGAATATTATCGTGGGCAATTAAAGCAGAGATTTTCGTACCTTCCAGTTTTTTTTCTCTTAGAAATCCGTGAAACTCGGTTAAAAGCTCTAAATAACTCATTTCTTTTTTAAATCAAGTATTAATATTAAAATTTTTGATACGAACAATGTTATTAGAATAGGTATGCATCCAGCAATTTAGTAAATTTCCCCTAACTGTGAATAAAAATTAGAATCCTATTTCTGCCAATATTAAATTAGTAAAAGAGAAGCAGTCCTTATTTAATGGTTGTTTTCTTGGATAATAAGAGCGGCTCCTATTGCGCCTGTTAATTGAGGATATTCGGGGATATGTATTTCAAATCCTAATTCTTGTTCCAAATACTTCTTTACTGCGACATTTTGAGCAACACCACCACAAAAAACCAATAAAGAATCGACTCCAATTCTTTTTGCCATTCCTCCTACTCTCCGAGCAATTGATTTATGAATGCCCCCTGCGATATCTTCTTTCGAAGTGCCTCTCGCAAACAAGCTTATAACTTCACTTTCGGCAAAAACCGTACAGGTTGAACTTATCGAAGCAGGATTTTTGGATTTTAACGCAAGTGGCCCTATCTCTTGGATAGGTACTTCTAGAGCGTTTGCCATAACTTCCAAAAATCTACCAGTTCCTGCGGCACATTTATCGTTCATCTGAAAATCCACTACATTGCCTGTTTTTTTACTCATTACAATGGCTTTACTGTCCTGACCACCTATGTCAATGACTGAATAAGCATCAGGGAAGAAAAATTTAGCGCCTTTAGCGTGAGCAGTTATTTCTGTTATTCTATCGTCAGCAAAATCAATTGTATTTCTACCATAACCGGTACTCATTACAACAACGTCCTTATCAGTTAAATTATGCTTGAGCAAAAGATCATCGTATAGATTTTTCCCAACTCTCTTAAAATCGTAAGTGGACCGTTCGATCCTATAATCCAAAATAGTATGGTTATCTAACAACACAACTTTCGTAGCGAGACTGCCTATATCAACCCCTACATAGATCGTCATAAAGTAAGAATTTTTTTATTTTTTTTTCTTTAAATGTACGAGAAGATAAGTCGTAGAATGCTTCTTTGTAAATAAAAGTTGTTTTTTTGTCCAATTTAATTAATGAATTTATAGGTTAAGCGAGTCAGAAAGGATTTTTATTGATTTAATCATATATATTTATCAACTAAAAAATTATCTAGTTCTAAAATACTGATGAGCCATAAAGTAAAGGACGAAATACTTACGATGTTAATTGAGCACGTTAGAATAGTTCATGGCGTGTTAAGTGATATGGGAGTATATTATACTACCTGGGCAGAAAAGAACGAATCTAATAAGGATAATTTAGAAAAGAAAAAAAACAAAATGATTATATCGGAACAAGACGGAGACAACATAAAGATAGAACTCATCCAAGAATTTGCTGAAGCCGAAGCTCAGGGGATGGGTAATTTTATCGAATTAGTTCTTAAAATGGACAATGTGATTAATTACGCCATAGAATTCGTAGACATTTTGGAAAAAATAAAAAATGTTGCTCAAGTCGATGAAGAAGTTAAAAAGCGATATCACAAGCTAATTAATAATATCATAAAGATGGGTAATACGTTAAAGTTTTGCGTTAAAAATCTCCGTGACAATCCTAAAGAAGTGTTTAACAATACGACGCAAATTCACGAAATTGAAAATGATATTGATCTCATCTCTCGGGAGTTTTTAGATCACATTTACGGAGATGAGAACATTAATGTAAGACTCCTTCTTAGGATCAAGGATAGCATTAATATACTTGAGGGCTTAGCGGATAGGATTCACGATATTGGAGATGCAATTCGCGTTTTGATTTATCAGTAAAGAAGTTTATGGTTTAAACCACTCGAAAAAGTAGTAAGATTTTGTTTGAGGGTTAGCAATAACAAATTTCTTTCTTACCGATGTAGCTAATCTTCCTGCTCTTACCATATCAATAGCTCCAATTTTAGATTCAAGTGGCATAACATGTACAATAAACGGAGAGTGTTCTAATCCTGGTCCCTTACGATATACCACAAAATCAGCTCCAAATTTTAATCCAGGTCTGGGGATATACCCTCTATTTCTTAAATCTTCATATATCACAAACTTTTCATCGAATTTTTCGTGAATATCTTTTGCGATACTGTAAAATTCTTCCACATCGAGCATTTTTTGTTGATTTACATCAAAGATTGAAATTCTGCCATTCTTGAGCAAAAAATAAGCTTCGATTAGCGATAATTCAGAAGGTTTAGAAAAATATTCTAATCGTGGTTTACTAATTCCTAAAGGGCTTCCGAAAAACTTTTCCTTAACATACAGGTAAGAAGCATAAAGAGGATTAAATACCACTACTCTTGAATTTACAAATTTTGCAGGAATTTTCTCGGGAATTGCAGATTCGTCAATTTCCTCTAGAGAAATTTGTTCTAAACTCTCTTTTTCACTCATGTATAATTTATTAAATCATGCAATAGTTTATTAAATCTTTTAAATTACTTAGGATTGATTGAAATATTAATAATTTAAGAACGCATATTTTTTTTATATCAAATTCGCTTTTTCGGTGAATTTAAATTTGGTAAGACGTAGAGCAGCAGTAGCAGGAAGCTTTTATCCCCGATTTAAACCAGATTTGTTGAGATCCATTGAGGAATCTTTTAAAGACACAAAATTTGGACCAGGAAAACTTCCAGAATGTCAGAATCTTACTAATAGAATAATAATAGGGGGAATTTCACCTCATGCGGGATATGTATATTCTGGATGTTGCGCGGCTCATACTTATTATAATTTATTTAGAGAAAAAGTTCCGGAGACAATCGTAATTTTAGGTACAGACCATTTAGGATACGGAAAGATTGCAATTATGAAAGAAGGGGCTTGGGAGACTCCATTTGGAGATTTAGCTATTGATGAGGAGTTAGCTAAAAATGTAGTTACAACTAGCAGTTATATCGTAGAAGATGAATCTGCTTTTATAGGATATCCTTTTGGAAGAGAACATAATATTGAAGTCCAACTACCTTTTATTAAATATTGTTCCCAGGATAGTGATTTAAAAATTCTACCAATTAAAGTTTCCACAAAATCCTACGATGTCGTGCAACAAATCGCAAAGGATATTAGTCAATCTATAACAAATTTAAATAAGGATATTGTTATTGTTGCTTCTTCTGATATGACGCATAAACAACCAAGAAATTTCAGAGAGCCCGCAAAGGATCTGATGGATATGGAAAATAAGGATAAAGCTGTGATTAAGGCATTTGAAGAGTTCGATTGTCAAAAAACTTTTAAATCAGCCTTAAATACATCTGTTTGCGGACCTCAAACGATAACCACCCTAATGTTGATTTGCAAAAACCTAGGGGCGACTAAAACC
>JAHPYY010000071.1 GCA_019058515.1 Promethearchaeota archaeon
GGCTTAATAATAGGATGTTCCCAAAATTCGTCGATTTTTTTTCCGAACATATATAAATTAACGGGCCGTTTAATGCTTTCTAAATATTCTTCTGGTGTTTTAAGGGGCATATTTTATTTTCTATTATTTATATATGTAGAAATGCAATACATCTAATTTAAAATCTAATATTAAAACGCTAAGGTGTATTCTAAAATTACTTATGTAATTTTTTGTCAAAAAAAAAGTAGTGCGATAATTCAAGAATTAGCAAATTTTTGACGAATAATTTCTTCAGCTTGTTTCACCACGCGCTCGATAAGTTCTTTTACCGTGGGAATATCTTCACAAATTCCAA
The DNA here is from genome assembly GCA_019058515.1 of Promethearchaeota archaeon. The sequence continues at coordinate 338 of JAHPYY010000071.1, forward strand.
GACCTTGTCCAATAGTCATGATTCCCGCATTTATATCCCCTTCTTCGTACATCTTTCTTGTAAACATACCTGAGGCGGCTGAAAATATTTCTGTATCCGATACGCCTATGGATTCCAACTCAAGGATGCGTTGAGCAGCGGGATTGTTCCAAACACGTAGTGCGTTATTTACGGACCTCATAACAATAGTGGTATCGTACACGCTACAATTAATAAGAGCTTTCTTTAAATTTTCGTGGACGGGACATTCTTTTGTAGTCAAAAGGCGCGAACCTATTAACACGCCTTCTGCTCCTAACGCTAAAGCGGCGACTAAGCCCCTTCCATCGACGACGCCACCTCCCGTGACAACGGGTATGTCTATAGCATCAACAGTTGCAGGCGTTAGTACAAAAGTACCAATGTCAAAACGCCCCACATGACCTCCATTCTCCCAACCAACGACTTCTACAATGTCGGCTCCAAGTGAAGCTGCTTTTTTCGCATAACGCACGCCCGCACATTTATGCATCCAAATGATATCGTGTTCTTTGAACTCATCAATATATTTCTCTGGGGCTTCATGGCCGGAAGTTTCAATTATTTTTACGCCTTCATCGATAAAAATTTTCAAATGCCTTTTAGTATTAGGCGGCCGTAGCATTGGAAATAGGTTCATATTAACCGCAAATGGCTCTTTAGCCAAACTCTTAAGTTTTTGCAATGCTTTTCTTAATGGTTCAGGTTTCCTATATATGGCTGAAGCTAAAATACCGAGACTTCCTGCGTTTGAACATACGGCAGTGAATTCGGGACCTGATAACGCCATCATTGTTCCGCATATTACGGGATTTTTAATTCCCAAAATTTCGGTAATTTTTGTTTTTATCACTTTTTTTATTCTCCAATTATTAAATACGTATATCTCAAAATTAGTCGTTATTTTAAATTAATGTTTTCTCCTAATCCTTTATAAACAAACATAGGTTACAGGATCGCGAGAAAAATCAAACGCTTTCGTAAATATCAATATTTATATTGGTTCGTACTATTGTAAGGTAAAATAAATGAATAATAAAGAGATATATTTTCAAATTATCTTCAGTGTAATAGGTACAAATTACTGATATAATTACAAACTATAAATAGTAGATAAGATCTAATTTTATAAAAAGACTTGATCTATGATATTTAGAGTTTTTTAAGGAAAGGAGTTTAAGGGATGAATCAGCCTAAGAACGATAAGTTAAAAGAAACTCAACGAGAGCTAACAATATCTGAAAATAAGTATAGAGAAATCATTGAGAATATTGAGGATGGATATTTTGAAGTCGATCTAAAAGGTAATTACACTTACGTAAATGATTACATCAGTAGATACTTAGGGATTTCGAAAGAAGAACTAATAGGAAGGAGTTATACTGACTTTGTGGAAAAGGACACCGTGGGAGAAGTATTTAAAACCTTTAATAAAGTATATAAGAATAATCTTCCAAAAGGGATTTTTGAAAGTCAAATTAAAAGAAATAACGGGGAAATACGCACTTTTGAAGGATCTTTTTATTTAAAATATGACTCTAGCGGAAGAAAAGTTGGGTTTTACGGATTTACTCGAGACATCACCAAGAAAAAAGAAGCGGAATTGAAACTCCGGAAATCAGAAGAAAATCTTCGTTCAGCCTACAATCAAGTTAATTTTTACAAAGATTTACTTAGTCACGATATAGCAAATATATTGAATACAATTAGAATGTCATTGGAGATTCACCCATCATATCTTGAAATTCCCGAAAAAAGAGACGAGATTATCAATCTCATTCGAATTTCGCTGGATAAGGGAATGAAATTATTTGCCAATATTAAAAAGTTATCTCAGTTAGAAGACTCTGAAATAATCTTAGAAAAGATTAATGTATTGAAAATTCTTGAACAAAGCATTAATTTTATCAAACGATCGTTTAATGAGAAGGAAATACAGATAAATGTAAATACATCTGGGAAGCAGATAGTAGTTCGTGCAAATAATTTACTTCTTGATGCATTTGAAAATTTATTAATTAACGCTGTAAAATATAACGATAATTCTACTGTCGAAATTTTAGTTAATATTTCTAAAGAACGGAAGGATCGAAAAATTTACATTAAAATGGAATTTGTAGATAATGGAATAGGTATCTCTGACGAACGAAAGCAATTTATTTTCCAAAGAGGATACAATATGTATAAAGGGGGAAAGGGGATGGGATTTGGATTATCCCTCGTAAAGAAAATTATTCAAAAGTATCGTGGAGAAATCTGGGTCGAAGATAGTTTGAAAGGAGACTATACAAAAGGCGCTAAATTTGTTCTTCTAATTCCTGAAATAGAATAAATGTTATAATATATCCAATGGAGAATTTAATCTGTTCTTATATAATTCTTATTTTTGATTAAAAATTTAACCTATTTTAACCGTAAGGCGAGATACAGTAGCAATTTATGACTTCACAAGAATTTTATAGGATAAAACCAAAATCATAATTAACCAAAATTAAAGAGGTAGAAAAAAATGGTTGACGAGCAATTAATTAAAGAGTTAAAAGAGATGCGCGAAAAGGGGGCAAGTCAACCCTCTGACGCATTAAAATTGTACGAGTTAGCTAAGCAACTTGCAGAAGAGAACGAAGATGTAAAGGAAGAATTGGAAGATATCGATACTACTATAATTCAAATAGTAGTTACTGACATTGACTATAAATATTGGGTTAAGTTAGGAGAAGGTACCGTCGATTACGGTGAGGGCGTAAATGACGATGCATCAGTTACTATGAAGGCTACTGGAGCAGTATGGGGCCAAATGAGTAGTGGAGAAGTAGATGGCACCAGCGCGTATATGTCAGGGGATTTAGTAATTGAAGGGAATCTTCAAGACGCTATCGCGTTTGGTGAAGTAACGAGCATCGTAGGCGAGGAATCGGCTCATTATTTCGAATAAGTGAGCTAAATCGTTCATTATAAGAAAATCTCAATAGAATTATATAGGTACTACATAATATGGAGGGTTCTGCGAAGAATAAGGGATTTCTCTCAAGAGTAATAGAAAAGTTGAAATCCTATGGTGAACCCGATTCATATTACATTAAAATGAGGCTTTCTGTGGAAAAGATAACGAAAGAATACGAGGATTACGTAAATAGTCAAATCCCCGCTGATTTAGGGGATTTAGAGATTCACCCTGCTACGCTCGAAGACTTATCAGCGATTAAGGATATTCACAACCTCGCTTGGCAGTCGGTTGACACGCTTTACCGTCCAATATCCGTTGACGCGTTGGAAAGAATTAATAATTTCGATAACACGGTCTTTTTCCTTGCCAGGTATAATTCAAAAGACATAGGTTTTATTTTGTTAGACTTTGAAGGAAAAAACAACGAATTCGGGGTTATTGCGGGACTCGGATTGATACCTGAATATCAACGATTAGGTATCGGAAAAAAACTAGGATTAACGGCGTGGAATTATTTTAAAGAACGAAATGTAAAGGAATTGCATTGCGAAGTGTACATGAAAAATAATGTGTCTTATTCCTTCATCAAAAGTTTAGGATTTTCTGCGTACGGAAGAAGGAAACCTAAAGAGAAAACTCATCAAAGACAAATCTATCCCAAATATGGGTTCTAATTTTTTTTATTTTTTTTTAATTAAGATTTAACGGATACTTCCTGTATTTCTCAATGGCGTCTCTTAATGATGTGATATTTTCCCAAGGAATGTTTATGATATTGTGTGAAGCGCCAACAATGTATAAAATAATAAATAGAAAATAGGTAAATTTCTGATTTAAAATCTAATTTCATTTCTCTTTTGCAAATATATTGATCTCGGAGGAAATTTTTATATATAAAAATATCTAAAAATGTTACATAAAAGAAATCTAATAAAAAATTTGTACAAAGATTCAATCGTAACAAAAAATTTTAATGGTGAGTTCTACAGATTATGAGAAAGAGTAGGATAATTAATATTGGCATTCTTTTTGCTTTGATTATTATCTCTTCTTTACCTAGTGTTATATTTGGAAACGCAGAATCAATATCTTGGCCAACTGAAAATTGGACGGAGAACACTCCAGAACAACAAGGAATGAATTCTGGGGAAATGTCGGGAATGTTCGATTATATCGCTACCAATCAGCTAAAAATCCAAAGTGTTTTGGTTGTTCGAAACGGGTATATCGTTGAAGACACTTATCTCGAATTAAGTAAGATCTTAGATGAAAAGTTATATGCTGATAAAGAGCATCTCTATGATCAAGTACGATATAGAAGATTACATCATCTATGGAGTTCCACTAAATCAGTAACCTCTTTATTAGTTGGAATTGCTATTGATAAAGGATACATAGAAGATGTGAATGTGAAATTATTTGATGTATTTCCTGATAAATGGAAAGCCAGTTATGAAGCAAGTAAAAAAGATATCACGCTCAAGGATTTATTAACAATGAGTTCAGGTCTTCAGTGGGATGAGTTAACTGATGCATTTTCCAATTGGGGGCCTAGTGGATACACACTTAGTTATATTATCGATAAACCAATGGTAGCAGACCCTGGAGAAGTTTTTGAATATTCTACTGGAAATACTCAACTAATATCAGCAATTGTTCAAAAAAAAGTAGGAATGCTAATGTCTGAATTTGCTTGGCAAAATTTATTTACTCCTATAGGAATTAAGGAGGATGACTTAGAATGGGAAGATATTGAATGGGAATGGGCAGATGGAACTGTAGATCGGATTACTTTCGGTGGATTTGGAATTTACACAACACCAAGAGTAATGGGAAGATTAGGTTTATTGTGTCTAAATAATGGAAATTGGGATGGGACTCAAATTGTTTCTGAAGATTGGATTACTGCTGCTACGCAAGATTATGTAGAGCCTGAAGATTATGGTTATCTCTTCTGGCTAAATGAAGAAAATAATTATTATTCGTTTCAAGGCTTTTTAGGTCAAAGTATTTACATTATACCAGAATACAATTTAGTGGTCGCTTTTACTTCAGAAGATCAATCTACAGCGATTACAGATAGATACAATGAAATATTAGAAGATTTTATCATTAAAGCAGCAACTACACCAATAATAATTCCAGGATATAATATTCTAGCAATTATGGGAATTCTTTCGGTAATTATAGTCTTTAAAGTTAAGAAGATTCTAAAAAATTCTTAATTTATTTTTTTAAATTAATTATTACTATTCCTAAGTTTTTTATTTTTTATTTATTTCGGGTTAGAATTTAATCGGGTACTTCCTATATTTTTCTATCGCATCCCGAAGGGTTAACACATTCTCCCAAGGAGTATTCAAAATATTATGACTGGCTCCTACGAAATATCCTCCACCCTTTCCTGCTGCGTTTATACATCGTTTTACCTCTTCCTCTATGTCCTGAGGGGTACCAAAATTCAACACACGCGAGGAATCAATACCCCCTATAAAGCAAATTCTATCGCCTAGAGTATTCTTTAGATGGGCCAAATCCACGCCTGCCGCGGGTTCGAGCGCTTGAATGCCGTTGAGTCCCGCATCGACCAAGTACGGCAAAACCTCGTCAATATAGCCGCACGAATGTTGGATAATTAGCATCCCGTGTTTTTTGCAGGTTTCGTATATTCTTTTGTAGTAGGGGATAATGAACTCCCTTAGGTGGCGTAAGGAGAAAATAGATTGACCTTTATACCCTAGATCGTCGTACATCCATACTACTTCCACATTAGCTTCCGCAAGTCGGTTCGCAATCTCGACGTTAGTTTTTGTGTATTCTTCCATCATGCTATGAATAAAACTTGGGTTTTTTCTCATGTAGTAGGCAACTTTCCCAATCGTCATTCCTTCGAATAAGGCTTCGTGAGGAGCGAGGGGAAGATCAGGTACGGGAAAGAAGTAAGGACAAACAGCTTCTACGAATTCTTCCCATTTTTTAGGGGAATAGTATAAACTGTCGTTTATTAATTCAGACGGTTTTCCAAACCGACTCCAATAGTGTTGTACAATTTCGGGAGAGGTAAAACACCCTCCAACATACCACGAGTAAATCAGCCCCGTGTCCACCTGCTGTACATTTTTATAGACTTTTCCGCTTATAGGATTCATATAATGATCCTCTGGGAATCCCTCTGGCGCAGGTTGAGTTCTATATTTGATGGACGGACTAAATATGTTTATTGCTTGCAGGTCTAAGTTCCAAAATCTCGCCTCAGTGACGTAATATCTAACTCTGGAGGATTTAGTTTTAACATAAGTGTCTAGTTCTTTTTTCTCTTCAGATTTAGCAAATTGTTGGAACGATTCTCCCGTTCTTTCAAAACCGAGATGGTGTATCGGCACCATATCCGGTTCGCCATCGAGTGCGAGAGTGCGAAACACCCGTTCACGCTTTGTTAATGTCATGACTATTTGGAATTAATTTCAAATTATCCCTTAGTTAATTAGTTTAAGAAATGAATCAATATATTTGAATTGATAGATCTGTAGCTTTTAAAACTATGAGTCATTTAATTAGTACAGTGGGATACTATGGAATTAGAAAAAATCACTGAATTAGTTATAGAATTGGAGATTGACGACATAGCAAAAGCAGTTAGCGATGCGTTAAACGAAAATGTGGATCCCTACGACATTCTAAACGCGTTGACAGAAGGTATGGACGAAGTTGGACGACGCTATGAAAATAACGAGTATTATCTCGCAGAATTGGTACTTGCAGGGGAGACGATGAAATCAGCATTTAATATCATAAAGCCTGCTATGAGTTCAGCAGATCAAACCAAAACTAAAGAAAGGGTCATAATTTGCACCGTTCAGGGGGATCAACACGATATTGGTAAAAACTTGCTAGGCACATTACTTATGAGTTCGGGATTCGATGTGATTGATCTGGGAACTGATGTCGCTCCAAACACGATCATAGAAAAGGTAAAAGAAACGGGAGCTGGAATCGTTGGATTGAGTTCGTTGTTGACCATGACATTAAGATCAATAACCGATGTGGATAACGCGCTAAAGCAAGCGGGATTAAGAGATAAGGTGAAATTAATAGTTGGTGGCGCTCCACTAAATGACGAGTTATCTAAAAAATTAGGAGCCGACGATTACGCTCCAGATGCTGTGAGTGGCGTTAAACGCATTAAGAGCTTATTAAATTAAAGTTATATTCTTTTTAAGCCAATTAATCAATCCTTTTTTTATATTATATATGAGATTCTAACTCATAACAACAAAATCATCGAAATTTAAAGAAATGAGTTGTATACTAAACTATAAAAAGTTGATAATACAACCTTTTTCATGTTATAGGAATAAAAATACGGAAGAAATTACCATATGGCTAACGAGTTTGATTTCGAAAAGTATTGGATAGGCAAATTCTCACAATGCGTAAAGGATAACACTAACGAGGAAATAAAAGAGATGGTCGTTGAAGGAAGTCAAAATATCTCTAAAGATTCCAATAGGGAGGAAATTATTACTTGGACGAAGAATGCTATGAAAAGGTTAGCTGAATTAACCGCTACTGAAAATATCGAGCAGATTATGATGGGTTGCGCGTGTCAATATCCTAAGTCAGAATTAGCAGAATTAAAGCGTAAATACACCAAAACTAAAGACATAGAATTGGTCCATTCCATGCTACAGTCCAAATTCGAGCAATTTTTGACTTCTGAGTTGAATATCTCAAATGACAACTTTAACAGAATTACATCTCAAGGTTGGGGTTTAGCGGGAAAATTAGAAGGGAATCGTGTAATTGCCACAAAAATCCCCAAGAGCGCGTATATCGAAGAGTACTTCAACACTGATAATCACCAAAGAAAAAGATATATATATTGTCATTGTCCTAGGGTAAAGGAAGTGCTGAAAGAAGATAGAGCAGATTTTCCCGAAATATACTGCTATTGTGGTGCGGGGTTTTATAAGGGAATCTGGGAGGAAATATTAGCAAAGCCAGTCCAAGTTAAGATGCGAAAATCGGTAATGAAAGGCGACGATGTGTGTCAGTTTGAGATAACTATCCCTACTTAAAATTATCAAAAATAAGAAATAAATTATTATTACACTAATTTATCATTTAACAAAATGATCGTAATATAAGATTATTTTACAATCTACTTTTATATATAAAGAGGTGTCAACATGAAAATTTTGAGCAAACAAAGAATAATACTGAACAATAGAATTTTCCTACTTGTGATATTTAGCATGTTTATTATTCTTGCATTGGTTCCTTATTCGTTAGCGCAAGATTACACTAATATTTCTGTAGAAACTGCTTACAACATGATCAACGACGATGAAAGTTACCCAAATCTAGTGATTCTCGATGTCAGAACTCCGGAAGAGTATAATGCAAATCACCTCTATGATTCGATTAACATCGAATTAGACGCGTTGGAAGGGAGATTAGAGGAACTCTCAGTCCACAGGAATCACAAAATCATCGTCTACTGCAATTCAGGATATAGAAGCCAACAAGCAAGCGAAATACTCTCATCAAACGAATTTACAAAGATTTTTAACATGTTAGGTGGAATTCAAAGTTGGATCGCAGTGGATTATGATTTATGGGTAGCGGCCGACGAAGGAAGTGATATATTAAGTATTCCGTTTGATTTAGCCACTTTAATACTAGTTAGTATAGGTTCAATAATACTGTTAGGAGTAATTGCAAAGAATAAATTTAGATTTATAAAACAATAACTTTTTTTCTTATCTTAATACCCGTGGAAGTTTTCTTAAAGCGTAATAAGAGCCATAAATAAACAGAAATACAATACACGCGCTTACGAGAAAATGCGTTTCAATTAGAAACACTGCAATTAATCCCAAAAAGGGTACTCTTGCGAACACTACCCCAATAAATCTATCTTCTGGAATAAGATTACCATCTAACCACGAGTTTGCATCCCCTTTCGTTTGCACATACCATGTGTCGTTATCTTTAACCTTCCAAATAACACGGTGCACTACGGGACCAAGGGGAGCTTCCTCGTACAATCCAGACGCGTTAAACACTAGGATATCCCCTATATGTATTTTTTCCGGTTCCACCCCTTTAGTAAAAATTACATCGCCTTTATTTAAATTTGGGGTCATAGAATCAGACATTACGATTCCAATAGGTTGTTTGGTGTTGTAAATAAGCGCTAGAAGGAAATTAACTAAAAGTCCGCCAGAAATTAAACCCACAATGGATACCGTAAAAATTATAATCTTTTTTTTCTCTTTTTTATCCATTTTTCCCCATTCCTTCAGGTAATATTAAAAGCGATCGGTATAATTCTTTAAAATAGCTCTTACTCACCATTAAACACAGAAATATAGAAATTTAAACATTTTGATGCTTTTTAAATAGATTTAGAAACTATTTGGTTAAGTCTCATAAGTTTGCAGATAAAAAAGGACAGGATTTTGGCAATCGATTTATAAATGGTTATTTAAAATCTCGTTTACTTCGATTTTAAAGAAAAAAATGCCCAAAAAGAGGAATGATCGTCGCTTAAAGTTCGTAGTGGTCTCTTATATAA
>JAHPYY010000072.1 GCA_019058515.1 Promethearchaeota archaeon
CATAAATGTTCTTGAGCTTTCGAGCTGTTGAAATTTGTTCTTTGTAGTGTCTAATTTTATCGTCAATCATACACGAATAGATCTGAATTGACGCCTTAAAAAAGCAAGAAATATGGAGATAATATCTAATATTACATCGAATTTTTAATGTATCGATAGACAATACCATACATGTAGTCATCCTCTCGTTCCTTTACTTCAAAATTATGGGTCCCTAACCAATCGCTTAATGCTTGCCTTGTTTCTGAGTCTAAAGGGGTATCAAATCCACCCTTATAAAAACCTTCACTCTTTAATCTTTCTCTAACTAATTTTAACGCGTCTCCTTCAAGTTTTATAATGTCTTTAGGATCATCTCTTAAAAGGATGCACATGTCGTAAACTTCAAACACTTTTCTTAATTCTTTTATTGGTGTGGGGTGCTCATCTACTCGAATATCTATATACCTATCCGTACCACCATCGTATGCGCCTCGTTCTTTTACGATTAAAATTGCGGCCGCTTCTCTACCGCGTCTATCTCCACCTTTCTCTTGGGCGGCTTCGAGGGCGGCAAAAATTGTTTCTACTAAATCGCCGCTTGTGCTTAAAAAGGCAGTCGACATCGATGCTACTACTTCTTCTGAAGCAAGTATGTTTCCCTGACAGGCGTAATTTTCACCTATTATATAACCCGCCCAATCAAAACATTCCCTACCGGTAAACGATGCAGAATTCCCAAACTTATCGATTACACCAATTTGGCGATGTTCCTTCTCGCCGTCTTTTTTAATTAATATCTCTATAGTTTCCTCTGCAGTAAATCCACTTTCCAACAGTGCCAATCCTTTAGGACCGTAACTCGTGTTAGCACGCGCCTGCGTCGCAATTACTCCCACATTAGCTTTAGCAAAAGGAACGATGGCTCCAACTGCTACAAATTTTGATTGAACGCCAACTCCCCATTCCTTCTTAATAGGATCGTACGCTACGATTGAAAATGTCATACTTTAAAATAAACAATTGCTCAATATATAGTTTTAATCAAAAACAAATAATATTGAAAAAAAAAGAATAGTAATTATTCTTTAATTTTACTCACTGACTCGATTAACTGAAATAGCGGGAAATGTATGTCCATGTAAACATATTCTTTTTCGTTAACATCTTCCTTTTGTAAAATCTCCCGCAATTTAGAAGTGAATTCTTCTTTTAGTTGATTGACTTTTTGCAATTGGTTTTCACTCATAAAATACAATCCAAGTGAGGTGTTACTAAATTGCCTTCTAATACGATCGTAAGCTCTTTCTTTACGACTTAGACCAGGTTGGATGCTTGGTACATTTAACAAACTCAATATTCCCGATGGTACTTTTTCCGAAAACGCTTTTAAATAATCGCAAATCCTCGAAAGTAAAATGTATTTATATATTTTATGAAGTATTGTTGTATCTGATTTAGAATTTAGCTTAAAATCGTTGGATATAGCGTAATAATTTTTGTGGATCGATCCCGGTGTGCTTTCGTCACTTTTCTCGTGAGATTCTATTACTCCCAGCTCTTTTAACTGTCTTGTGCTGCGAGAGATTGTAGATTTGCTTTTCTTCAAGTAGTCCGCAATATCCTTCATCCCAAGCTCCTTGAAAATGCTTAAAAGCAAAATAATATCCAAATTAACGTAACTTAGTAGTAAGTTGAGTAGGAGTATTTCATTCATCTTTTGAATCAATTCTGTGAGCTTTTTATCTATTTCTTGTTTGTTTACGGATTTGTATTCTAAATATACCCCGCCTTCGTCAGTTGCGAGCATTTTTAATTCTTCTCTTAGAGGTTTTTCTATTGCTGCCATCTTTTTATCTAAATCGTATTCAACAATAAGGATAGGAATATTTCTTCTGAGAATTTTCTTTAACGATTCTATTTGCTTACTAACTTTTTTAACAGATCGATTTTCCGTTGGATCTACTACAAGAATAGCTGCTACTGCCCCTCTATAATATTGGTATTGGAGAGATAGAAACTTGTCGTCATCGCTTAATATCCAAAGATGAAGTATATAATCTAAATTATTTACGGTTATTTCAGTAGTGTAAAAAGAAGCTCCTATTATTTTCTGAGTATTATACCCCTCAGGATGGAATTTTTTAGCAAAATCGTTGATAAAAATCGTTTTTTCACCTTTTATTGCCCCTAAAACTAATACTTTTAAAGGAGTTTTTGACCCATTTTTCAATAGAGTTTTTCACCACTTTATAATAATTATTAAATTACAGGATTCTAGAAAAACCTTTCTTATTTAAATGTTTGCAATGTTGCATTAATATTTAAATAATTACACAAATTGTTATTTATTGTTTATAAGAGGATAAGAAGTATTTCGTTTTCTCATTTGATTTTTACCTAATTTTTCGTAAAATTCTTACATTTTTTTAAATCTAACAATCAACTCTTCGTAATATTCACGATTAATACAATGGTTTTTCTAAATTTCTTCTGCTTGAATTATAGCATTTCTATATCTAATAATTTTTTCCTCAATCAATTGGATTTCACCTCCTTCACAACTTTTTCAGAGTTCCAATATATTCCTTGCTTTGTTCAATGAAACACTCAATTCTCGCTAGAATTGAGTAATTTTAGTTTATTCACAAGCTCATCCATTTTTTTCCGGACGATTTTTTCTATCTGCTGTTCTAAATTCAGGTCACTGGTCCTAGGAATTGGCTTATTCGTTTGGTATTTAGTTTGATACTCTCTAACGGCATCTCTTATCATCTGAGATAACGAAACATTCAATCTTTCCTTAGCAAATTGTTCCCACTCTTTCTTATCTTCTTCCGGTAATACTAAATTAATTCTCGCCGTTTTTGTGAGTTTTTTCTCTTCTAAATAGAGTTTAGTACGGGTAATGCATTCTTTAAATGCCTGATAGATGTTTTTCTCTTTATCGTATGTGCCAATGGTCTCAAAAATAATTGGATTCCATACGAAAAGTTCCTCTTCTGGCTCAAACATAAGACTTTGTTCCTTGAGGATTTGAGTAGCCTCAGAAATATTAAGTGGATCAGGTATATCTTGTTTATTTAGCATGACAACAAGAGGTATATTCTTAATAAGATTACCTTTTGAAACCTTTAAGAGTTCTTTTAAGCTTTCGATATTTTCATTAAGTCGCGATCTCCGTGAATCGAACACAAAAATTACGCCATCAGTACCTCGATACACTTTTCTTCTTAATGTTTTGAATCTTTTTGCTCCCGCAACAGTAAAAACATTGTAAACAAATTTTTCTTGCGCTATCGATTGAGTATCAGAAAAGATAAGCTTATCAAAATATAAAGTTGCGCCACTCCTTTGTTCAATTTTAGTTATCTCACTTAGGGGAATAACTTCTTTATCCGCTTTTTTTGCAATTTGATGAAGCGTTTCGAGTATGGTAGTTTTTCCAGCTAAGTGAGGACCCCAGAATAGTATCTTTATAGAGATCTCTTTTTCTGCTTTATTCTCATTATTAGACGACATGGAACTAACTATTTATGTGTGATAATTCTAATTGAATTTTTATAATATTAATTACATAAGATATATATAAATATTATGCAAATCATGTGTAAAAATTACATAATAAGAGGTAAAATTAAATATTGAACTTTCAAAAGATGTACGAAAAGAAAACAAGTAAAGGTTAAATGAAATTTATAACTAAGAAGTTTGCCCTTCGCTATATAAAAAGAAATCTGGCATTAATCTAGCGCCTTTGACTACGGAGTATTTATCTAAGTTTGTAATTCCGTGTTCAATTAACACTTCGTCGTCAATAAAGAAATTTCCCGTACATTCGCTACTCGGTTTTGTTAAAATGATGTGAGCAGCGTCAGCTACTATTTCTGGAGTGCGCGAGTGTTTAACTGCTTGTTCTCCTCCCAATAAATTTCGCACAGCAGCAGTTGCTATTGCAGTTCGAGGCCACAACGCATTTATCGCTATTGAGTCTTTCTTGAGTTCTTCAGCCATACCTAAAACACAGAAACTCATACCGTATTTTGACATTGTATAGGCTAAATTATTAGCGAACCATTTAGGATCAAGGTTAAGAGGAGGAGATAGATTTAATATGTGGGCATTATCCGATTTTTTGAGGTGGGGAATACATAGCTTTGACGTCATGAAAGTCCCTCGTACATTAACCGAAAACATTAAGTCAAATCGTTTCATCTGAGTGCTTAAGGTGCCAGTTAAAGATATCGCGCTGGCGTTGTTAATTAAAATATCAATCTCGCCAAAATTATCGATGGTTTGATTAACAGCAGCTTGCATTTGATCTTCAAACCTTACATCTGCTATGATAGGAAGCGCTTTACCACCTGCAGCCTCCATTTCCTCAGCTGAAGTATATACCGTACCGGGTAATTTGGGATGAGGTTCTCCTGTTTTTCCTAATACAACGATATTTGCTCCATCTTTAGCCGCTCTTAACCCAATTGCTTTTCCTATCCCTCTAGTAGCTCCCGTTATAAACAATGTTTTGTTTTTTAGATCTACCATAATTTTACTTTACAATTTGTATTTTATGATGTTCGAAGCGTAGTTAATTATTAAAATCGTTGGTTTGAAAATATAAATCCTTAAGATCAGATTAGAACCTTATTTAAGATAGTTAGATGTCTCTAATTGGAGATAAAAAATACTTTAATTCTATTTATTAAATTGCGATAAATAAGAGGTATAAAATGGGATAGCTAATTATTTATGTTCTTATCGTAGATACACTTATAATAATTAGTAATCTTTATATTTTTATGACAATTAACTTTTCATAGAGATTTTAGGGTTTTAAACTCTGCTAACATTTGATAATATCAGGAGTACACAATGGATACTTTTTTCTTAGCATTATTATTGACCTTACTTGCAGGATTGTCCACCACGATAGGAAGCTTCGTTGCATTCTTCATAAAAACTCCTAAGCCAAGATTCATTTCAATCATTATGGGATTCTCAGGAGGAGTTATGATCCTTGTATCTTTCGTGGAATTGCTCCAAGAAGGAATCAGTTCTAACGGACTCGTGTTAGCTCTTGTATTTTTCTTCGTTGGTATGCTCATCATGCTTTTAATTGATATCACCGTTTCTCATAAGTATGAATTAGAGAATTCAACTGAAAAAGATTGTCCAAAGGATTGTCCAGAACTTCAAATAGAATTTCAAGAGGATCCTGGACAAGGTCAATATTGTCAGGAACCTCGCTTTAAAGGACAACGCAAATTCAGAGGTCGCCATAAACATCGTCAAATGGTCGTAAGTCAATTAGAAGAGGTTAATGTTTCTATAAAGCAAATCGAAAAAGCAGGAATTTTAGTATTTCTCGGGGTGTTTATTCACAATCTCCCTGAAGGTATGGCGACTTTTGTAGGAACCTTAAAGGATGTGGAGTTAGGTATCTTACTAGCGGTAGCCATAGCCATTCATAACATTCCCGAAGGAATCGCCGTAGCTATACCAATATACACATCGACCGGAAGCAGGAGTAAAGCCGTATTTTGGTCGTTTATGTCAGGTATTAGCGAATTTCTCGGTGTTGTCATTGTAGGAACCCTTCTCTTGCCTTTTTACAACGATTTCATAATTGGAGCGCTACTTGCTATGGTTGCGGGATTTATGGTTTATGTATCGTTAGACGAATTATTGCCGGTCGCTCATTCTACTTGTGCATCTAGTAACGAACATCTCTCTATTATTGGCATAATTTTGGGAATGGTAGTAATGGCGATTAGTTTAACGCTTTTATAACGCTTACACAAAAAAGCCTAAGTTTTGCCAATTTACTCAGTGAAATTTAGTAAGTTCGACTTTTTTTTCAGAACTGAATTTTACAATAAAGAAATTGTGTTTAAATATTCCCAGTCTTTAATTAAAATTATAAATTTAAGAATACAATTTCATACTTTTTAAGTTTCAAAGGTGTAAATATGAGGAAGACGTATAAAAACGAGAAGATAATGAAATTTCTCACTATTATCGGAGCGATTGTGGGATTACTTGCCGTAATATCTATGTTCGCGGCTTTAGGGGGCTATCCTTTCTTCCCTTCTCCAATTTCACCGTTTTTTAATGCTATAGCATATGCTATCGTTGGATTAGTTTTTGTAATTCTGACCTTTCTCGTGGCTTTAAAACCTGATGAGCCTCTCCCATTTAATTGGATTGTGCTTTTAATCCTTGCGATTTGTTTAATTATCTTCGCGGGAGTGTGGGGAGGAATAATCGTTCTTATTGCCGCGTTAATCGGTATAATCGAAGACTTATAGAAATCAAACTCTTTTTTCTTTTTTTTATTCTCGAGTATTTAATTATTTATTTTTTTATTTCTTTTTTTCCGTGGTCGGTAAACCGACGAAATTTTCTATTGTACGGATCACCCCCGTGATTTTATAAGCGTCGAAAGAAATGTTTGCGTCAATTGTTCTTGATTTTGGTATAA
>JAHPYY010000073.1 GCA_019058515.1 Promethearchaeota archaeon
ATAACATTTATTCCTGCTGCTTCCATGCTATAAATGTTTTCTTGCCTTACATTATGTATCTTTTCTCCTGAACCTGAGCAAAATAAATACAGATTACAATCGAGATTATTTGAATAAATTTCGACTATATAATTCCTTAACATTTTTTTAACAGAATTTTGCCAATATAGAAGACATCTTGCTTTTCTATCAGACCAGTTTGGATGTTTCTCTAACATCCGTGTTTTATATTCAGAAATATCAAAGATTGCGAATATCAAATAGAACACACTGAAATTATTTAAATGATTTTCCATAAACTTGGCGTAAGGTGGACATAACGGATTTTTATTATAATTGGGGCAACCCAACTTATGACCAGGGTAAGGCAATGTACACCAAATATGAGTTTTGGGGGTAAAGATTATAGAATTTCGCTTGACTCTTAAAAATTTTATTTTAGTTAACTTATTATCAATCATAAGAATTTTTTCTTATATATTTACGGCTAAAAAGATAATAGAAAACATTAATGCCACATTCAATCTTTAAATTATGATTTATAATTTATTGAGGTTCTTTATTACCAAACTGATAGTCCTAGAGCACTTTTTACATAACATTTATTTAATCATTTTGTGAAATATAATTGTAGGTGCTAAAAAAATCAAGCATATGAATTCAGAAAAAGAATTATTAATTGAAATTTGTAAAAAATGTTATTTAGATTGTAAGTTTTGTTCTTCAAATGCCGATAAAAATTCTTTAATATATTTAGATTTAAAATTAATAAAATCGATAATAAGAGACGCGAATAGGCTTAATATCTCAAAAGTCGAAATCTCTGGAGGAGAACCTTTTGTGCACCCAAATTTTTTAAGGATATGTCAGAATTTATCTGAGAACCATAAAAGAATTTATATTTACACTTGCGGGAACCTTAATACGGATGGTAAGTTGCATCATATCCCATATGAAATTTTAGAAGAATTAAAGCGTTTCAGAATTCACACATTAAGGTTTAATTTACAATCTTATAGACCAGAAATTCATAATTACCTTACTAATTCGAATAGTTTTAAAAATACAATCAGTAGTTTGAAAAATTCAGTAGATCTGGGCTTTAACACGGAAGTTCATCTTATTCCTTTAAAACAAAACTATTTAGAAATTTCCCAAACAATCGATTATTGTAAAAATTTGGGAGTTTCACAGGTTAAATTTTTAAGGTTCGTTCCTCATGGTCGCGGAGTTGTAAATAAAAATATTTTGGAGTTAGATTTCAATCAATACAATGATGTATTAGAAAACCTTATTCGTTTGAAAAAGGAGTATAAGGATTTTATCGAAATCAGTTCTTCATTTAATAATTCTCAAAAATTTGAAAATCTTGAGATTTGTAGAAATTGTCATATAGGAAAAAGCAAAATTGCAATTACACCTGAGGGTAAAGTTTTTCCATGCGTCTCGACTAAAAACTTGAAATTATTTAATTTCCAAATAAATAATCAATCGCTTTATGATATTTTAAACTCTTCAAATTTTTATTCTAAATTAAAGGGTTATCTTACTCATCAATTCGTACATAAAAACGAGAAACGATTAATCAAAAAGGATATGGATGTGTGTCCTACTCAAAAGTATCTTAAAATTAGACCTTTAAATTGATTTTTTATTAACTAATTTACTCGGATTCTATGACCTTCCAATACTTTGAGGATGAATTTCTAATCAAGTATTTTCTTGATAATTTTAAGAAGTTTCTTATACTAATGAGACCTCAGTTTAAAAAAGAAGTCAAAAAAACTATTAAAGAACTTTTAGAAAATGAAAAAACCATTAAAAAAGAAACAAGTGGGAAATCTTGGAAAGGTTTTGTTCCAAAATCCCAACAAAAAAAGATTGAAATCAGTCAAAGAATTTGGGAATTATTGATAAAAGAAGCAATATATTGCTTAAGAGAAAAAGACCCTAAGGATCCTAATGAGTTTAAACAGGATTTCGGAATAATAGAAATAAAAGATTATTTTCAAAAGTTTTCTGATTTCGAAGAAGTGCTACATGGCACCGATAGATATTATAGAGACCACTCTCTTCATGTTATAAGGGTGTTTCTTATTGGTTTTTATTTATTGAATGAGAGTTTAACCGATGATCCTAAAAAAATAATAAATTTTAACAAAATTGATATTATTCCTGGAAGGCTTTCGAACGAATTCTCCATCTTTCCTGAGGAAAAACAAGCTATTTGGACCATTATCGCATTAACTCACGATTTGGGTTATCCTATAGAAAAGATCGATAAAATTAACTCTAAAATTACCGGATTAATTCAATATTATGGTCCATCTGGCATAGAAGAATTTAAATACAGTTTACCTCTTCAGAATCAATTTCTAAATGATTTTATTCTAAAATTTATAAGCTCTAAACTAATTAAAAAAGAAGAACCAGATAAATATTACACTGTTATCCAAAACAAATATTATCTTAAATTTGCAAAAGCATTTGAAAATCTTGGTCATGGAATAATGAGTTGTATCCTTTTAATGAAACATCTCGTTTACTTTAAGGAATCTGACTATTCTCATTCCAGATTGAATCATTTAAATAGTAGGGATGCGAAACAATTTCTAACAAGGAGCACAATTCTGAGAAGTATTGCTTCTCATGATAATGACGATATATATCATATATATCCTAATAACTTTCTCTTCTTATTAACATTTTGCGATGATTTACAAGAATGGGATCGTCCACGCTTAGCACAGAGATTTCAGCAAACAGATAATGTTAGTGTTACCGAGTTTAGTTTGAAACTGATTCATTTTAATAAACATTTTAATTTACCTGAAGCGGATATAAAAAGCGATATTTTAGTAAGTTTCTCAAGAAGCGTGAAGAAATACATTAAATTGTTTAGAAGTGGACCAGAATCACAAAAAAGAGAGTTTACATTTAAATATTCAATAATTTTGAAAACTAAAAAAGGTGGAGATGTCGAATTATTTACATTTGAATATCCACCTGAATCAGCTCCTAAAATAAATATACCTATACTCGATGATGACAAAATAAATTATCTTGATGTATTTTTAGATTATATACAGAATGAAGCGAATATTAAAATTGAGGGATTAATAAAGCAAATTGTAGATAGAATTGGAGTAATTGACAAAGAGAAAGTTGAATAATCTTCCAATGGTTATTTTTTTCGTATCTCATCGTTTCTTTAATAATCCCTACCGAGATTTTAATAACAATACCACAAATTGAATAATAATGAACGCAAAAATCGGAGACCTCGAGTTAAACCGAGTCTATTGCTGCGATTGCATCGAAGGCATGCGCCAACTTCCCGAACACAGTGTTGATTTAGTGGTCACCTCCCCTCCGTACGACTCTCTTAGGACCTACAAAGGGTTCGAGCTGGATTTACACGAGCTTGGCAAGGGAATTTACCGAGTACTTAAGGATGGGGGAATTGCGGTTCTAGTCATCCAAGACCAAACCAAAAACTTCGGCAAAACGCTCACCTCGTTCAAAACGATTATCGATTGGTGCGACAACATAGGGTTCAAGCTGTTCGAGTGCGTCATTTACCGGAAACACGGCACGGAAGGCGCGTGGTGGAAAGGACGCTTTAGGGTTGATCACGAGTATATGCCGATTTTCCTTAAAGGCGAACGCCCTCAGTACTTTAATAAGAAACCCTTAAAAGTCCCTTCTAAACACGGCGGTAAAGTCATGACAGGAAGCGCAAATCGACGCACTAATGGAA
This sequence comes from Promethearchaeota archaeon, assembly GCA_019058515.1. The sequence continues at coordinate 3,761 of JAHPYY010000073.1, forward strand.
GTACAACCTCGACCGTGCGAAGAGCGATTAACAAAATGAAGTGTAGAGGTACGATTTGGAATTACTTAATGGCGGGCGACAAGGATTCGACTAAGCGACAACACCCCGCTCCTTTTCCCGACCAAATTCCCTACGATTTTATCCAGTGTTTTTGCCCAAAGGACGGTATAGTGTTAGATCCGTTAATGGGAAGCGGTTCCACTGCGGTTTCGGCCGTTAAATTATCGAGAAATTACATCGGTTTTGAGATTAGCCCCGAATACTGTAAAATTAGCGATAAAAGGCTAAAAAACACGAATCTTCGCATTACCGAGTTCCTTTGAAGTAAACTGCCCCTTATCTTTTATTTATTAAATTGGATTACCGATAATAAATTGTTCTATATTTTCCACAATAGATTTGAATAGTCGTTCTCTATGTTAAGTTGATCCAAGAGCACCGCTACAGCCCCTCGATGATGGGTGTGGTGATTAAAGAGATGGAGCAAATATCGCCATGTGACATACTCCATTCTCCCACGACGACCTTCTATTACAAGTACTGAAGTATATTGAGAAGGCGTAAGCTCTTCAATGACTCGCTCTATAATGTTATCTATTTGAAGTCGAACTGATTTAAATTCCGCTAGAGTCGACCAGTTTAATTCCTTAGAATCCTTTCGTTCAAAAGGAATTTTCTCCAACATCGGAATAACAAATTCTAACGAATTAATGTTTTTTCCATACCCGCGAAGCCAGTTTAGATCTGCTGTTGCAATGTGATTAAGAAGCCCTAAAATGGACCCATAGTAAGATCCCAAATCTTCCGTTAATTTAGACGGCTCTAATCCTTCGAGAATCGTTAACAATTCAGTATTCGTAATACTATTATATCTTGCGAGCAATTTAAATACCTCTTTTACCTCCATTGACATTTAACTTACCTTTAGATGTGAAATATGATTAAGTTTACTTTAACTTTCTTCTATTCAGTTAACGATTTAACGATTTGCACTATAATCTAAAAGAATTCAAGAATATCTAGTTATGCTTTTAATTCTTTTTTTCTAAAAATACCTATTTATACAGTCGTTGCTTACTTGCTAAATGCTTATAAAAATAATTGAAGCTTAAAATTAGTAAAAAGAGGTACTGGGACTTGCAGAAATGGTCAGGGACGGCGAAGTCAAGTCGTCCGAGCTAGTAGAGATGACTATCGACTGAATCGAGCGCGTAAATCCTCAACTCAACGTAATTATCCATAAAATGTACGATGAAGCACGAATTTACGCATTACTGAGTTTCTATAATAAATTAATCGTATTTCATTTTCTTTCAATAACACAAGTTTTTCGGTTCAAATTATCGTAAAAAACGAAATTATATTTATAGAAGAACTAATCTCTTTTTTTATAATTCTTCTCAAGATGATAAAATGGTTCAGAAACGGCGATTATTAATTCTTGCTGCGATTTTAGTCGTAATATCCATTTCTACAGCATCAATTATTTATTTTGGCTTTTTTTCTACTGAAAGGAGAATTGACGAGCATGTAATAAGTGATTCAGTCGCAGGCGCCCTTGATCTCTCAATTGTTGATCTAGACGGAGATTCAGATTTGGATGTTCTTGGAGTCGGATACTTAACTCATCAAATCTTTTGGTGGAAACACGAAGATGAACGCTTTACGCAAATAAATATTACTTCCGGATTTTTGGGTGCTTGCGCCGTTAGTAGTGCTGATGTCGATGGCGATGGTGACATGGATATTCTTGGTGCTGCTAAACTCGGAAATGAACTCGCGTGGTGGGAAAACCAAGACCTTTCATTTGTTAAACATTCCATTTCTATAGATTTTATCGGAGCAGGAAGAATTTTATGTTTTGATCTCGATGCGGATCACGATAAGGATTTTATTGCGTGTACTGAAGGAGATAGTATCTTATCTTGGTTTGAAAACGATGGAGCGCTTTCTTTTACAGAACACCACATCTTGACCACCTTTAACGGAGGTCGATTTTTATACGTTTTAGATTTTGATTTAGATTCCGATTTAGATATTGTGGGAACCGCGTTGTACTCCGGTCGTATTTCTTGGTTTGAAAACGACGGATCTGAGCATTTTCAAGAAAATATCATTGCATCTGGAATTTCTTTACCCCACGAATGTGTTCCGATTGACTTTGATAACGACGGAGATTATGATGTTATTAGTTGTTCTTATTCTTCAAGCTCGATCTATTGGTTTGAAAACCAAAACAATGGTGCTAATTTTGAACGACATACTATATCAACCAATTTCGGCGGATGTGTGAGCGTATATCCGGGGGATTTAAACAACGATGGGCGTCTTGATGTTGTTGGAGTTGCCCAATCCGCAACTAAAATAATCTGGTTTGAAAATAATGGCGAAAATTCTTATCAAGAACATGTTATTGACGAAGATTTTCGTGGTTCAACGTGCCAGATCGTAGATTTTAACAAGGATGGACAAATGGATGTGATTGCATGTGGTGGTGGAGCCATAAGTCAAGTAATATTATGGATCTTCCACTAAGCCTATTTATTTCTCTAATGAGTTCTTAATCTCAAGTTCTATATGATTTTATTAAGCGTTTTTGTCCAAAAGACGGAATTTTGCTAGCTCTGTTGATGGGAAGCGGATCCACGACTGTATCTGCCGTAAAATTATCGAGAAATTACGTTGGTTTTGAAATTAGCCCCCGAATACTGCAAAATTAGCGAGAAAAGAATAAAAAACACAAATTTGCGTATTACTGAGTTTCTTTAAGGATTTCTTATGAAGTAATATATATTAAAACTACTTTATACATAACAATAATTCATCACATTTTTTCTCAATCAGTGTTAAATGTGAAAAAGTAGACGATTAGTCCCTTTAATTAGAAGTTTTGGATTTCTTCAATATTATAGAAATGTTAATTTGCTTATAGGACGAAAATAAATATGAATCAGGAAACTCCAGTATCAGAAACACAAGAAAGACCCTATATTGCGATATTCTGGGATTATGAGAATATAAAAGTAATTGCAGAGGGGATAAATGTACCATTAGCTGATGCTATCTTATCGTATTCTAATTCTCTAGGCCATCCTTTCATCAAACGCGTCTATGGAAATTGGGCAACTCCAAACCAAAAGATAACTCAAGCATTATATAGTTTGGGTTTTGATCCAATTCAAGTATCCATGGGAAAAACTAATAGTGTGGATGTGAAACTTGCTGTAGATTGTTTAGATGCAGCTGTGGTGCATAACCGTCTGAAAATATTTATCATTATCACCGGGGATAAAGACTTTATCCCTGTAGTTAATTGGTTGAAAGCTCACGAAAAACAAGTAATTATAATCTCTAAACCTGAAACCGTTAGCGAGCACTTACTAATGAGCGCTGACGACTTTGTATCGTTAAAAGAATTATCAAAAAAATACAGTGTTCTAAATGTACAAGCAAGAGACAAAAATGAAGCGTTACAAATTAAACTCGAAAAGGAAACGGAATTTGATAGCGTAGTAGGTTTTCTTATCCAAACTATTGAGAAAATACGAGACGAAGGTAAATCAACCCGTTTCGCAGTGGTCGATAACTACTTAAGGAGCTCTCAAGATTTTGAATATAACGGAGCTCAAACTATTCAACTACCAGATAAATCTGGGACCTTCAAATCCTTTTCTAATTTTATCCAAGAAGTTGAAAAGATCGGCAAAGTCAAAACAGAGACAATTGAGGGTTTTAAAGAAATCTTTTTAATTAGCGAAAATCCAATTGAAGAATCAGAATTTAGCAAAGATTCTCCAGTTAAAATTGATAAGAAATATTGGAAACTAATTATCGAGACCGCCGTCCAAGGGATAGAAGTAGGTAAAGAAAAGTCTAAAATGGTTTACAAGTCAAACTTATTGGATAAATTAAAGAATCTTAGGAGCAATGGAGACATCCCTCCAAATTATTACAATAGAGTGTTAAGAAATGCGCTAAATGTTTTAATTGATATAGGGTTTATTGAAATTCTTACTCAACCTAGCGGTAAAATTGAATTAGCGCACGACTACAAAAAGAATAAAGAAAATTACGTGAATAAAGCATATAAAAATCAATAACCCTTTACTCATTCTATTAATTTTAGTAGAGCTAAATAAACACGACATCCTCATAGTCTGAGGTCCCTAAGAATTCTTTAGCAACCCCTAAATCTCTTACTTCTTTATTGAGTTTCATAACGGCTTGTTCAACAATTTTCTTATCCTTTGCACCTGTGCAAACAATTCTGCCTGTTGAAAAGATTAAGAATACAGTCTTTGGATCTTGCATTCTATAAATCAAACCGGGAAACACCTCTGGTTCATACATTGCTTGTTCCATAACGATCGCCGCCATGTTTAAGTCTATATTGGTGTGGAGATCACCACTCGCAACAATATTTTGAATGGTGATCTCTGGATTAGACACTTTAATACCAGCTTTTTTTATGTTTTTTACTACTTTTTCCACCACACTCGGGGCTTCTTTAGCTTTTCGCATACCTGTTACTACCATCTTTCCCGTGCTGAAGATAAGAATAGTTGCCCGAGGCTTCTCAATTCGCATTACAAGCCCGGGAAACCGTTCGGGATTATATTCCACCTCCGCATCCTTGCGAGCAATCTGATTTAAATCGATTTTCTCTGTAATATCCACGGTAACAGTGGCAACCACATTTTCTACCTTATAATCGTTTACAATTTTTTCCATCTTTTCTGGACCTTCTGTCATACTCTTATTC
>JAHPYY010000074.1 GCA_019058515.1 Promethearchaeota archaeon
GAACTGAGCTTGGAAATTGTTTATTTACTCGCATAAATAAATATAATCACTTCTTTCATATAAGCTTTAAGGTAGATTTCCATTGGAAATAGATCTTGAAATATAATTGTTAAACTACAGAAATTAAATTCAAATTCAAACGAAAAAAGATTCAGCTCAAGGGATTTCACTCATCAAAATCCTTTGATACTGTTCTCTTTTTTAATATAAAAAAATAAATTTAAAAAAAGTTTAAAATTAAGTTAGATCTAAGCTAATGGATCGTGGAAAAAATCGTACCATGGAATTCGAAAGGTAAAAATCGTGAATTCTAAAGCTTCTATACATAATAGCACAATAATAAGCACTAATAATTCCGTTAAATACTTGATTTCCCGAAATGCTTTGTGTAATACTGAACCAATAAATCCTACGAAGAATGTTGCCACATTTGCATAAATGATCTCCACTATAATCGGTTCCATTCGATCCCAGAAAGAAGGAAGCACAAACCAACACAGAAACATAATCCAAGGAATTATTATAGCTGTTAACAATCCTGGAAAGATACTTTGCTTAACATCATCTATGTTCTTGCGATTAATCACCAATTCGATTAATACAAGAATTAAATAGCAGTAAAAGCTTATTTTCGCGTGTTGGAACACGCTTTCGCTAGTACCACTAAAAATAGCAAATACGGGATTTGGTAATAGGTCGTAAAGGAAATGCAATAATATAAATAAAAGCAAGTACAACACGCTACGAATTAAAAGCCAATTCCTATTGTCAAGGTTAAATTCCATTAATATCTCCTTTAATTAGAATATTTAAAAGTTATACCTTAGTTGGCTAGAAATTGAAAATAAATATATTAATTTGCTTTTTTTAAGCTGTCTTAAAGATTGGACTCCAAATAAAAAAAATATGGTATTATATATGTAATAACTATAAAAAACCGAAATTAAAAGAAAGATATGAGTTCAAACAGTTCGATAAGAATTTCTATGTTAAGAAAAAACCTGTTAAATTACTCGCTTTTAGAAAATTTATGGATCTTAGATAGCACTTCAGGAATATGTTTGTATAAAAAGGACTTAAGTTCTTTAACTAACACTACGTTATCAGACGATATGATTTGCGGATTTTTTTCAGCAATATCCGATTTAACCTACGAAATCTTTGCGGATGACCTTCAGTATTTCAAATTGAAGGAAAAAAAGATATTTTTCGATTTCATCGACGATCTTATTATCGTTGCTTCAGTGAAGGATTCTATTGTATCGGATTTCTCGGTACTCGATGTTCTTAAACAGATTTCGGATCGGTTTTTAGAAAGATTTGACCTATTAGATTGGGCAGGAGAAGTAGATCAATTCGATTCTTTCGAAGAGGATTTAGAAGAGATTCTCATCTCAAGCTTAAACTGCCCATACCTCAATTAAATTATTAATTTAGATTTTAGCGTGGCTTTTGCTTACATTTGTTAGTATATATAATATTATATATCACTTCTTTTAATTGCAAACAGGTTCCTTTAAATATTCTATAATTCATTGTATTATTGAGTTATATTAAAAAATATATTTATAAAACTGATACAAAATTCATATTAGTATAAAAAAGCGCTTATAGACTTATAAATATCCAAACTAAAATAGAAAAATAATTAAAGATATTTATATTTTTTAATATATAATTCAGAAATTTCTGTGATTAGTTTTTTTCGGTGAGAACTTATGGCAAAAAAAAACGCAGCGACCAAAGATAGAGACAAAGAAAACGGAGATAATGGCTCAACAAAAGCCATTTATGTCCAGGTATCTTCCGAAGTTCGCGAAATTATTGATAAATACAAAAATGAAGGAAAAACCATATCAAGCATCGTCGAAGATGCAATTAAAAAGTACGACGAGTTTAGATCATTGTCTCCAGAGGCGTATGCTATAATTGAGAGATACAAGGATAAATACGAGAATGAACACCAGATCATCGAAGAGGGGATAAAATCCCTAGTAGAAAAGATCAATCCCTCTGATGAAAAAGAATTGTGGTGTAGAATGCGGGACGAAATGCAAATGATGTTAATCGGCAAAACTACCTTTAATCAAATGCTAGCTGCAGCAGAATCCGAAGAGACTAGTTTGTATAAACCTCAAAAGAAAAATGTTGCCTTAGATGTAATTTTGTGGTATACTGGGATTCCAATAAACAAATTGAGCTTACAAGAAATTATTGAAGCCATTGAAAAAGTTTGGATCGTAGCAAACTATTTCTATTTTATTGACGCTAAGAAAGAAGAGGGAAAGGACGAATATCACATCTTATTTAAACACCATCAAAATCGACGTTACAGCGAGTATTGGTTAGGATATTTTCAAGAACTATTTACTTCTCAAGACCTTTCATTCGAATGCGAAGTGGAGGGACAGGCTTTGGATGAGAGTCTTTCCCTAACGGTCGTCGAGAAATAGGATTTTACTTGATTACTGCGGATTCGTTCACAGTATAAATCTATCTAAATTTCCTCCATAAACATCTTTAGTTTGGATACCATCCAATCAAAAACGGCTCTGTTATTGGATTGACTTTAAATAAACGGTATTGACAATAACTAAGAAATAATTCTTAAATAGTAAAATTACATCAATAGCTTTGGAAACGAAATCTAACGAAAATATAAAAACCCATTTTTGAGAGAAACTTTAAAAGTAAATTTTAAAAAATAAAATTTGAGGTGTGGAATATGGTAGTAGTTAGTATGACAACTACAAAAATAAAGTCTGATGTTTCTTTAGATGAGGTAAGAAAGTTATGGGATGAAGGCGTTTATCCTGCAATAAAGGATCAAAAAGGATATCTTGGTGGATTTTTATTGGTTTCAGAACAAAAGGATGAAGGAATATCGGTTGGGTTATGGGAAAGTAAAGAGGATGCAGAAGCGATACAAAAGAGCGGAGTATATCAAGAACAAATAAAAAAATTTGCCGCGTTTATTGAATCAATAGTAGGTCGTAAGTTCTACAATGTTAACAGCGAAATAGTTTTTACCAGAGAATTGGAAATATTTTAAACTTTCGGAAGCAAATTTTAATTACATTTTTTTCCCTTCTACTTTATTCCAAAAAATTTTTGGAAATAATTTTCAATACACATTCTATACTCCAAAAAAGTTGAAGTTCACTTATTATTTTATATTAGATTATTCTAAAAATTGTGTTTTGGACTCCGATACATTTATATATGATGATACACACCCGATAATTATCGATACACACTCACAATACACACCCGAAAAAAATGATCGAAAATATTGACGATGTTGAGGCCAATGAAACCTCTGGAATCAAAGGCTTAATGAAAAAAATGTGGCCCAGCTTTTTAACTTATAGCGTGTATGCGTTTAACACATCCGCGTTGTTCATCAATTTAGTCATAATCTCGAATCTTATGTGGCCAGGAGAGATCTTTCATTCTTTTGAATTGGGTATACTTATAGGTATAACAACCTATATAATGGCAATTTCAGGGATATTATTCGGCTATTTAACTGATAGAATTTCACGAATTTTGCTATTTACAATTTCCTTGTTTTCCTACGGATTCGGAATCTTTCTCAACGGGTTTGCTCCAGAGGGACAAGGAGCTTTAACTTTTGGATTTTTCGTTATGTGTACCGTGATACGAGGCTTTTTCTCCGGAAGTTTTTGGCCCATTATTAACTCTTACACCAACGACAGTACCGCAGAAACTGAGCGTTCACAGTTTTTCGGCGCTCTCTCATCGATTTTCCAAATCGTTCAAATAATAGGGATGGTCTATTCAGCGTTTATGTTTCAAACTTTACTTTGGCGCTATTACTTCTTAATCTCGGGAATAATCACGATGATAGCGGGAATATCGGTAATTAAGGGAAAAGAGCGTAAAAGAGCAGCCAATCACGAAGAATTAAAGGATGTGTTGGTGGATGAGGATATCGTTTACGATTACAAGCTAAACAAGGAGACCTTTAGAAAGACCATTCTCTCAAAAACCAACATTATCGCCTTTGTTGAAGGGATTTTCACTACGATAGTTATAACGGTTCCAGATTTTCTATTGGTTGCGTATCTACAATCTGAACCATATAATATGACTCCCGTTTCTACAAGCATTTTCATGATAATTTTCGGAATTCCTGGAGGAATCTTTAGTATGTTGGTGTTGTCCAAAATTTCAGACAAGTTTGCGAAAAAGGGAATAAAATACAGAGTATACTTGATAATGTTCTCAATAATTTCCATGTATTTGATATTTATGTTTATCTTTTTTGCGCCAATTCCTGAATTGAGCAAGGAAGAAGGAAATAACATATTTGTTATTCTGTCGTTTCCTATTACTTGGATGATGGGTATCGGGGCGTTATTAGCTCGCTCTTTTGGAGGATTATATGGTATCAATCAGGCTCCAGTTTTACAAAAAATTAATCTTCCAGAAGCACAAGGATTAATTAGTTCTTCAAATCAGTTTTTAGAATTGATTGGGAGCGGTACGGGACCAATTTTAGCGGGTGTACTCCTAATGGTGCTCAATCAAAACTACCAATTGACCGTGTTCATTGTTTTAGCAACGGGGATTTTTGGAGCGTTTTTATGGTTATTGGCGGTCATCTGGATTAATAAGGATGCTGAACGAATTTCTTGCATCTTGAAAAGTCGGCGAAGTGAGCTGTTAGAAAAGAATAGAAAAAATGGTAAAGCGCCAACCATAGCAATGGTTAATAATTAAAATTTTAATTAACAATTTTTTACTATATTCTATTAAAGATTCATATTCGTTTTGTTATAAAATAGAATTATAGGTAATGATAGCACTAAAAATAAAGTGGTGTGGCAGATAGCGCACAAAAAAGACTCCTACGGTGAGGATAACGACGACGAGAATGTTAAATTCACTCGAGTAAATTTAACTCTTCCAGAAAGAATGAGAGATGAGTGGAAAAACTTAGCTAAAGACTTAAGCAAGTCTGTTTCTCAAATGGTGCGCGATGCCGTAGCTTTATATAAATCCGAAATGTATAACATAGAAAAATTAATTACCGACAAAGAAGGTATTCTCGATCAGCTTGGTAAGAAAGTCGAAAAGGAAATTGAAGGTATAGGCAAAGACTTCGAAAAATCAGCTAAGAAGACAAAAAAGAAAGTTATGTCTGAAGAGATTACAGACACAGATAAGTTAAAAAAAAGAGTAAAGGGTTTAATCACTCTTCAACGAGCGTTACCTATTGAAAAACTGTCTCACGCGTTAGAAATCTCAAAACAAGACGCTGAGAACCTAATATACGAACTAGCAGCTGAAGGGATAAGCGGTTCCATTGAAAATGAGGTATTTAAATACGAAAACTCCGAAAGTGAAGTAATATCAGCAATATTTAAACTAATTGATAATATGTAAATCAAGTACACGCCTTATTTATTCATAGACTACAAAGTTAAGAACTATTCTAGACTCCTACAAAACTCCTTTCACAAATCCTCCATCCACTTGAATGACTGTACCCGTTATGTAACTGGCTTTTTCAGACGCGAGAAATGATACTAAATTAGCTAGTTCCTCAGGTTTACCTAACCGTCCTAAGGGAATTGGATCGATCCAAGACTTCTCAACTTCCTTATAAGGTTTTCCCGTTCGCTGTACCGTTTGATCAATTAATTCCTTCATTCTATCAGTTAGAGTAGGTCCGGGGCACACTACATTTACTAATATATTGTATTTCGCAAATTCAACAGCGAGAGTTTTAGCAAACCCCACTACTCCAAGACGCGTAGTATTCGATAATACTAGATTTTCTAAAGGTTGCTTTACGGATACTGAAGTAATAGCAATAATTTTACCGTAATTTTGTTCTTTCATAATTGGTAGCACTAAATCGGTTGCTTTCACGAATGATAAGAGGTTTAAGTCTATGGAATTAGACCATTGTTCTTTCGAGATTGTGTCTAAAGGACCAGATGGGGGTCCTCCCGCGTTATGAATAAGAATATCAATTTTTCCAAGCTGTTCTAAGGTTCTATCTACAAGTGTTTTGATTTGAGTATGATCCATTAAATCCGTAACAACGGATAGCACTCTATTTGAATTACTTAACGATTTTTGACGCTCAATACACTCAACTGCTTTAGCAAGATTCTCTTCTGAACGACTACAGATCGCAATATTTGCTCCCTCAGCGTACAGTACTTTTGCGCATTCAAGACCTAATCCTTTACTTGAAGCCAGAACCAACGCTACTTTATCTTTTAATCCTAAATCCACTTCTACCACCTTAAATTGAAGAAATTAAGAATTATTGCTATAAAAACTCTCTCATTCCAAGCTTAGAATACTTAATTAGGTAGAGCTTTCTTAATTGTACGCTCTTTAAATTCGATGTAAGCCAAATGATCTGTTCTTGGGATATCTTTTTTCAGTTCTTCTTCCGGAACTTTATGTAAAATATCGTCTAAACTTTTCATTTTTTGGAACTTCTCTTTCATTTCACGTATAACATTTGCCTGTTCTCTTATATAATTTTCAGGGATTCTTGCTGGTCTTAGGATCTTCTCTGCAGAGGGATTGCGAAGTGATTGAGATGCGAGCGCTCTAGGCGGTCGATATTGTTGCGGTAAGGAATTTGGGGGTGGATTTAATTGACTTGGGGGTAGTGCGAACTGAACCGGATTAGCTAATGCTGTCGCGTTTTTGAGAGCTATTTCTCTAATGACCGTATTTGCATCAATTAACTCCTTTTCAATGGATGCTAACCGCTCACACGCAGTTCGAGCTATAAAGAGCATATTTGTCCACGTACGATTACCCTTGAGCTTTAACCATTCTTCATACTCGCTTGCAGAGATTGAAATATTGCAGAATTCTTCGTCTGGAGTGATATTAGTGTTAATTGGTGAATTTACGTTAGTAATTACTTTCCTCGTTGTGAGTTTATTCGCTCTCCTTTTTACTGTAGTGAATTTTTTCTCTATTAAGGTTTTTTCAGTATAACTGGTGGTTTCCTCTTCGTAACACTGGTTTTCAGCGTACTTCTCGTAATAGATGTCTCTTTCTAAGATTTCTGAAAAGTTATATTCCTTGTTGAGCTTAATTACTTGGCGTTGACCAGTTAAATAAAAAATTACAATAGAAGCAAATTTAATTTTTAAATCGTTAAAATCTGACACTTCATCTAATTCTAAGCTTAAAGCCATCTGAGAATTGTTAAAAAGTACTCTCTTAACAGAGTTAAATAGCGAGGGTAGTTTTTGATAAGAATTAGAGCTGTTTTCTTTAATCAAGTTATATTTTACGTTAACTTTTTTTACCGTTTTGGGATTTATGAAGTCGAATTCATTTGCTTCTTTCTGAAATTCAAGAAAAAGCTTTCTATTATCGTCCCAATTGACTTGAACTAATTCCATAGAATTTTATAATTCATATGTAATTTATTATAAACGGTAAACCTAGTAAATGTAGTTTCGAAAGCAGATATAAATCTATTAACTCCCTTAGTTTTCTAAAGCCAATACCTTACTAAAATTAGAATATCACACGAAGGAATTAAAAAAGCAGTTTCGGAATAAAAAAGATTGAGGGAAAAAACTTAATTAGTCTGGGGTTAGCTCGTCCAAATCGCTGAGATCTAAACCCGAATCCATTGTATCGGGGATTTCTGCTAAAAATTCGTCGAGGATTTCTCTTAATTCGTCACCTGACCTTTTTAGTATCAGTCGAACTAAACCTATGTTAATATCAGGGTCTGAAATGAGCGTGAGTACGCCTTTTGGTCCACAACTCGACGCAAATATCTTTCCGCCGTTAAATTCGGAGGTGACAATTTCAAGGTCTCCAAGCTCTAAGTTTTTGCCTTGTTCTTCACTCGCGCAGAATACGGCTGACGCTATTGCTCCAATTCCGTCCACATCTGCGGGAAAATAGCTGAATTTAGACACACTAGCGATGGTTAAACCTGTTCTATCAACAAGAATAACTTTTTTAATTCCACTTTCCGATTTGATTATTTTTGAAAGAATATTGTCAAACGACTTAGTGTCGATACTCATTTTTCTTAAGACACCAATCTTGTTGTTCTTATATAATTTATTCTTATACTCTTTATGGTATTTAACGTATATAAAAGTATGTATTTGTTGAATATACTGTTTTGGCTCGTATTTCCCATTAACTCTAAGAATTTCTTACAAATTCGGGATAAAATGAAACGTTATGGGTTCTAGATTTCTGAGGTATTAGCAGTAGGAATTGAAAATTTATTAAAGATTTGCTTGAGGCTCATATGATTTCTGACTTTTTCCAGCAATGCTGAAAAGGTCTCATCGATATTGTATCCTATTTTTGAAGAGGTTATGACATAATCAAAGAAATTTCGTTCTTCCTTTACGTTCAAGATATATTCGTTTAAGTTTGTAATTTCATCGTCGTCCATACGATCTGCAATCAAGTCGTATTTCGAACCCACTATTAATATTGGTATGTCTTTGTCGTAAGCTCTGAGAATCGCTAACCATTCGTCTAAAGATTTTAAAGTATTCATCCTTGACAAATCAAACATGAAAATCGCTCCCATAACTCCTTTTATGAGGAATTCATGTAGTTCCCTAAAGTGTTCTTGACCTCCAACATCCCAAAATATAACTTGATACAAACTTCCATTGACTTTAACATCCTTGTTAAAGATTTCCAAACCTATGGTCATACGAGTGTCGTCTAAATACTTTCTATTTATATATCTATGGAGCATCGTTGTTTTTCCAACACCTCCGTCTCCCGCTACCACTATTTTAATGTATCTGATGTCAAGCATAATCTTTTTTTACCTCAAAGTTAAATTTATTGATTTTTGAATGTTCAATAAAATTTAAAAAATATATTCAATCACCCATATGTTGCTATCCACATTTAAATTTAACTAAATCTCGATTTTCCCATGAGAAATTTGAAAATTCAAGTTTTCTTCCTACAAGAAACTTCTGCAAAGAGATTTTAAGTACTGTACACTTTTATGAATAGGTATTTTGCATCGATTTTTACCTATTGAAGTGTAGAGATTCGTTCATGAAAATTTATCAAATATACTTTTAATATTTAAATGATTTCTCGCCTTTTCCAATAATACTGAAAATGCGTGATCGATATTGAATCCAATTTTAGACGAGGTAATAATAAAATCAAACAAATTATTGCTTTTTTGGATACCTATAACGTAATCGGTTAAATCGTCAATTTCGTTTTTATCCATGTAATCTGAAATAACATCGTATTTAGAGCCGATTAATAAAATGGGGATATCTTTATCATGAGTCCTAATAATCGATAACCATTCATCAAAGGTATGTAATGTAGTGATTCTTGATAAATCGAACATTAAAATTGCACCCATAGCACCCTCGATAAAAGACGAGTGAAGTTGTCTAAATTGCTCTTGACCCCCACATCCCAAAATAAGACTTTATAAGATTTCCCACTGATTTCAACTTCCTTGTTAAAAATATCTAACCCGAGGGTCATGGAAGTTTCTTCTAAAAACTCCCCATTTACATACCTATGAAGTAGAGTTGTTTTACCTACTCCACCATCCCCCGCTACCACGATTTTGAAGTATTTAGGATCTAGCAAATAACTCAAACTTGACTATGATATATATATTCACTAATTTTGTAAAAAAATATCCTTATAATTTATAAAAAAAGCAATCTATGTTTAAACTTCTGTAATACTCAAATCGGTTAAATATATTCTCTCTATATTCTAACTGAAGTATTTAATTGTATTATTAAAAGAAATAAAGAAGGTTCCCGTTTTAATTTTTAAGCGATCCATTTAATAAAATTTGGTTTTGGAACATTTAACGAGCCTATTTATATCTACTACAACAAATCAGGTTATAAATTCTGAATTTTAGAGGTTTTACTTGTTGGAATTGCGAACCTTTTATAGATTTGTTTAAGGCTTTGGTAGTATCTCACTTTTTCAAGTAAAAGCTTAAATGTCTCATCTATATTGTATCCAATCTTCGAAGAGGTAATGATGTAGTCGAAAAAATTGTTATCCTTTTTTACCTCTAAAACGTATTCAGTTAAATCGTCTATTTCATCTTCGCTCATAATATCAGTAATCAAGTCGTATTTTGATCCTACCAGAAGTATTGGAATGTTACCGTCATGAGCTCTGAGAATCGCTAACCATTCGTTTATCGATCTAAGAGTTGATAATTGCGACAAGTCGAACATGTAAATCGCTCCCATAACCCCTTTTGTGAGAGATTCGTGTAGAGTTCTAAAATTTTCTTGCCCTCCCACATCCCAAAATACGATTTTATATGTTTTCCCAGCTATTTCAATTTCCTTATTAAAAATGTCTAAACCAATGGTCATGGTAGTGTCACCTTTAAAATCCCCATTCACATATCTATGGAGTAGGGTCGTTTTACCTACTCCACCGTCTCCTGCTACAACAATTTTGAATAATTCTATGTCTGGCATTTTAATTACAACTCCGAAAGTTAATAAAGTTTACAATTGTTTTTGAAATCATTCTTTCATATCTAATATAAAATGTACTTACCACCATTTAAAGGTAGTGATAATGGATTATTAAATCACAGATATGAGTTTTTAACATAACCTGTGAGTATAATTCCTCAGATTTCTAAATCAAATTTCTCAAATTAAGAAATTAAAAAATAAACCATAAGATTATGTTTTATTTATGATAAAAATGAATAAAAAATGGAAAATCACATTTTTTTAAGTGTCTTCCTTGTCCAAAGTGATATCTTCCTTTTCAATATCTTTTTCAGTTATTTCTTGGTTTTCGATTGAAACCACTGAATCAGCTGGTTCCTTAGGCTTCAAATCTTTTTCGGGAATTGCTTCTTTCGCTTTTTCTTTAAGGAAAACCGCTCTCCTATTCAGTTTCTCCTTATATAATTTATTTAATGTGTCCTCTCTACTAGGAATTTGAATAGAAGGTAATTTTTTGGATTTAATTGATTTTCTGAATTTACGAAGTCTACGGATTGGTTTAGGATATTTTAATACTCTTTGATAGGCAACAAAATATCCTCCAACCACAATCGCTGCTCCTATTGCAAGGATTGTTAAAACTTGAAATAATAATACATTTTCAGGAGGTCGGAAGGCGTTTAGCGTAAGTCTAATACGCTCGAAATCGTAATCATCGTCAGCATATACTGAAACAGTTATTTGATAAGTACCTTCTGGGATATTCGTCAATACCGCCTCAAATACACCGTCTCCATCGGGATCTGAAAGCTCACCTTGACCAAAATCAGCGCTGTATGTAACAGTCGCGTTTTCTATGTTCCCTCCGTAATCGAGGTCTTGTAAGCTAACGCCAATTGTTACGCTCTCTCCCGGTAATGTGTTAATAGTTTCGTTTCCTGATTCAATATTTATCCTAGTTCGTATTCGATTCACTTGAATTCGCAATCGAGCAGAATACGATTCGAAATTCGCTTTTTGCGCAGTTACCGTTAAAAATCTTACCCCGATATCTAAATCGGTACTATTAACTAAGATAGAATACTGTCCTAATGTAGCGTTTTCTGTTAGTACTAGTGAGATATTCTCTCCAATAAGACTGACTGCTGCTCCAGATATGAAACTGCCAGTATTTTCATCGAAGTAGTTTACAGTGATATTAATTAGGCTTCTAATAGGAACTTCGATCGATTTATCGAGAGTCTTGTTGAGTTGATTGATCTCTAAGTAGAAATCGGTAGTTCTTTCGATTACATCGATTGACACTACCAATGAATGAGTCTTGTAATTGGTTTTCGAAGCTTCAATGGTTAAAAAGCTTATCCCTGTACCAAGCGTGGCAGAGTTCATCGTAATTTGAAATACATTCCCGGAGGGTTCAATTAATGATGATATCGTAGTTCCATTGATGGACACAATCGCATCCGAAATAAATTCATTTAGATCTGTATCGTTGTAAACAACCGTTATAGTTATCAACTCGTTATAGGAGGTTTTATAGGATTGCACGACGGTTTTATCGATACCATTAATGTAGGTTTTAAACGTAGTATCTCTAATTACCACTTGAACTTTTAATACGATTGTTTGAGAAGTGTAGTTTGTTTTTTCCGCTTCGATGGTTAAGTAATGCGTTCCCACACCAAGCTCCATGGAGTTAAAGCTAAATTCGTATCGGTCTACTTGTGGATTGAATACATAAGATAATCCGCTCCCGTTAATGTCTACATCAGCTCCTTCAATGATTGAATTAGGGGTTGTATCGTTATAATAGACTACGATGCCTATAGATTCGCTCCAATTAATCGTGAATGACCTATCAACCGTTTCATCTACGCCATTTATGTACAGCTCAAGATAGGAATTGCGATTCGCGACTTCTACCTTAAATATTATCGTTTGTACCTCGTAATTTGTTTGCTCTGCGGTTAAAGTTAAAAAGATAACGCCCACTCCCAGATCTGTGGTATTAATAGTTAAATTATACCGATCAGGAGAGTTTTCTTGAGTGAAATTTTTAGAAAAGCCCGTTCCTTCGATAGAGATATTAGCATCCGGAATAAAATCTCGATTCTCGTCTCTATAAATGAAATTAAGGTCAACGTTCTCGTTCCACAGCTTTGAAATTTCGATTGTTTGCCCTTGCGCACTTACAGAAGTTTTATCCTCACCGTCTACTTCTACAGTATAATTGGTGGTTTCAATGACGATCTCAACCTTGAGTGTAAATGTTTGTGGTTCATATTTAGGCTTCTCTGCGATTATTGTTAAATAATTAGTACCCCATTTTAAATTATCATCTTCTGAATCTAATAAGAAAGAATAATTCCCATTTCCCAAATCATCAAATTCTTCGTTGTAATTTAGACCGGTGATATTAACA
>JAHPYY010000075.1 GCA_019058515.1 Promethearchaeota archaeon
AAAACAGTCTTCACCTCTTCAGACGGAGGTTATATTCTTATACAAAAAAGTCTATATTAGACGACTACTAGATTAAACACATAGTGGATAACCTATTTAAATGTATAGAGAATATCACTCTAGTAATGTTCCGTTTATCCTACGACAAAAAGGAATTAAATTTTTTACGTGATACTAATTAATAAGGTTATTACAATAACTGTTAAACACAAAATAGCAAATAATTTTTCTTTTAAAGTTTTCTCTATTGAAAATCTCATCATAAATTGGTTTTAGATCAAATCTAGCTTTACTATCGCAGTGTAAATAGAGGTCCCGCTTGTCTCTTTTAGTGTTCTATGCATCTCCCTTACTCTAATTGACATAAACTCTAGATATTCAGCCAGAGAAATCCATCTATCATTAAACTCCTTGTAATCGACTCCTGTATAAAATGGAGGATCAATGTATATTAAATCAATAAAATTTGAATCGAGACTTCTCAGAAATCTCAAATTTTCTGCCAATCAGACCGTGTTGATTTTCATGTGATTTTTTAATATTATAGAATATTAAAAAAGATTATGGATATGAAACGTTTAAACTCAAAATTCTTAAAAACATACAATAAATACGATTTCTCAATTTTGAAAGAAAATAAAATTGGGTTAGTTGGTTCAATCCGTTTTAAACATCAATTCATTGAAATTGAATCAATCCTGCAAATAATCTATAAAAAATTTGTGTCAATATGTTCGGTGGATGGTTTACTGAACAAAAGCGAATTTTCATCCGACGAATGGGAAGCGTTACAGGTAATTTGCATTAAAAAACTTGAAGATCAAGATGCTATTTTAGTACTTGATGTAAATGGATATATTGGAGAACATACAACAGAAGAAATTGAATATTTCGTTAATATTCTCAATAAACCAGTCTATTATTTATCTAAAATCCTTAAATAAAGTAAAAAATTTAATTATTGAAAATAGTAATATTCAATCCAATTATCAGAGGTTAATCTAATTTTACTAAACTACTTTATTGGAACCGCGGGAAGCGGGAAATCAACGATTACTGGATATTTGAAAAGCTATATTTTGAATAGAAATCCCGAGATATCGGTTATCGCATTGAATTTAGATCCTGGGGTGGAAGTGTTACCCTATTCCCCGGATATTGATGTAAGAGACTACATCGTATTAAAAGATGTAATGAATGAGTTTCAACTTGGACCTAACGGTGCTATGATTTTAGCATCTGACTTGATGGTTAATTTTTTGGACGATATTAGAGATGAAATAGACGATTTGAATCCAGATTGGGTATTAGTCGATACAGCAGGACAACTTGAGCTTTTCGCTTTTAGAGACACAGGTCCACTCATTGCGAGTTCTTTAGGGTTTGGTTCAATCCAAAAAGCGGTTACCTTTCTTTTCGATTCAAACTTGGTGTTAAGGCCAAACGGGTTTATCTCCACATTATTGTTAGCTGCTTCAGTGCAGTTCAGATTCCAAACAATCCCCCAAATTAATATTTTATCTAAATCAGACTTAATCGACGAAGATCAGATTGATTTAATTATTAATTGGAGCCAGGATTTCATGGCGTTAGAAGACTCTACAAGCCAATTAGAGAGAGGATTAATAAGAGAATTATCAATGTTAATATCTGATGTGTTTGTTCAACTTGGCTCAACTGCAGAGCTATTACCATGTTCTATTAAAGAAGAAAGAGGACTGGATCTAATATTTGGGGCTTTGCAGAGGGTTTTTGACGATGACTCCTCAAAATTTTATTAAACTTATTCTATAAATGAGTTTAATTATAAGAACTTACTTTTAATAATATAGATTCAGACTAATTTAATATGAAGATAATCGGTCCAATCGCCGGAATTGGCTCTAGACTTAAACCCTTTACATTGTCAAAACCGAAAGCGTTTGTAAGGGTGGCGGGTAAAACGGTATTGGATCATATTCTAGAAAAATTCAACAATACTTTTGACAACGCTACAGAATTAATTTTGATCGTTGGATACAAAAAACGCCAGATTATTGATTACGTAAAAGAAAATTACGAAGATAAGTTTAAGTTGACTTTTTTAGAACAAATTCCGAGGAAATACGAAGAAGATATACCAATCTTTTGGGGATTAGGCGAAAGCGTCTATATTGCTCGAGAAAGGTTTTCCTTCGCTGAGAATGGAAAGGATGAAGATGATAAACGCGAAGGAGCACTAATATTTCTGGGAGATATGATTATACTGGACGAGTATTCTTACATAATGTACCGATACTACGAATCAAGTGTAGATGGCATTATAACTGTAATGGAAGTACCAAAGGATCAAGCTAGCTCATATGGAATTGTGGTAACCGACGAAAAAAATATAATAACAAACCTCGTAGAAAAACCCCAAACTTATGTATCTAACTTAGCAATAGCCGGAATTTACGCTTTTTCAAAAAAAACTCTTCACGCTCTTTTTAAACATCTCAAAAAATACTTGGATGAAAGAACCGAAAATTCTTCAGAAATTTATCTAACAGAAAGTTTACAGGATTTAGTTAATGATGGATTCAGAATAGCCGCTGTAAAATTAAAAAAGGGAATCTTAGATTTTGGAAGACCTTCTGAAGTTTTAAATGGGAATAAGCACTTGCTTAAAAAAATCTCGGTAAGCAAAGAGGATTTTCAAAGTTTAAACGTAATATGCGAGCGTTCATACATAAAAAATCCCATTCATATAGGGAAAAACTCAAATATTTTTAACTCTGTAATAGGGCCCTATTGTTCAATAGGCGATAATACAACCATTGAAAATTGTATCATTTCAGATTCGGTCATTGAAAGGAATTCATCTCTTAAAAACATCATAACTCATTCCTCTATTATTGGAAGTGATGTAAAAGTCGAGAACATTATAAAAGATAACCTAATAATTGGAGATAAAAGTGTTTTTTGAGTAGTTCGAAATTCCATCCAATATTTCTTGAAATATTAAAATCATAATTGATGGTTCGCACAAAATGAGTAAAGAAAAAAAAAGTAAGAACTATTAAATTGACAATCACTTCTTATGAATATTTTAGAATATTATTAATAACATGATAATCAAATATTGCATATAATTGATTATTTCAAATAACGAAATACTATGCCTTATAAAATTGCATTTGATTCTTCCCACAAGGAAAGAGGGAGTATAGAAAAGAATTATAGTCAACTAAAAGAGCTTTTAGAATCGAATAATTTTCAGTGCGATAACTTCGCGGAGCCAGGCATTAATCAAACAAATATAACTAGCTATGATATTCTAGTATTCGCTTGCCCTGATTTCGCGAAGATATCTCGTCAAGAGATTGCCGAAATTGAGAAATGGGTTTCCCGAGATGGAGGCGGACTACTGATTCTATCCCACGCGGGAGGAGATAAAGGAAGAAGTAGCAATTTAAGCGAACTAAGCGAACGATTTGGGATAGCGTTTGAAAACGACCAAGTATTAGACGAAAAGAAGAATATTATGGACATTGAGAATTTACCACTGATTACTGAATTTATACCTCCACATCCGATAACACAAAATGTAAATGAAATATGTTTTAGAGCAGGATGCTCGCTGTCGGTTGTTGGAAATGCGTTTTCGATATGCTCTTCCAATGAAACATCTGAGCCTTTCTCGTGTCCATTGATTTGCATCTCTCAACCAGAAAATGGCAGAGTTTGCGCTGTAGGAAGTTACGAGATGTTTAGAAATGATATTGGGGGTGGATTAACCTACGGAGACCATAGCAAACTTATTTTAAACATATTTAACTGGTTAATATCTGACAAAAGAATATTTTCTGAACATGAAGCAGTAGTAGAATCCGCTGAAGAGGGAGAAATTACCGATGTAGCTGAAGTAGAGGAAGCTTCTCTCGAAACTACCGAAGAAGAGAAAATAACAATCCCCAAATTAACCTTATCAGAAATTACTAGTAAAAATGACATTATTAATCTACTTAACTCTTTTTCAATCCAACTAGATACAATGAAATTGACCGTCGAAAATATAGTTAGCGCTCTTTCCGAATCATCTTCTGAAAGTAATTCTGATCTTAGCAACGACAATGACATTGTAAAGGAAATTTTTGGTCCATCCAAATTATCAGAATTACCTCCAAAACCAAAATCCATCAAAAATAGCGGTGAACCTGTTCAAATTAAAGCACCAAAAATGGAAGAAGTAATCGACACAAAATCTACGAAAATCGGAAAGAAGGGCGTTAAACCCTCTAAAATTGGAGACGAGTTTGAACAGATACAAGAGGAAATAGAACGATTGGAGAAAAAACTAACCTCTATTTACAACTTATTGTCATTTCTCGATAAAAAATATAACTCAGGCAAGATCACCGAAAAAGAATACAAAAAGCAGAAGAGTAAGCTTCAAAAAGACATTGAAAACACGCGGAAGCGATTAAAAGAAAGGAATAAGTCCTTAGAAGAGGGATCCTAATGTGCTTTAGGATTGTTTAGGTTTAAAATCTTCTGGAACGTAAGGTTGAGCGTATTTGTTTACAATCTCGAAGAATTCTCTGTCGCTCACGCCTTTTGTTATTCTTTTTAGTTCGCTTTTAATGACTTGGAATGAGTTTCTGATATCTTCTTTAGAGGAGGATTCATGCTTAGTTTTCACCTCGTTCACGATTTTTCTAATTATTTCATTGGGAATCTCGAGATCAAGTACTTTAATTTTTTCCTTTAACGCGTGAAGGACGGAAGAGGACCCTGAAAATTTTCCTAAATAAAAACTCCGCCTTCTTCCAACGATGCGAGGATTTATGGGTTCGTAAGTTAAAGGATGAGCAAGAATAGCAGCGATATGAAGACCACTTTCATGGGAAAAGGCATACTCTCCGACTATTGGTTTATTTTGTGCTAAAGGTTGACAAAAATATTTTTCGCAAGTCTCGCTTAGCTCAGGAAGTTTCGTCAGATCTATACCCGTGTCAATTCCAATTCTATGGAGATTTGTCGCTACTTCCTCTAGCGAAGCGTTACCTGCTCTTTCACCGTATCCATTAATGCATGTGTGAGGATATCTGCAACCTTCAAACACGCCTGTAATCGTATTTGAAACTGCTAATCCAAAGTCATTGTGCGTATGAATTCCCATAAGCACTTTCTTATTAGTTTGATTATACACTTCAGATCGAACTTTTCTAATTAGATACGAAGTAGATTGAGGGGTAAGAACTCCTACCGTGTCTCCAATGACAATTCTTTCAGCTCCGGCGTTAATCGCCTCTTTAAAAACATTAATGATGTGAGTAAACTCTGCTCTGGTACAATCTTCAGACACCCAGTTTACTCTTAGACCGTTATCTTTAGCATAAAATAGTGCCGATTTAATTTGCTCAAGCTCTTGTTCCTTTGTCAATTTTAACGTTTTCATGAAGATTGGAGATATAGGCATAAACACGACGATTTCTTCTAAATCGGCGTCGATACACGCGTCGATATCTGTTTTTTTTGGCCTTGAAATACCTACAATAGTAGCGTGTTTACAATCCTCGTTCACAATCGTTTTTACGATCTTTTTTTCATATTCTGAAACCGCAGGATATCCAACAGCGATGATTTTGACACCAATCTCGTCCATCAGTTTAGTTAAATGAATTTTTTCTTCTAAAGTCAAGTGCACAGTAGGGCTTTGCTCTCCATCGCGTAAAGTCTCGTCCCATATGCAAACTTTATCCGGTAAGTCGTATTTGCTTAATGCAAAATTATTGTAATCGATAAGGAGTTGATTGAGCTCTTCCTTACTAAATTTATAGCTCATTATTATTTAGCTATGTTAAATAATTTTATATTAATTTAAATATTAGACATTAAATAAACTGAGCCATTCAAGAAGTTTACGCGAATTTAACAATATTGTTAAAAAAGTTATTCTTAAAAGCGTACTATAGCGATGATATTAAACCAAAATGTTATAAAGAGAAAATAAGTAATTAGCTAATTGGTAATTACTTTATAATATCTGTTATAAAACAAGTTTCTTTAATAGAGACTCCTTGAATCGCGCTTATCTTGCTTTCTATTAATGGATTAAATTCTTCGATGGAACCTATCTCTACTTTAAGAAAGAGACCACAATCCCCCGAAAGTCTCCAAATGTCCGTGATTTCTTCGATACCTCTTAATTCTTTCAAAATTCTTTTTATATCTTTAAAATCAGGTTCTATTTTTACGGTAGCTCGCGTTTTAGGTTTTGTATTGATACTGTATTGAATCGTGTATCTCTGGATGATCCCTTCTTTTTCTAACCTTCTAACTCGTCTTCTTACCGTTGCTTCAGTTTTCCCGACTCTTTTTGATATGTCGTTAAATGAAACGCGGCTATTTTCTTTTAATTCCTCTAAAATTCGCAAATCAATAGGATCTGTAATAATTCTATACCTCTTGATAGATAATTTTCATATAAATGTCGAAAAATAATAATTATAATTAAAAAATGTGAAATATCTATATTAAGTTTTGTTATGAAAATAGGAATAGAATGATCAGTTATTGAATCTATTCCATTCAATCTATAAAAAAATGAAGTTTTTTAACCATTAAATGATTAAAAACCAATACTAATTTTTTACATTTTTTATGAATCTATTGACAATTACGTTTAATTTCAATAAGTTATTAAATAACCTAATTACCGTGTAAATTCAAGTATTTTTCATGCCCGATTTATTTCTTGGATTAGATTGTTCTACACAGAGCCTTACGGGAATAGTCGTCGACTATGAAAAAGCCGAGACGATTCTTAAGAGTACCGTCATATATGACGAAGATATATCTCATTTTGGCACCAAAAATGGCGTGCTTTATTTTAACGATCCTAAAGTAATTCACGCTCCTCCTTTAATGTGGATTGAGGCTCTAGAAAAGTTGTTTGGGATCATTAAAAGCGAAATAACTCTTAAAGAAATTATATGCATTTCTGGGTCTGGTCAACAACACGGAACAGTTTATCTAAATGAAAAATTTAGCAACACCCTTTCCAACTTAGATTCTAAAAGGTCACTTTCTTCGCAGCTTGATAAATGCTTTTCGCGAACTACAGCTCCAATTTGGATGGATTCTAGCACTTTCGAAGAATGTTGTGAAATTAGAGAAAAGCTAGGTGGAGCAGAAAGAACAATTGAACTTACGGGATCTAACACATTTGAACGGTTCTCTGGCCCTCAAATTAGAAAATTCTTCAAAACAAAGCCAGTACAATATCAAAAAACATCTATTATACATCTTGTAAGCTCTTTTTTGGCTTCGGTGCTAATAGGGAAAAATGCTCCTATAGATCATGCCGATGGAGCGGGGATGAATTTAATGAATATTAAAACTTTTAAGTGGGATGACAAAGCGTTGAAATCTACGGCTCCAAATCTTAGAAAAAAATTACCTACCCTCGTTAAATCAAATACCATTCTTGGAAAGATATCACCTTTTTTTGTCGAGCGTTTTAAGTTTCACAAGGACACTTTAATTAACACGTGGTCTGGAGATAATCCAAATAGTTTAATTGGGGTTGGTTTAATAAAAAGTGGAAAAGCTTGCATAAGTTTAGGAACAAGCGATACCTATTTTAGCTTCATGAAAAATCTTTACCTTGATTATAAAGGCGAGGGACATGTGTTCGGATCCCCAACGGGTGAGTATATGAGCTTGATTTGCTTTAAAAATGGAGCGATAACTAGAGAAATGGTAAAAAACAGATACCAACTTTCTTGGGAGAAATTCACAGATATTTTAAAACGCACTCCTGCCGGTAATCATGGAAAAATAATGCTTCCGTATTATTTACCAGAAATTGTTCCATTAGTACTCGAGCCAAAAATCCATAAATTTGGATTTGAGGAAGATACAATGAGTAGTAACATACGGGGAGTAATAGAGGCGCAAATACTTAGTATGAGACTTCACTCATCATGGATAAAAGAGAACCCCACAGAAATTTACGTAACAGGAGGGGGATCTCAGAATAGAGCGATATTGCAGACAATAGCAGATGTATTTCAAACTCCCGTGAGACAATCCAAGAGTTCCGATTCAGCGGCATTAGGAGCAGCTATTAGAGCAATCAAGTCTTATTACAATTATTTTGGACTCGATGTAACTTGGGAAAAAATTATTCAAAAATTTTTAATAGATGACGAGACAATCGTTCTTGTGCCAGATCCTGCTAAAAAAGAAATGTATGAGGAGTTATTGAGGTTATATCTAAAATTTGAGAAACATGTTTTGCATAAATCAAAAAGCCCTGAAGAAGAGAGAATTAGATTTGTTAAAAGATATTTCTAGCAAATCTTTTTCAGGTAGGGACATCATTCTTAAAAATAGGGGAAAAAAAGAAGTAAAAATGTAGCATTTAAAAAAATAAATTTGATTTTAGATTGTTTCTGTTTATTTCTCACTCTCTTTTTATTTATATCTTTATCTTTTTTAGCTGTTTGTTTTGCTTTCTTTACGGTTTTAGCGGTTTTGACTATATTTTTTCCTGCAGAATTAGCTTATTCTTCTATATTCTCTTTTTCCGTATCCTTAGCAATATTAGGTTCTTTCTTTACAGCTTTTTTAACCGAATCTCCTAAGGATTTGGCTCCACTTGCTACTCCTTCACCCACCTTAACTAAACCATCCTTTAGTTTTAAGCCACTTTCCTTTAGTTTTTCTTTTAAATTTACCATAATTTCACCTCTAAATAAACTTTTTTTAATAAATATATCTAATCCTAAAGGTGCAAGAGAGCATAGTATATAAAAATTTTTGTTTGATTTATATATAAATCGAAAATTTTTTCTGACTCAAACCAGCTGAGATAAAGTTTTTTAGGTTTTATTTAATCAGTTTATTTTGTTTTACAAAAACACTTATTCTCAGGTGGTTATGTTATCTCTGGGTAATGAACTCCGTAGGAAAACCCAAGTTAAAGCAATTACACGATGCCCTTTCTTCTGTTGAATCGGAAATACATTCTTTATAATCATTCAACCCATTTTTATGGAATTGTTAGAAACTTTAATTTGCTATCATTTGTATGTTGCGTAGAGAATACTTTAATTATAATCGAGTTTTTGTAACTATAATCACAATATTTGTATTTTTTGCATGTCGTCAGAAATACCTGAAGCTACAAAGGAAAGTTTACGAGCGATAGGACTAACCGATTACGAAATCGCTATCTATTTAACATTAATTTCACGAGGGCCAATGGATGCTCGAGAACTCTCAGATACCTCGGGCGTCCCCTATTCTCGTATCTACAATATTCTAACTCAGTTAGAAAAAGAAAAAAAGTGGATTATTAAAGAAGAAGAATCCCGCCCTTCAAGATATTTTGCTAAGCACCCTGATGAAGCCTTGATAATCGCAAAAAAACAATATAACGATTTGTTTGATACCCATTCTAATAAAATCATAAATTCTTTGACACCAATTTATCAATCTCATGATACTCCTATAAAAATTGCTCTTTACATCCATAGGTGACGGGATGTTTGTTTAAATAGAGC